>JADFQN010000130.1 GCA_022561755.1 Bacteroidota bacterium
CGCCGCGCACAGGCGCGATGATCTCCAACGCGTCTAATACTGCCACCGGGCCTACGTCGCCGGCGTGGAGTATCATATCGACCTCCGAAAATGCCTCGGGGATTGCCGGATGGAAGAAACCGTGCGTGTCCGAGATGACGCCGATGAGCATAAAGCGTCCTGATTACCACCGGAAGAACTGGTTGAGAGATGGTTGCAGAGTCTCAAGCATACGCGGTGCGTCCTTTCACGCAACTTCGATCCGAGCGACCGAGAATCTACGCCAACACGTCCCTCCCCTTGCAGAGCCTGTCCCCGCGAAGGCGGGGAGGAGGACAGGTGGGGTCGAGCCAGTTTGCCGTTGTGGCTCTATTTCACAACCTGTATAGTTGGATTTGCGCGGTGCGTGAACGCTTAATAATTGCATTATGCTTAATCCGCTCGACACCCTCCAGCTCCACCTGCTAGGGGGAGGGCTTTGTGCGTGTCCGAAATGACGCCGATGACCATTAGGAGGTTGTCGAATTACGTGCTCCCCACAGTCCCGCAGTCCCGCAGCCAGCGCGGGACGGGACGGGGCAAGCTCCCCGCAGTACTGCGGAGCACAACGAAGAGATTGGTCGAGAGGCGCCCCGCAGTACTGCGGGGATGACGTAGTTCAACAGCCTCTTATCGCAGCGTCACCCGCAATCCGAACTGAGCCCTGTCGGGGCGCGGCCCGTGGCGAACATCCTCGCCTTCCACGTTGGCCCACGTTGCAATGGGCACCGAAACATACGGCGCCAACTGGTAGCTCGGCCTGTTGAGTTCTACACCGGCCCGTAACCAGGCCATACCGCTGCGAATCCGATCCTCCGACTCGCCTGCGATTTCCAGTTGGCTTCCCGTCACAACCCGAAGCAGCGAGTAATCGCCGGCTGCGCCTAGAAGCGCAACAGCAATGCGGCTTCCTGCCGGATCGAAAAGAAAGCTGTAGCCCCATGACGCATGAATCTCGCGCCCGATAACGCGCACGCGCTGGGCATCGGAAAAGAGGGTAGCCGACGTACCGATGGGCGGATCTCCGCCCGTTTCGACCGCCGGCGGGCGTGTATCGTAGCCCGTGCGAACCCGCCGCACACCTACGGCGAACGTAGATATCAAGTTCGGTGAACTGGCTGATGTTGAGAGGAAAGCGATGTCGGTCTGGCGGAAGCCGAGGCTTCCTTCGCTGGCCGGGTCAACCGCAATGCGGACCGCGTAATCGGTTCCATCGTTGTGCCAGTAGGGTTTGATCACCAACCAACTCAGCCCCACTGAGCCCTGGCCGACACCTCCCGTCAGATCCACAATCCCCGACACAACCACTTGCCTCATCAACGCATAATCGAGTTGGGCAGAAACGGCAACCGAACCGAGGCCTGCGGTGGCATCCGAACCGGGTTGGAGCAGGCTGGTGGTACGATACCCGATTTCACCTGAAACCGCTACGCCGCCAAAAAAATCGAGCCGCGCGGACTCGTCCTGATAGAATGGATCGAGCGTCTGAAAACCTGCCTGTGCGGCGGCCACCGCCGGAAGCATCCACAGTACCAGCACGGCTGCGCTGGATATCAGAGTAGAACTGTGGGGGGAGAAGAGCCTCATCGATCCTGCGAACTCAAAGGCGAACTCAAGGAGAAGCCATCGTGTAACGCGAGCAAACGACCGTGGTTCGGAGGGATTGGGAGGACGCAGAAATCAAACCTCCATCGTCTCTCCCGGCGCTAGCACCCGCGCTTCGTAACCAGCGGCGTCCATCGCGTTGGTGAAGCGGCTCACGTCCACCTCGATGTAGGGAAACGTATTGTAGTGGATAGGAACCGTGAGGCGCGGCTTCAGAACTTCCACACACTCCACGGCTTCTTCCGACCCCATCGTGAAGTCGTCGCCGATGGGCAGGAAGGCCACATCGATCCCCTTGTCATCGGCGAGGCAGGACATCTCGGAAAACGCGCACGTATCGCCGGCCAGGTATAGGCACTTGCCCTCCAGGCGGAGGAGGTAGCCGTTGGGGTTGCCGCCGTACGTCCCGTCCGGGAAGGACGACGAGTGGCGCGCGTACGTCTGCGTCACGCGCCCCCAGTCGAACGTCCACGAACCGCCCGTATTCATGGGATGCGTGTTCTCGTAGCTGTGTACGCGGCCGAGGTAGGAGGTGATCTCAAAGTTGGCGACTACCAGCGCCCCGGTTCTCTCGGCGATGGCGGGCGTATCGCCCCAGTGGTCGCCGTGAGCGTGGGTAAGGAGGATGACGTCCGGGTTCAGGTCATCCGCCGAAACAACGCCCTCCGCAAGTCCATTGCCTGTGACGAACGGGTCCACCAGGAGCGTTGTCCCGTTCGTTTCTATCTGGATGACGGAGTGCCCGAAAAACGTAATCGTCATGTAGTGAATACGTAATTACGTGATTACGTGATTACGTGAAGGTCGGTGATCGTCGGATCTCACAAGTACCGAGTGGAAAGCGCGGTCTACGGTCTGCGGTCCTCATCGCGTCAGCGTAAGCTTGTGCGTCAGGCGCGCTTCGGGGGTTTGGAGCTGCACGAAGTAGATGCCGCTGGGGAGGTCGCCGGCATCGAACCGGATGCTGTGGCGGCCGGCGCGCAGGGGATTGTCCACCAGCACGGCCACGCGGCCTCCGGAGACATCCCACACCGAAAGGCGCACGGCGGAGGCCTGTTGCAGTGTAAAGTTGATCGTCGTAGACCCGGAGAACGGATTTGGCGAATTGCCTTCGATGGCGGCCAACGGCGCCCCATCATCACCCAGCCCGAGCTTGAGGGCGGCGCTTACGCGCTCGGGCGCATCCGTAAAATGCTGCCGAATGCGGTAGTAGTGCAGCGGGCCCTCCGGAGGCACATCGGTGAACGAGAAGCGCATGGTGCCGTCGGCTGCCTCAGCAATGCGGTCGCGCAAAAGAACAGTCCCGATGGATTCGTAGCTGCGCCCGTCGGCTGAGCGTTCCACACTAAACCGGTCGTTCTGGCGGTCCTTGGTCTCCCAGGTGATTCGGACGGCCGTTCCGTCTACGTCTGCACTGAGGGCCTCTATCGGATAAGAGAAGGAGAGGTCGGAGCGCGCCAGCAGGTCGCCCCTTGGGACTTCCCGGAGGATGCTCGGCGACGGCTCCGTATCGAACCCGAGGCGCAGGAGGCCTTCCACAGGATCGGTGATCTGCTGCCGCATCGTGTAGCGGATTTCATCGCGCGAGCGGGCGCGGCCCCAGAACCGCAACTCGTCGATGTAACCAGAAAACTCTTCCACTCGACTGCCTCCCGAAGCCGCTCTTCGCCCGCCTACCGTCAGCGAGAGCGTGTTGTTAGCCGCGCCCGAAGAAGAAGTGCGGAGGGAGTCCACCACATTGCCGTCCACAAACAGGCGCACGCGTCCTCTGGAGGGGTTCTGAGAAACCGCAACGTGGTGCCACCGGCCGTCGGCCACGGGGTTGCTCGTCCGCATTCCCACATGCTCACCGGGCTCACCCCGGTACACCACAAGCCGCCCACGCGCATCCACGAGCCACTCGAGCGGATACACCTGTTCGTCGCGGCCATTCCACGTGGAAAGCACCACCTCCTCCAGTCCCGTCGTTTTTATCCATGCCTCCACCGTGTAGGGGCTTCGGGCATCGAGACCTGGTAGCACCCGTCGATCCAGCACATACAACTCGTCTACGTTGCCGCGGCGGAAGGCCTTGCCGCCTCGGCTTGCCGCTGCCTCCGCTACAACAACCGACCACGTGGCCTTCCGCGAAGTCGTAAGCATCAGCCGGTCATCGGCGCGGCGCCTCATCGGCATGATGTCGATGGATGCGGCCCCGACCGACGAGCCCACGGTGACTTCCAAAATGAGCAGATGCGGCCCCCGGATCGTCCGCACGGCGTAGGCAAGATGCCTCCCGGCCACCATCGAACTCTCGCGTAAACGGAGAGGAACGCGGGTGTTGGAGCCTCTCCTGACCGCACTGGCTTCCACCAGCCTCCACCCGGCGGGGAGATCCATCGAGAGGCCTTCGAGCGCCCAGATGCCCTCCCACGCGACAAAAGCATTGATCCGCTGCCCCGCCTGAATGCGCTCGGAGGGGTACACGGTTCCGAACTGGGCATTCACCGATACCGGCAACACCGCAATACCAAACAGGGCTACGTAGAGGAGCGCCCGCGTCAGACGGAGGGTGGTGGAACGACGCAAAGGGAGGAAGTGTGGTGGGTGGGAGCCGCGTCTCGGAAGGGACATTCCGGAGCATCAGGCCGGTTCGGGCTACTTCGGCTGCGGAAAAAATAGGCGGCGGCGGCTTACCAGTCAAACCAATTCAACCACCCTGCCAATATGACTAGTAAGCTGGACAAACGAAAACGCCCCCTTGCATGTATTCTGCCCGCTTCCAGGTATCTGGGGTTTGGGATGGGCGATATCGGATATCGGATATGGGATAACGGATTTGGGATAACTGATGGGCGATATCGGATATCGGATTTGGGATATAGGATTTGGGATTTGGGGGTTGGGGCTCGGGATTGGAGATTTGGAATTTGGAATTTGGGGTTGGAATTTGGGATATGGGATTTAGGATATCGGATTTGGGTTATATGATTTGGGGGTCGGGATTGGAGATTTGGGATTTGGAACTTGGGATTTGGGATACCCGAATTCTGACCCCTGACCCCTTTACCCTTCACACTTTACCCTTTCTTCTACCGTCCTCCGTCCTCCGTCTTCTGCCTCCTGACCCCTTTACCCTTTACCCTTTCTTCTACCGTCCTCCCCGGTTCCAGGGGTCTAGTTTCCGTCCGTCGCCTGTCCTGAGGCAAAGCCGAAGGATCTTCCTCTCCTGATGCGCCCCATCCTCCTCGCATTCGCCCTCTTGATTGCCGCCCCTGCGTTCGGGCAGGGCTATTCTGGCCTAAACGGCCGCAACCACCCGGAGCTGGACTGGCAGGTCGCCGAGACGGAGCACTTCGAGATCATGTATCCGGCGCATCTCGCGGGCATAGAGGCCCAAGCCGCCGCTGTTGCTGAGGCCACGTACGCCACGCTTTCGGAGAACTTCGGCGGCGTCGTGTTCGATGACAAAATCCGCATCTATCTCTCCGACGAGGACGAGATTGCCAACGGCTCGGCCTATGACGTCGGTTCGGCGGGCTTCACACACATCTGGGTGAATGCCAACAACACGGCGGAAATCTGGACGGGCGAGGTCAAGTGGCTGCGAAAGGTGATCGCCCACGAGCTCGCCCACATCTTCCACTTCCGGACAGTCCGGTCGAGCCTGGGGCTGCTACAAAACCTCCTCGCCACGGCCTACCCGGCGTGGTGGGTGGAGGGCCTCGCGCAATACGAAACCGAGAAGTGGGACGCCCAGCGCGGCGACCGCTGGCTCCGCACGGCGATTTTCGAGGATCGGCTCAGCACGTCGGACGACAACTCTAACCAGAACGGGCGGCTCCTCTACGCCCTCGGCAACAGCCAACTCCGCTACCTCGCTGAGACGTACGGCGACTCCACGATTACGCAGATCCTCGAACACCGCAAGTCCGCGCTGCTCGGCCTGGCGCACGTCCACGACTTTTACACGGCCTTCGAGGACGTTGTCGGGGAGCCGTACAAGGAGTTTCAGGAGGAGTGGCGGAAAAACGCCAACGTGTACTACAACACGCTGGCAGGCCAGATGGAGCGCCTCGATTCGCTCCATGTGGACCCGCTTCGCCTGCCCGGCCAGTACATCTACAGCATCGATTTTAGCCCCGACACGACGCTCATCGCGGCGACGGTTCTTACGTCGGTGGCGCGGCCGGTGCGGCGGCTTTTTGTGATGAACAACCCCGGCGCCGACAGCACGCGCAACGTGCGGGTGCTGGCCGAAGGCAGCCTGCAAGGCCCGATAAGCTGGAGCCCTGACGGTAGCCGCATTGCCTATGCGCGGAGGATTCGCGGCAATCACGGATCGCTCGTGAACGACCTCTACATGGTGGAGGTTGAGACGGGCCGGCGCACGCGGCTCACGCACAGCCGGAGGGCGTTCAGCCCGAGCTTTGGCCCGGATGGGCGGACACTGGCCTTTGTTGGTACGGCCAGCAGCGCAGTTGGTGGAACGGCCAACGTGTTTCTCCTCGATCTCGAAACGCGCGAGGAAACGTCTCTCACGCACTTTGAAGGTGATGTTCAGATCACTTCGGCGCGGTGGAGCCCGCGCGGCGACCAGATTGCGATAACCGTGTTCGATGCGGAGGGCAACCGCAGCCTGATGACCATCGACGTGGCCCTCGGCGCGCCGTCGCCCGTGCGAGTCGGCGCCGACCTGTCCATCGGGGCCAACGACAGCCGTCTGCCGGTGTGGAGTCCCAACGGTGAAGCGATGGCGTTTACGTCGCTGCGGGATGACGCGCCCAACGTGTTTGTGGTTGGGTTGCCGGGCGAGGCCGGACCGGATGACGTGGTTTCTGGCGAGGAGTGGGAAATGGATGATCAGAGGACAGAGGACGGAGGACGGAGGACGGAGGACGGAGAGGAGAGAACAGAGGACAGAGGACAGAGGACGGAGGACGGAGGACGGCAGACCCCAGTGGAAGACACGCTGGGAGTTGAGAAACCAGATGTGATTCCGGAACGCACTGGAGGCGCTGCAGAGACAGTCATCTACAGGCGAGCCCCAGATACCCCAACGGAGCCTCTGTCTTCCGTCCTCCGTCCTCCGTCCTCCGAACAACGCGTCACTTTCCTCTACGACGGCGCGACGGTCCACGACTGGCTGCCGGCGGATTCCCTCCATCCTGCCGGACGCCTCGTACTCGTGTCCTCCGAGACCAAGCGCCGCGAGCGCGTCTACGTGGTGGATGCGGCGCGGAGACCCACCGTGGATGCATCCGAACCCCTCACCATCCCCCCCGGCTACGGCGACTGGACCACGCACCGTCCGCCGAACGAGATCCCCTTCGCCATCGCGCCCGACTCATCGCTCATTACCGCGCGCCATACCTACAACTCGTTCGCGAACCTCACGCACGCCATCACCCTGCCCCTTCCGTACGCCGACCCGGCGAACAACGACTACGGCTTCTTCGCCAACTCCATCTGGCTGGAGCCCCTGAGCAAGCACCAACTGTTCGTGCTTGCCGGCGTCTCGGTGACACAGTTCATCGATAAATCGTTCCTCCTGCTGTCGTACGTCAACAATACGCTCGCACCGAGCCTCAGGCTCGACCTGTACCGTTTCCCAAGCCCGAGCAGTTTTTACGGCAATGCGCTACTGGTAGAGAACCTCACGGGCGGCGACCTCTCGGCCACGCTGCCGCTGGATCTCACCGATACGCCCTACACCACGATGCAGGCCGGCGCGCGCATCCGCTACGCCTACGCTGAGCCTTTTGATTTCGCCGACAACGTAGACCTCGAAACGGCAGGCGGAGAGTTGCCTCTGCCGGAGGACGGCTACCGCACGGACCTCCAGCTCGGCTTCGCATGGAAGCACCAGCGGCCGTACCGCTACAATGTTATCCACCCTCTCGACGGTACGGGCGTCCGCGTGCGCGTTACGATGGGCGCGCCGATCCTCGGCTCGAACAACCAGTTCGTCCGGCCGGATCTGGCCGCCTACTGGATCTCTCCACAACTCGGAATCGGTCGGTTTTACGCCTACGGGCGCGCCACAGCGCAATTCGGCGAGCTGCTGGCGCAGGACTACATAGGACTCTCTCGCTACGACGACATCGACATCCAGCTCCCCATCCTCGGGTCCATCACGCTGGACGACGCCGAGCGCGTACGGGGCTACCGCAGCTATGCCGTAGGTAACCGGGTGCTCTTCGGCACGCTGGAGTACCGCCTGCCGCCCGTCATCGACCTGAGCACGAAGCTGCTCGGCATCGTGGACCTCGGCCGCCTCGGTTTTTCGCTGTTCGCGGACGCCGGGATGGTCTGGACCGGCTCCAACGCCGACGCGGCTATCCGCCGCGCCGGCGTGGGCATCGAGGCGAAGAACGTGATTTCGATCGGCGGCTTCCGCATCCTCCACAGCCTCGGCGTCGCGGCGCCGTGGAGCGAACTGGACGAGAACCTCGTCTGGGACGACGTGGATCTGTACTACCGCGTTCAGGCGGCGGTGGCGTTTTAACGCAGTATTTTCCCGCTTCGCCCAAACCGCCTACTTGCCTTTCCGCCGGACGCTTCTTCTCTGGCCGCTGCTCCTGATCAGCGGCTGCGACTTCCTTTCCGGTGAGGAGGTCGGCACCATCATCGTCACTGGCCAAGTTGTCCTCACTGGAACTGAAGAACCTCTCCCGGGAGTTTCTATAGCACTCAAGGACGACGGATCGTTCGGTCTCCATTTTATACGTGCAACAGTTCTCACGCAAATCGGTGAGGTGTTTTCTCTCACTTACGACGCAAGTTCCAACGGCACCGTCCACTCAGTAGCAGTGAACGACGGACCTTACGATCCCCGATATACAGTGTATCGAGATGTGGCACGTCCGGGAGAGGAAACGGACCTTGGCGTTATCAAATTAGCGGAGAACTGAGCAACACGAGCCGAGCCATGGTACCATGCCCTTCGAATCGCCCGTTTACGCATGTTTGTAAAAACTAAAGGATGCCTTTAGAATTTCTAAAGGTGCCCATTCAAGTCAAAGCGTGGTCTACGAGCAACAAACGGCCGAACACCTACCCGCGTGGAACCCCCAGCACCTCCACCAACCGCTTCTCAAAGAGCTCCTCATCGTCCACCGCCACGCCGATCTGCGTAATCGTCCGGCCAAATCCGTACGGGCCGGAAACGTGCACCGGCTGCTTCATCTCGATCAGGTACGTAGGGCGGCCAAGCGGCGTGGCGTCCAGATAGTCCCTTGATTTGTTCGGAGGCGCGCTGAGGCGGCGAACTCCTGAAATGTTGCCCGTGGGAATGGTTGCATCCCACCGAATCCCAAGCCTCACGCGGAAATCCTCGCCCCCCAACTCCAACAGACGGGTGCGCATGGCCTGATAGTCGCCGAGAAGCCACACGAGGGCATAGCCGGCCAGTATGAGGTGGATGATCGCAGCCGTGCCGCTCCACATCCGCAGAAGAAAATGTCCGCCGATCATCTCGGCGGCGGCGGCCATGAGGATGGCGAGCAGAATTGGCCCATAACCGCTCGTGCGGAGGTAGCTGAAGCTGTCGGAGTCGCTCGCTGCTTTCTCCCGCCATCCGGCCAGCGCATACCGAAAAATCGCCACCTCGTAGGCCATTATGTCCGCCGGCACGCCGCGCCCAAGCGCAACTCCTACGGCTTCACGAATCTGGTCGTAGGCGTC
>JADFQN010000020.1 GCA_022561755.1 Bacteroidota bacterium
GGACGTAGCGCGCGGCTTGCGACACTTCGGGGCTTTCGAGTTGCGGCCGGCCGGAGGCGTCCCCGTTTAAGCTGGGCGGGCTGTCGAAGATGCCCTCGAACAATGGGTGATCGAGATCGGCGGAACCGAAACCACCCAGGGAAGGACCGCCGAGTTCACCGAGGAGGCCATAAAACCGTCCGCCGCCTAGTGCACCGATCAGACCATTGAGCGCATCGGTCCCTTCTCCCGGGAAGAGTAAGAGTCCGCCGCCGTCGGTGACGTAGCGCTCCAGCAAAGCCACTTCACCACTCGATAAATCCCCCGGACCAACGAGCACGACAGCATCGAAATTGTCAACGCCTGCTGCCGCCAGATTGCTTTCGTCTGCCTGCGTTATGTCCAGTGTGCCTCGTTCGGCGGCTATCTCGAGCGCCAGCGTAACGTGATCGGCACGCGCGTTCGTCCCCCGAATCACCAACACGCGCCGTGCCTCCGGCACATGAAGCGCGAAGTAGCGAACGTCGTCCCACTCTGCCTCGTCGGGCTCAATACGCACTTCGCCGCGAAGCCATCCACGCCGCGCGGGTGTGAACGTGAACGGGATGGTTTCAGTCCCGCGTTCGGGCAGATCCGCCGCCGTCTGCGCAACGCGCTCTCCTTCCAGAAACACGCTGGCGCCGTAACCCTCATTCTCATCACCGAATCGCCCAATTCTTGCCGATAGCTGCACCGGTTGGCTGGCTTCTATGATGCGGCTCACGATCTCCACCTCCGTAACCGCTGTGTTGGTGTGGTCTCTTTCGCCAAGCGGCATCAGCGTCAGTTGGATGTCTTCGGGCACCACGGCCTGGGCTAAATCGACGAACGTGGCAGTCTGGAGGTCGCTGATCAGAAAGATCTCGCGCACGGGGTTGGTGGCGCCTTCCAGCAAACTCGCCGCACGCGACACGGCCGAGGACGCCGTTTCGGCTCCGGCATGCACCTCCAGTTCCT
This sequence comes from Bacteroidota bacterium, assembly GCA_022561755.1. Lineage (GTDB taxonomy): Bacteria > Bacteroidota > Rhodothermia > Rhodothermales > Rubricoccaceae > JAHEJB01. The sequence goes on from JADFQN010000020.1 coordinate 976, forward strand.
CAACAGCGTCCAATGCAGCCTCGCGCGACGCGAAATCCATCGGTCCCGCGTCATACTCTCTGGCGGTCGGAATGATGAATAGCTCGTCGCCAGGCTGGGCGCCTTGCACCAGCGCCGCCGCAAGGGCCTTGGCCTGGTCGAGGTACGCGCCCTGCACATCGCGCATCGTCATCGAGAGCGAGTTGTCGATGACCACCGCCATCGCGGTTGGCGAGCGTTCGCCGAAAACGCCCTCCCACACACTCGTTTTCGTGGGCCTCGCGAAGGCGAGCACGAGGCAGACGATGGCCAGCGTTCGCAGCAGCAGGAGCAGCCACTGCTTGATGCGCACCCGCCGCATTGTGCGCTTCTCCAGCTCGCGCAAAAACGCCAGCGACGAGAAATCCACCCGCTTCGGCTTGCGGAAGTTGAACAGGTGGATGATGAGCGGGATCGCCGCCGCCGCGAGGCCGAATAGAATGAGCGGATTCAGGAAGGCCATAGGCCGGAAGAACGCCCACGACGGGCGGTTTGATGTGCGGCCCTAGGAGGCTGTTGAAATACTCGGCCGTAAGCTAGGCGTGCGATTCTTGGCCGAGATCGAGGCGCGAAATCGCAGGCGAATCGGTGATTCGTCGAGTATTTCGCAACGCGGAGATCGGCCAAGAGTCCCGCCGTATGGCGGGAAGGTAGGTGGAGTTATTCAACAGCCTCCTAGGAGCCTGTCGGATTTGGGAGGGCGTAGCGAGGGGTGTGGGAAATCGAGACCGTTTATTGCTCTTTTGAGGCGTCCCACAGGCTTGCGGGATAAGGAGTAAGAGCGGGGAAATCGGCCGATTGCCCGCCGCGGCAGTAGATCCGTCCTAAGTCCGAGAGGCTCCTAAAATCGTGCGCCCCCGCCGGAAGAACCAGCGGGGGCGCAAAAACTGTTGGGGCGGATCGGCTATTTCAGCAACGTTACCCTTCGGGTGGTCGAGAAGCTATCACCGACAAGCCGTACGAGGTAGAGACCGCTTGGCAGGCCCTCGCCGTTCACCTGGGCCTCGAAGCGCGTCTGGCCTTGAATGCGTCCGGAGAAAAGTGTCCGCACCTTGCGGCCGAGTGCGTTGTAGAGTCCCAACTCCACGTTCTGCGTCCGAACGACGGCAAACCCGATGGTCGCGCTTGGGTTGAACGGGTTGGGATAGGCGCTTTCGAGCATGTACCCGCTCGGCATCTGAACTGGCGACACACGCTCCGCGTCCTCCTGTGCAGACGCCGTCGAGGCCGTCAGCATCAGGATTCCGAAGAGTAGGGCGTAAACGAGGCGCACGAGGGTTAGCGACTTGAAACCACCTTATAGATAACACAAACGGCAGAAAGTTCCTAATGCTTGTGAAACTCTCTGTCTGAACGTAACAAACACTCCAAACATTTCCCGTTCGCACCTTCAGAGTGACACAACGCTTCCAGAACATCTGCGGCATCTTATCATGATGACGTGCGTTTGCAACGGATCCGTCGATCTCATCTATCCATGACCAAGACAAAGAAATCTGCCGAGCGGACCACTACGAATGGTTCGGCCGCCACCAACCGTGCGGCAAAACGCTTTACTGGCCGCGACCTGGTCATCAAAGGCGCCCGTCAGCACAATCTCAAGAACATTGATCTGACGATCCCGAAGAAGAAGCTGATCGTGGTGACGGGGCCGTCGGGATCGGGGAAGTCGAGCCTGGTTTTCGATACGATCTATGCCGAAGGCCAACGACGCTACGTGGAGAGTCTGAGTTCGTACGCGCGGCAGTTTCTGGAGCGAATGGACAAACCAGACGTGGACCTCATTACGGGGCTCGCCCCGGCGATCGCCATTGAGCAACGGACGGGCTCACGTAATCCTCGCTCGACCGTGGCCACACAAACGGAGCTGTACGACTACCTGCGCCTGCTCTTCGCACGCGTCGGCACAACCATCTCGCCGATCTCGGGCAATGTGGTCACGAAGGACTCGCCACGTTCGGTCGCCGAGCAACTGCAGAACGAACTGGAGGCCGGCACGAGATTTTACCTCTGCTTCCCGGTTCCCTCCCACAAAGGGCGCAAGAAAGGAGAGGAATTGAAAGCGCTGTTGGCACGTGGTTTTTACCGCCTCGTAAGCCTTCCCACCGAAAAACAGATGGAGAAAGGCAAAGCTGCAGAAATACTCGACCTCAACGAAACTGCACCTGGGGCCATCAGGACGCCGGTTGCCCGGCTTCTGGTTCTGGTAGATCGCCTCGCCGCTCGCCCGGGCGACGAAGATGTGGCGTTACGCATCGCCGATTCGGTGGAGCAGGCTTTTCGCGAAGGTGGCGAGCGAGCCGTGGTCATTACGGCTCCGACAGATGGGCTGCTTGAGCGGTTCGATTTCTCGGCGCTCTTCGAGCGCGACGGGATGACTTTCGAGGAGCCGACGCCGCAACTTTTCTCGTTCAACTCACCCCTTGGCGCGTGCCCGACGTGCCAGGGGTTTGGCAGCGTGCCCGGTATCGATCGTGATCTCGTGGTGCCCAATCCCGACCTGTCTTTGCGCCAAGGCGCGATTGCTCCTTTCCGGACGGAAATGTGGAGCACCTACCAGCGCGACCTAATCCGGATGGCGGCACGCGAAGGCATCGACATCAATAAGCCATACACCAGGCTCCCGGAAGGCCAGCAGAACATCGTCTGGAACGGCTCGGGTGATTACAAAGGGATCCGTGGACTCTTCCGGTTTCTGGAGTCGAAGGCGTACAAGATGCACTTCCGCATTTACGCGGCACGTTTTCGGGGATACACCTACTGTCCTGATTGCGACGGCTACCGCCTCAAGCCCGGCGCCCTCAACATCAAAATAGAAGGAGATGCGCTCGCCCCGTATGCCACCGGCACACACGCGTATCACATCGGGGAGATCGCCGAACTGACCACGAAGGATGCGGCGCGGCTGTTCGATCACCTGCGGCTCAGCGAGTTCCAGGAAGCCGTGGCCGGGCGCGTGCTGGAGGAAATCCGGAAGCGCCTCCGCTACCTCGTGGAAGTGGGCCTCGACTACCTCACGCTCGACCGCCTCTCGCAGACGCTTTCCGGCGGCGAAACGCAACGCATCAATCTGGCGACGAGCCTGGGCTCATCGCTCGTCGGCTCCCTTTACGTCCTCGACGAGCCAACCATCGGCCTCCACCCGCGCGACAACGACCGGCTCATTACCATCCTCGAAGGCCTCCGCGATATTGGCAACACAGTGATTGTGGTGGAGCACGATGCGCAGATGATGGAGCGCGCCGATCAGCTTATCGATATCGGCCCCGGCTCCGGCGTACAGGGAGGCGAGGTCATCTTTCAGGGAACATACCGGGAAATCCTAAAAGACAAGGACTCACTGACCGGCGCATACCTCTCCGGCAAGAGGGAGATCCCCGTGCCCGAGAAGCGCCGCAAGATTGATAAAAACCGCCTTATTGAGGTATTTCACGCCCGTCAGCACAACCTGAAGCGCATCGATGTACGCTTCCCGCTGAACACGATTACGGTTGTGACAGGGGTTTCGGGCTCTGGAAAATCCACCCTTGTGCACGCCACGTTGTTCGCCGCTCTCAAGCGCCTCAAGGGCGGCGAGTTCAACGGCAAGGTGGGGGCGCACGATTCCCTGAAAGGCGCGCAGTTCATTGAGTCGGTGGAGATGGTGGACCAGTCCCCTATCGGCAAGAGTTCGCGCTCGAATCCGATCACGTACGTTAAAGCGTTCGATGCCGTCCGGGATCTCATGGCATCCACCCACCAGGCCAGGATCCGCGGCTATCGACCCGGAACGTTCTCCTTCAACGTCCCGGGCGGGCGCTGCGAGGTATGCCAGGGGGAGGGCGTCGTGCGAGTGGAAATGCAGTTCCTGGCCGACCTCTTCCTGCAGTGCGAGGCTTGCCATGGTCTGCGCTACAAGCAGGATGTGCTTGAGATCCGATTCAGTGGGAAGAACATTGCTGAGATCCTTGCGATGACTATCAGCGAAGCGGTCGGTTTCTTTGCCGATCACCAAAAGATTGTCCGCAAACTGAAGGTGTTACAGGAAGTAGGCCTGGGGTACCTCACACTAGGGCAGCCGTCCAACACGCTCTCCGGCGGCGAGGCCCAGCGTGTAAAGCTTGCCGCTCATCTCGGCAGGAGCCATCAGGGGCACACGCTCTACCTGTTCGACGAGCCCACCACCGGGCTGCACTTCGACGACATCCGAAAGCTGCTTGACTCGTTCAACGCCCTCGTCGAGGCTGGGCACTCTGTCATCCTGATCGAACACAACATGGATGTGATCAAGTCCGCTGACTACGTCATCGACCTCGGGCCGGAGGGTGGCCGGCGCGGTGGCTTTATCGTAGCGGAGGGCACGCCCGAGGAAATTGTGCGCGTCGAAGAGAGCCACACCGGAAGGTTTCTGAAGGACGTGTTGGCCGAGTGATCGCCCACTCCAAGCAACTGCTTCGAGCTACGCCGTCTTGTAGTGCGGGATTATCTAGTTTTCACCGAGGCAATATATCTCTCTGTGTTAAGGACTCTGCAATGGCTTTTGTACACTCTCGTTTGTTAGTAATAATGTCTATATAATATATCTTAGGATAGCTTGTCTATTAAAATATAACAGGTGTCCTGATGGATCCGTTCTTGAAATTGTTTCAGCTTATACTGTCTCACTGCTTATATCCGCGCCGTATACATACATATACTCCCACCGAATCAGGCAGCGTCTTTGCAATGGGCAACCGGTCCGTCAATGCGCTCGTCGAAATCAGACCGGAAGCCGACGAGTTGAACTACACCAACTCGGAGCCATAGACCGGATTTCGCTATCGAACAGTGAAATAGGCCGGGGTGTGGCGAGATTCTTCAAACAGGGCCTTTTCCGTAGCCCTATACGCAGGAGATCAAGCGAATCCATCATAAACAGTCGTTTCGGATGGGCCTTAAGCCTATGTTAATGTGCTTTATAAATGCGTCAGCGCACTGAAATGGGCAGAGCGCATTGAGCCCCTCCCCTGTATTAACCCTGCAAACTAGCTGCACTTTATAGCGTTTGGTCCAGTCGCCCATACGCAGTTCCGGTTAGGCCTGGGGTTGCGCCTGAGTATGCTGAGCGCGCCCTACACCAGGTGGTGCCGGGTTGAAAAGTCTGAAACACTCCGGCCGATCCGGGAAAGCTCAGAAGCGTCGTGGCCGTTCAGTTATATAACTGATCCGAGTACGTTTGTGAAACGGTACAGCGCCTGCTGCAAAATGATGTCAAGTTCGAGTCCTGGGGAATCAGACGCAGGACGAGTTGCCCGACGAACCCAGCGTGGATGCCGTTTCTCCTCTACACCTGTTGCAAGCGAGAACCAATAGACGAAACGGAATCGACAAGGCAAACACGTTGCTTCACAATTTTTGAGATCAACGCGCTCGGTGGTTGACCCCAGAAGTCCGACAAGGCGGACACCTGTTTTGCAACCCGACACAGAATTACTCTGTTAAGATGCTTGTCTTAGTCCATTGACAGCGCGTCTTCTCGCTACGCGAAAGAGATCCACTACGTCCGGCTGCCGACAAGCATACGAGCAACTGCCGTCTTAGACAAAGGATCGAGACGGGTGTCAGCATAAGTACGAGGCGCACTCCCTATGCCGATGGAAGATTGGCCAAGCTCAGAGTACTGTCTTGTTGTGTTAACGCTGGTCATTGAACGACTCACTACTTCAACAAGGACGCTAACTCGAGGCACCAACACTGGCAACCAACTGGCCGATACCTTTCGACACCGTGATTATGCGAGCTTGCGAGGGATGACATCCGCCAGCCGTGACTTTCTCCAAAACAGGTTGCGTACTCACGTTCAGGTCACTGGATACCTTTAGCCGCGGCCGTTCAAGCAGTCCTTTGGACACTGAAATGTTCCACGTGAAACATTTCGATACCCAAAAGCCCTAAATGAGCGCCATCGTTGCAGCCAACCCACCCACAAATGCGCCGCCGCCGACCAACCATAATGCATTGACCTTGTAGCGAACGATGAGGAAAGCCGCCAGAATAAAAATGCACCACCGAACCCACCCTATCAAAACACTGCGGCCAAGTGATAAGGTGACCACAGCCATGAGGGCAACCGCGCTAACATTAATTGCGTCGAGGAAGGCAGCCGTCCAGCGCGACTTGCGGAGACGTGGGATAATTGGATGCAGGAGGCCCACGAATACAAATGAGGGGAGAAATATGCACAACGTGGCGACGATAGCTCCCGGGACTCCTGCCAGGATGTAGCCGATGAACGTGGCCGTTGTCAGAACCGGACCCGGCGTGAGTTGCCCCACCGCCACAGCGTCCAGAAGTTGTTTCTGCGTGAGCCACCCGTAGCCTTCAACCAAGTCGCCCTCAATGAACGCGATGATCACGTAACCGCTGCCGTAAAGCACGGCACCTACCTTCAGGAAATAGAAGCCTAGCTTCCAGAGTGTGACCCCTCCCACGGATGCCGCGGCACCTGCTGCAAGCGGTTGAAGCGCGATAAAGAATCCAGCCAACTTATGCGACGAACTTGCTTCGTTCCGCCGCCCCGATGGAGGTGCCGGCCGCGCGCCTGCACCGATGGCAACAAGCACCAACATGCCGACTAGGCCGCCCAAAAGAAGTGCCGAGACCTCACCCAATCCGAACAGCAGAAGAGCGCCTACGCCTACGCCGAGAACTGTCAACGCCATGCCCTTCACGGCTTTTCGTCCGAGCCGCCAGAGGGCTCCAAGAATCACAGCCAATACTGCCGGCTTGATGCCGACCAGAAAGGGCTCGACGGCGGGCATCGTGCCGAATCGGACGTACATCCATGCGAAGATTACCGTCAGAGAAGCTGCCGGTATGATAAATGACAACCCCGCTACAGCGAGCCCCAGCCAACCCGCTCGGGCGTAGCCAACGTGCATCGTCATCTCCGTGGAGTTGGGGCCCGGGATCAGGTTCGTTGCCCCGATCAGGTCCAGAAAATATTGGCGGTCAATCCATCCACGGCGCTCCACTACTTCCTCTTCCATCATCGCAATGTGTGCGGCAGGGCCGCCAAAGCCTATTATCCCGAGCTTGAAGAAGAGCCTCGCAAGCTCGCCGATACGTCCGGTGCGTGAAGGTTCCGACATGACAGGGCGGAGGTGCAACCCAAGTGGCGTCGGATGGTAAAGACGATTCCGCGCCTTTGCTACACCTCCTGTGTTAACTCTTGCAAGCTTCGATCGGCGAGCCTTCAGCACCAATGAAAGACGGAGGGAGTGAGCATCCCATCATCCTGTTTGACGGGGTCTGCAACCTTTGCAACCACGCCGTCGACTTCGTAATTGACCGCGACCCGGAGCTTGTATTTCGCTTCGCTTCTTTGCAGTCGCACCTCGGCGAAAGGCTATTGACCGGGTTCGAAATCGATACGAACGAGACCGATTCCTTGGTGCTGATTGAAGAGGGGAGAGCCTACGTCTGCTCAACGGCAGCGCTCCGAATTGTGCGCCGGCTTGGGAAACTCTGGCCGGCCGTATACGGCCTCATCGTCGTCCCCCGGCCACTCCGCGACGCGGTCTACAAGGCCATAGCCAGAAGACGCTACAGGTGGTTCGGAAGGAGGGAAACCTGCCGGCTTCCGACGCCCGAAGAACAGGCCCGCTTTCTTTAGTCGGCCATTCGCAGCCCAACTATCTTTCGCATCCCTCACCCCCTCATCCTCTCACACCCTCACCCTCATACAAATATGCCCCACACCTACGAGTCCCTTCAAGTTGGTGACGGCTTTACCTGGTCGCGCGTCATTACGATGGAAGACGTTCAGAAGTACGCCGACGTGACCGGCGACGACAACCCGCTCCATCTTGATGCCGAGTATGCGGCCACCACGCCCTTCGGCAAGCCCGTCGTCCATGGTATGTACGTGCTGGGCCTTGCCTCCAAAGTCCTGGGCCGAGATTTCCCCGGGCACGGCGCCGTGGCCGTCTCGATATCCGTCAAGTTCCTACGGCCTGTGCCGGTAGGGGAGGAGGTGACGATAGAGGTGAAGGTGTCCGAGAAGATCGAGCGGTTCAAGCACGTCAAGATCAGGCTCTATGCATACGTGAATGGGAAGATGGCCGTGGGTGGGGAAGCCGTCGTGATTCCACCTAGTGGGGAGTGACACCGCTCTGTCTTCATTTCTTGCGTTCAGCGTAGCATTGGCCTGATGGAACACCTTGTTTCGATTTTAAGCCAAGAGTGGCTACTCGGCATTCTTGTCGGTTTTGGAATTGCGGAGTTAGCTCAGTGGACGAGAAAACGGACTCACGAAAGACGACTGAAACGCAATCTTCGTGCTGAACTGGAGGCAAATCGAAGGTGGGCGCTCTTACGAGCCGACACCGTGATCAAGATGATCGAAGCGCTGCAAGCTGGAACTTACTTACCCGGAAAAGGCATTGGCCCTTTCGTGGAAGTGTTTGATGGCCATTACGCTTCAATACTGCATCGCTTCAAACCAATCGAGAGAGATAACATCCATATTATCTACGAAGGCTTGAAAACCTACAATGAGTTGTTGGATGACTGGGAATCGACGTTTATCCGAGATTTGGAGACAAAGATTATGGCTGATCCATTCGTTGCGCATCAAGAGCTCTTGCAAAACATCCGTGAAGGACTATTGGTCTCAAAAGAGTTGATAGAAAACTTTTTGTCAAAACAACCTCGTGACGTCCTCTACCGGGCGTTGAAACGGTTCCCAGCCCAATTCAGCGGCCCAGCGAAACCTGATCGTTCAGTTGGACCAAACACTTCGATTACCTAAGTCCACAGATGTGATTGATGGCGGTAGCGAAGTCGGTTTCCTCATCGAATGCCTCAAAAAGACAGCTGTTGGCTTGCCAATCATTTTTGAGGAACCATGCACAGCTACGCCATCAAGAGCTATCCGGCCCATGCGACCTCACCGTCATCTGCGACAAGGGCCAGTTTCATCTGGAGGGCGAGCGATCTGAACTCGAGCCCCACGATCTTTAGCGCTCTTATTAGAGTGCGGACGTATTTGCAGAAGCCATCCTCTCGTACGTCAATGCAAAGTCATGATATCGACGTTGACTGCCAGCCTTAACAAGACATATCTCACTGTTTTTGAAGTTTTTACTTATATGTTGACAATTGTTGATAACAAGAGGGCGGCCTCCAACAAGGAAACCGCCCCGAATAGCAAGAACAAACCTGACTATTGCCGCGGCAACTTCAACCGGTACCCCGACGACACCGTCTGGTTGAGCTGCAACTGGTTCATGATGGCAAGACCTTCGGTGCTGAACCCATCGGGCGTGGGCCGGCCACGCAGGAACGTCGAGAACGCCGCCGAGCGATCTGCACGCACAACATCCAACCGGACGGGTTGGCGGTTGATGTGGCTTTGGCTCGTCAGCCGGGAGAAGCTTTGGATGGACTGGCGCATAGTACCCGAGTAACTGCTGAAGGTACTCGCCCCTTCAAGGCCCATGAAGCGGTATACGTTGCCGCCGTATTCGATGAAGTAGACCACAAATCCAACCTGCCCGTCGTTCGTATTGGCCGTGCCCTCCAAACGGTACGCCCGATTCCCGTTGACGGTCGTTGAGCGCTGACTGTTGGCGCTTACGCCCTGCTGGTTGCCAAACTCCTGTCCGGCAGCTCGCGCCGAGCTTGCCTGGGCAAACGAGAACTCAATGATGGCACGCCCGTTCGGCTCGCTGATCTGAACCGCAGAAGGCGTGTTATTCACCTCCCAGCCGTTGGGATAGGTGAACTGGAACCTGAGTTGCGGATGGTAGAAGCGGCCGCCTTCGGCATAGCCCTGCTGCGGATCGTTGCCGATTATGATGTCGTCAATTTGGGAGAGAAACTCCACCGCATTGATCGATGTGCCTCCGGGATTGTACTGTGCGGCCAGTTGCGGGATGGTTTGCCGGCGCTCACCGGGATCGGGGTGGGTGGAGAGGAAACTCGGAATGCCGCCTCCGCCACCCTGTTGGCTCAAGCGAGCGAGCGAGCCAAAGAAATCGGCGGCTTCCGCCGCATCGTACCCCGCGAACTCCGCGTAAGCAACGCCTGCGCGATCGGCCTCCCGCTCGTCGTTGCGGCTGTAGCTAAGGAACAGCAGCTGCACTCCGGCGCCACCATAGTTCAAAATGCCTTCCGCCACATTTCCGCCACCGATAACGCCTCCCAGGACGGCGGCTCCAAGCAGCCCAAGCTGACCAAGCTGGGCGCTGGCAGCCCGCCGAGAGGCATGACGAGCAAGCACGTGCCCAATCTCATGCCCCAGAACAACGGCCAACTGGGCCTCGTTATCCAGATGCACCAGTAACCCACGCGTTACGTATATGTAGCCACCTGGCAGCGCCATCGCGTTGACGACTGGTGAGTCGAGCACGCGGAAGTGAAACGGCGTGCTGCGGATTTCGGCCGGCGTGTTTGGGTCGGAATAGGCACTGGTTTGGAGCACAGCCTGGGCAACGCGCTCCACGTAGGCCGTTAGTGCGGCGTCGTTGTACAGGCCAAACTGGGCGATGATCTGCGGATCGGCCTCGCGGCCAATCTGGACTTCCTCCTGCCAGGTGTACGCCCCACGTTGCGTCTCGCCGGTTACGAGGTTCATAGTCGTTCCGCATCCGAGCAGCAAACCGGACGGGAAAAGAATTAGAAGGAAGACGTAGCGGATGTGATAACGAGCACGCATGACGGTAGTGGTTAGAGATGTGCGGACTGAAAACCCGGGATTGCAACAAGGAAGCCAAGAGCGGCCACAAAATCAACCGTCTGCCACGATAACTGGGGGCGATTCCGGCTCAGATTCCTCCGACGAAGCTTGCGAACACATTTTCGGGACGTCAACTAGCGTACCGTTCGCCAACTCGATAGCCGCATGGTCGCTGGTTCCGAAGCGAACATGCCGGGCAAGCGTCTCCGCTCGCGCTGCCGTAATCAGGCTCTGCCCCACAGCATCGCTCTTGAGGAGATCGAGGACGACCTCGGCCCGCTGGGCATCCAGGTTGCCGAACACATCGTCCAGCAAGAGAAGCGGTGTTTCATCCAGGCGGTCGCGGAGGTAGAGAAATGCGGCGAGGCGGAGGGCCAGCCCCACCGTACGATGCTGCCCCTGAGAAGCATACGGGCGAACCTCAAAATCCCCCAGCCGGAACACGACCTCGTCGCGGTGAGGACCGACAAGCGTGCGACCCTGCTCACATTCTCGCTGGGCCAGACCGGCCAGCTTCTCTCTGAACCGCTCGGCGATGGCCTCCGTGTCCGGCGCGTCCTCCACGTTTGCCACCGTCACGTACTCCATCGTTGGTTCCTCGCCCACGGCATTGAGTAGGCGATAGGCCTCTGCGAGAAAACCTGCGAACTGCTCCAGAAACCGCCGGCGGCTATCGATGATGCGTGCGCCGAGTTGCACGAGCTCCTTATCCCACGCACCCAACGTACCTGGCGCCAAACGGCCTCCACGCCGTACCTGATGCAACAGGGCGTTGCGCTGCTTCAGGGCGCGGCGGTACTTCAGGAGGTCATCCAGATAAACCGGGCGCGCCTGACTGAGCGCTGCGTCCAGAAAACGGCGGCGATGCTCCGGCCCCCCGTCGGTCAGCACGTGGTCGGCGGGGGCGAGGATGACCAGTGGCAGCTCTCCGACGATCTCGGCCAGGCGCTCGAGCGGTGCGCCGTTACAGAACATCCGCTTGCCCTCCGGGGGTACGTACGCCAACCGGGCAACCAGCGATGCACGGTGCTCTCCCTCAAACTTCCCCTCTACCTCAAAAAACCGTGCCCCGTGTTGAAGGACATGTGCGTCGTTTCCCGTTAGAAAGCTCTTTGTGAGGCACAGGTAATGGACGGCCTCCAGCACATTCGTCTTGCCCGCGCCGTTGGGGCCGTGCAAGAGATTGATCTTCGGGGCGAACTCGATGAGAGAATCCGAGTGCGCGCGAAACGATTTCAGGCGGACGTTGAGCAGACGCATCTGGCAAGGTAAGAACGTCTTCCGCATACGAACCCGCGCCGGGAACAGTGCGGGCCGTATCATACTGCCGCCGTTTCCCAATACTCATGATCGAGCACGTCGCGCCATGGGTTTTCCCCGTCCAGAGATAAGTGCTGCCGCACGATTTGTCTCCTTGTCGGCTTTGCTTGCGCTCTCGGGTGCTGCCGGCCCGTCGCCGGTCCTGGACGAATGCTCTCAGCATCTGGAAGACATCCGGATCGCCTACGACGAGATCAGAGCAGTTGGCGATGAGGATTGGGAGTCCATTTTTTCGATGATCGTAGGGGCAAGGAGGTGTCTCAGCGGAACTCACTCGGCGGAATCCGCCAAACTGTACGATTACGAAACCAATGCTCTTCTTGGAACGCGGCAACATCAAGCAGCTGAAGCAGCTTTTGTACGCTTTTTTGAGGAAGAGGCTCCGCATGCGGCCCCTGACGTGATGGCCCGAATGCACCAACGGTTTGGGCTTCTGTACTCCCGTATCGGCCGGCCCGTTGAAGCGCTGGAGGAATACGTCGCGTCCGCAAGATATGCGCATGAGCTGATTCCTTTCGAAGGAGCAGAACTTCTTGATCGCATTGGAAACCAGTTCCGCCGCTTCGGTGATCTTGATGCAGCACTCCCGTACTATGCGTCAGCCGATTCGCTCATTGAAGCCCACATGGATGAAGACCCGGACCTTATTGCCGTACGCGGGCGAATTATGAAGGACCGTGCAGCCCTCTTTATGGAAGCTGCCGATCGCGGCCAGATCGCTGAAGACGTCGCATCAAGACAGGCCGCGCCACTACTTGAGGAAGCATTACGAATCATCCCGCTCGACGACTCAAACTTCGATTATGAACGTGTTCAGACATTCTTGTGGCTAGCTGACGTGTATCGCAGGCAGGGCAATCCGGAGCTTTCGCTGTCACTTTCCGCCCAGGCGCTTGACGTGAGTTTGCCTGTTCTCCAGCGTGAACCGGGATGGTCGAGTTGGGCCTATTCCGAACGGGGCAATGCGCATTTAGCATTGGGCGATATGGAACGAGCACGAGCCGCTCTGGAAACAGCGCTCGATATAGATCGCAAATCGGGACGGCGTCACAATGAAATGCTGTCGCTCGTTGATCTTGGCTTGCTGGAAGAGGCTGTCTCCGAGACATCCGCAATACCGGACTACAGCAAGGCGGAGGCTCGCTACCGAAGCGCCATCGTGCTTGCTGAGCTCGATCGGGAGTCGTACGGGAGCCTGGAATGGAGTGCGTCCGTATTCGAAAAAACGCAAGGGCCATACCGCCATCTCATCAAACTCCTGCTTCGACAAGAGCGCTTTGAAGAGGCTTTCCTCACGCTGGACAATACCCGTGCGAGATACCTTCAGGATCTGCGGCTCGCAAATCAGTTACGCCCTTCGCTCAACGAACAAGATCGTTTTCTACTCGACAGCCTGGATGGTATCCAGTATAATGTACGCTACGAGTTGAACGTCTCCGGGATCTCGCCAACTCGGCACAGCGAGTTGCAGGCTGAAGCACTTTCTGTACAGGGTGAGATAGATCAGTTGCTTGGTTTTACACCCGTTCCGGCTCCGGCAATGACCTTAGGTGCCATCCAGGAAGCTCTTGAGCGTCGGGGGCAGGTTCTCCTGAGCTATTTCATCGGCAAGGAAACAACCCACGCCTTCGTCATCCGGCCGGATACGCTAACGGCAGTTCCACTCCCTGTCTCTTCCGATTCGCTGCTGCACATGGTTGCCGAACTCGCTGAAGCGTGGCAGGGAACGGTTTCCCCCGATCCCTATGTGGATCCGAACTGGCTGGTTGACCTGTATGCCGTACTTATTCAACCGGTTGAAGCCTTTTTGACCACCGGCACGAGCCTCGTCATTATTCCTGAAGGATCCCTGACCGGCCTGCCGTTTGCGGCCCTGGCTGCCGAGGCCGGCGAGCAATCAGACTATGCCACTATCGAATACTTTGGCCGTGACCATCCCATTTCCATGGAACTGGCGGCAGCGCTGATTGCCGAACAGCCACTCCCGAGGGAAGAAGAGCCTACAGAAGACCTGCTGGCTTTCGGGCGAAGTGAGTTCAGCGAACAACCGGCAGATCTCGCCAGTAGAGGCGCCGCTCGCCTCCCGGACCTCCCCGACGTTCCGAACGAATTGCGGCAAATAAGACGGCTATTCCCCTCCGGACAGTTCTCGCTAAACGAGGAGGCCAGCGAGTCTGCACTCTATCGCCGTATGGGAACGGGGCGGGTCATCCACATAGCCTCCCACGCCATTATCAACCCCACGTTTCCACTGTACAGCTACATCTCTCTCTGGAGTGACGCTGACAACGACGGGAACCTATTCCTGTACGAGCTTCAGAATCGCCCGCTCAACAGCGATCTCGTTGTGTTGAGCGGATGCAGCACCGCGCAGGGAGAGCGACATCTTGGAGAAGGCATGATCGGCCTCCAGCACGCGTTCCGTGCCGCCGGAGCCGGCAGCACGCTCGCTACGATGTGGCAGGTCGAGGACCAGGCGATGACTGATCTCATGGTCCGATTCTACACGCACCTTCAGGCAGGGCATCGGAAAGACCGCGCCCTCCAATTGGCCCAACTGGATTACCTCGACGACAATTCCGGAATGCGCGCCAGCCCTTTTTTCTGGGCATCCGCAACACTTTATGGAGATCCTTCGCCAATAAACTGGCAGCATAAGTACATCGCAACACGCACGTGGATCGTGCTTGGGATCATCCTTCTGCTGATGGGTATGGCCTTCCCGTACCTCCTCCGCCGGCGTGCAAGTCAATTGGCCTCCGCATGAGCGACCCGCCCTGTTCGAGCAGCTCAAGAGCCTAATCACCGAGAAGCGCAATCCGCACTCGATGGAGATCGACACCGACACCAAGCCGATCCTCAACATGATCTCGACGGCGGCGATGATCCGCCTCGGCAAGGTTTACCAGAACAAGATGGTGGACCTCAAATTGACGAACCGGAAGCTCGTCGAGCGTTCGCGCAGCATCGTGATGATTGCCACCGATGCGCATTACGAAACCGTCGGCACCGCGCTGAACGCAGCCAATGGATACGTGAAACGCCTATCGTGATGCTGCTAGCGGATGTAGTCGACGACGATGCGCGTACGCGCATCGAAAGTGGCGGCGGATTCATACGGCATGCGATCGCTGGGACGGCACCAAACCCGTAGGGACACACCGCCGGTGTGTCCACCAAACGTGCAGGTATGTATCGGTGACGCGTCCGCGAACCGGCAACATCGCCCCCATTCCGTAGACACACCGCCCGTGTGATCCAACGTGGACCCCGAACGAGGAAGCCGTCGTTGTAAAAGCGCAATTCCGAACCCTCCGCCGGAACGTGATAACCACATTTCGGCGTACTACTATTACCGAACGTGTCGCTCGACCCCGTCCAGAAACGTCTGAACGCCCTTCCTTTCTTCGGCCTTGTCCGCGACGAGGCTGCAAAGCTGGCCCTCGGCTCGTCGCTAAGGCTGAAAGGTGTTGCCGGATCGTTGCCTGCGTTTGTTCTGGTGGATCTGTTGGAATCGAAAGGCGGACCTATGGTCGCGCTCCTCGCCGAGAGCGAATCAGCCGACTATCTCCGCAGTGACCTCGAACAGATCCTTGACTCGGATGCGAAGGTGCTTTTCTTCCCGCCGACGGGCCACGCCCCGTACGACCTGGAGCAGCTCAGCGAGACGGCTCCGCTCGTAGCGCGGGCTGACGCCCTTGCCCAATTAAGGGATGGATTCCAAGGGATTCTCGTGACGAGCGTCGAGGCCATCAGCGAGCTCGTGCCACCGCCCGAGACCGTCAGCGACGAGACGACGACCATCAAGGTCGGCGAGGAAGTACCTCCCGGGAAACTGATGGACCAACTCATTGGGCAGGGATTTGAGCCCGTGGAGTTCGTCGGGCAGCCGGGTGAGATCGCCTTCCGTGGCGGCATTCTGGATGTGTTTCCATTCGCCGGCGGCTACCCAATCCGCATCGAGTTCTTCGGCGACGAGATCGATTCCATCCGCGAGTTTGACCCCACCAGCCAGCGATCGGTAGCACGAATGGAACGGGCCCGCCTCGTGCCCAATCTGGATGCACCGAGCTATTCCGGTGCCGAGCGAGTCACGGCCCTCGACTTCCTCCCGGCCGGCACCCTCACCGCCCTGTTCGATTCGCAGCGCCTCGTTGAAATGGCGAGCGAGCGATTCGTCAACGCCGAGAAGCACTTCGACGAACTCTTCGATGATGATGAAGCCCCTCCTCCGCCAACCGCGCGGTACCTCACGGGCAATCATTTCGCCAACCTTTTGAGCGAACGGCCTCGGTTGCTCTTCGGCACGTTTTCGGGGGAGACGTATTCAACTCTCCCCCTTAACAAGAGGGAGGCCGGGAGGGGTTTAATCGACCTCGGCGCCATTCCGCAACCCGGCTACAACGGCAACATCCGGCGCCTCCGCAAAGACATTGGCAATCGCAAGAAGACCGGCGAGGAGTTCGTCGTTCTTTGCGATAGCAAGAGCCAGCGCGGGCGCCTCTTCGAATTGCTCGGCGGCGATCTGGACCTCGGCAAAGAACCGGAGGCCGTGCTGCTGGTCGAGTCGCTGCACGAGGGCTTTGAGATCCCGAGCGCGAGGCTGGCCGTTTACACCGACCACCAGCTTTTCAACCGTCATCACCGCCCCTCAGCCCGAAAGCGCCGCAAGGTAAAGGGCGGCCTTACCCTCCGCGACATCCAGGCCCTCAAGCCGGGCGACTTCGTTGTTCACGTAGATCACGGCATTGGGAAGTTCGCAGGCCTCCACCGCATCACTGTCCGCGAGCGACAGCAGGAAGCCGTTCGCCTCCTCTTCGCCGGCGGCGACGAACTGTTCGTCAACGTGGCGGCGCTGCACCGGCTGCATCGCTATTCGGGCAAGGAGGGCCACCAGCCGAGGCTCACGAAGCTCGGCACCGGCGCGTGGGAACGGCTGAAATCGCGCACCAAGAAGCGCGTCAAGGATATAGCCCGCGACCTCATAAAGCTGTACGCACAGCGCAAAGCATCGGACGGATTTGCCTTCCAAACGGATACCATCTGGCAGCGAGAGATGGAAGCCGCGTTCGAGTGGGAGGACACGCCCGACCAACTCGCTGCCAGCGAGGCCGTCAAGAAAGACATGGAGATGCAGACGCCGATGGACCGTCTTGTCTGCGGCGACGTGGGCTTCGGGAAGACGGAAATAGCAGTCCGGGCGGCGTTTAAAGCGGTGCAGGACGGAAAGCAGGTCGTCGTAATCGTGCCCACCACCATCCTTGCCGCGCAGCATATAGAGACCTTCACCAGACGGTTGGGCCGCTTCCCGATCCGCATCGGTCAACTATCTCGGTTCATCTCACAGGCCGATCAGAAAAGGACGATCGCCGATCTCAAGAACGGGCTTGTGGATGTTGTGATTGGCACACACAGATTGCTCTCGAAGGACATCGCTTTCAAATACCTCGGCCTGCTGATCGTGGACGAAGAGCAACGATTCGGTGTCGCAGCGAAAGAAAAGCTGCGGAAGCTCCGCCCCCATGTGGATACCCTCACGCTGACCGCTACGCCGATCCCTCGCACGCTCCAGTTCTCGCTCCTCGGCGCGCGCGACCTCTCCATCATGCAGACGCCGCCCCTGAACCGGCAACCTATCGTCACCGAGATCCACACGTTCGATCAGGATCTCATCCGCGACGCGCTCCTGTATGAGGTCAACCGAGGCGGGCAGGCATTCTTTGTCCACAACCGCGTACGGACCATCGACGAGATGGCGGCCATGATCCGTGCGATGCTGCCCGATGTGCGCATTCAGGTGGCTCACGGGCAGATGCCGTCCGCACAACTAGAAAAGGTGATGATGGACTTCATGCGACGCAAATTCGACGTGCTCGTCTGCACGAACATCATCGAAAGCGGGCTGGATGTCTCGAACGCGAACACCATCGTTATCAACCACGCCGAACGGCACGGGCTGTCCGATTTGCACCAACTCCGGGGACGTGTAGGCCGCAGCGATCAGAAAGCATTTTGCTACCTGCTCGTACCCAGCATTCACACGCTAACCAAAGAAGCCCGGGCAAGACTGCAAGCCGTGGAGGAGTTCTCCGATCTCGGCAGCGGCCTCAACATCGCCATGCGCGACCTTGATATCCGCGGCGCGGGGAACCTCCTCGGCGCTGAGCAAAGCGGATTCATCGAAGATGTGGGCTTCGAGACGTACCACAAAATCCTCGACGAAGCGGTGCAGGAATTGCGGATGGAGGAGTTCCAGGAGGTCTTCGCCGAGTCCGGCCGCGTCCCGCCCGCCCCCGATCCTGCCATCGACGTGGCCGAAGACGTGTTCATCCCGGCCGACTTCGTCACCAACGGCAACGAGCGCCTCAACCTCTACCGGCGCCTCGCGGAAACCAGCGTGGACGAATTCGCCGCCTTCCGGAGCGAGTTGGAAGATCGGTTCGGCCCCGTTCCCCAGGCCGTGGATACGCTCCTGCTGATGGCGCAGATGAAGCCGCTCGCCCACGCCCTCCGCCTCACGCGCGCCACGTGGAAGAACCAGCGCCTCTTCCTCACCTTCCCCGACCAGAAGAACGATCCGTATTTCTACGCGGAGGTCTTCAATCCACTACTGGAGCGTCTCGGTGGATTGGATAGGCGGTACGTGTTGAAGGACTCACGCTCGGGGCGGCTGCGGGTGATCGTTCAGGAAGTGAATGCTCTGGTGGAGGCGGTGGAGGTGTTAGAACGTATTCAGATCCCATCTGTCGCAACCGCTACCACATTGGCAGTAGTGTGAATACGATGGCAGTGAGTTATGCCGCGGGACTTCGAGTGTCTATAGTGGAGTAGACAGACCATCCAGAACCTCCCATGAAGCTCAGCGTCAAGCCCACTCTCTATCTCCAGGTCGATCAGCCGCAGATCGAACCAGATGTCAGCGAAGCCGCCCAGCAAGCTGTCGCCCCTCCTACCACGGATGCACGGGGCTCGGAAGCGGTGGTTCAGGGCCAAGTTCGCCCGTTGCAAGCCGATCTGAATGTTGACCTCGCCGGAACTGGGGCTGACCTCAAGCCCGGCCGCGAGCAGGTAGAAAAGCATACCCCCGGCACGTCGCCAGTCGCCATATTCGTGACGCATGGCATGGGACAGCAACTAAAGTTTGCTACGTTGGACATGGTCGCCAACGGCATCGAACGGGCGCTGGAACGCCGCACTGCTGGGGCAATGGAGATCGTTGACGTCTACGCGCGAACCGTGCACCTCGGCGACGTGCGCACGGAACGCCTCGAAATGTGCATACGCAGGGAGTCCGATGGATTGCGGCTAGCTGTACACATCTACGAAGGCTATTGGGCCCCCTTGACGGAGGGAAAAGTCACCCTTCGCGATGTGATGGCATTCCTCTATCGGGCGGCCTGGAACGGACTGAAGAAAGGCATCGGGCAGCCGCTGGAGCGCTACATGTTTGGCCGCCAGACGCTCCACCGCGTGACAGGCGGTTCCTTCGTAGGACTCCTCGTGACCGCCCTTGTGCTCGGCTCTCTCGTACTCCTCAACACTGTCATCGCGGGCGTCGGCCTGAACGGTGGGTACGACGTCCTCGTGGGCGTCGTCCTGGAAGGTGAGTACGCCGCCCGCGGCATCGTGCCGGACACACTTACGCGCATCATATTTTGGTACCTGATGGCTACGGTTCTCTTCGGCGTGCTCCTGGGGATGATGACGTCATACGCGAAAAAGGAATATGACAGAGAGCCGAGCTCCGCGTGGCGGTTCGTTACGGCGATGGCCTGGTGGGCGGGCTTTTGGCCGTGGGTCCTTCTCACCCTTGCGGCAGGCGTACTCACACTTGCCGTTCTGCTCAGAACTGTCCTGCCCTCAGGCATGGCGTTGGGCTTATGGTTGGTATACATGATACTCGGGCTCGTCGTCGTGATGATTGTCGCCGGATGGTATTCCGTGCGGGAGGGAAAGCGCGCATTCGTAGGCTATAACACGCTCATTGAAGAACAGAGAGACGACGCGGAGGAAATACTTCTCCTTTCGAACGGAAAGACGATGGCCGTTGCCGTACTAATGTTGATGGCCGCGGTCGCCCTCATCGGGCTGGTCATACTCGTGCTAGCCGTGCTCGACGTGACGGGGTTCCTGGCCCCCACGGGCAACTCGCTCATGCGGCAAGGGTGGTTTCAAGCCGTCGTTTGGAGTTCGTTGTTCCTGGTGTCTGCCCTCATCCGCAACGTGATCGTGCAATACTTGGGCGACGTGGCCGCGTACGTGTCCCCGCACACGCTTGATCGCTTCGCAGAGCTACGCAACGCCATCAAGACGGCATGCAACGAGATTCTGAACGGGGTCTATCACCACGTCAAAGACGGGCGATATGTCTACGAAGACGTCGCGGTGGTAGGACATTCGCTCGGTTCCGTCGTCGCCTACGACGCCCTCAACCGCGCGCTTAATGACGACGAACGGATTAACGAAAAGATTGGCGTGCGTGAACGGACGAAGTTGCTGCTCACGTTTGGATCCCCGCTGGATAAGACAGCTTACATCTTCCGGGGCCAAAACCGGTCTCTTTCCCTCGTGCGCGAGGCGCTGGCCAACGCCGTACAACCAATGATTCGCGACTACCGCATACGCTCCTTCCCGTGGATCAACGTCCACTCCAAGCGTGATATCATCGGAAGCGCCCTCGACCTCTACGACAGGCCGACATGGAAGAAGGATCAAAACAAATACGTAAAAGAATCCGGCGCCGGCCGAACTTATGAACGTGCTGATGCACGCGTGAAAGACTTAATGAATGATCTGGCCCAGAAGGCCAAAGCGGCGGAGAAAGAGGAGCGTGACTTGAGAAAAAGAATGAATCCAGAGCTCCAGAAACTGGACGCGGATACTGAGACGTCACCGTTTCTCTACTGTGTTCACGACATCGAAGACAAACAGGCCCTCATTCCCCTCGTCGCCCACAACGAGCACTGGCACACCTCCGCAGTGTTCGACGTCCTCGTTGAGGTGATGATTGCTCAGGTACTGGAAAAATCAGACGCAATGCTTCGGGCATCATCCTAATCTGGCGTCTATTCCGGAAATGCGCACCAGATGAGCCGCGCATGGATTGCCAAAGGACGAACCGCATCTCTTCGAGTATCTACTCGAACGCCTGCACATGCTGGGTAGACAATTCGTGCTGATGGACTCCCACTCCGGACTCCTTCGCGCGATTGCTCAGGGTCCGACATCCCACGCTCGTTCCGACAAGCCCACGCTGAGCGCAGTCGAAGTGTCGCGATAATCCACCTCCTTGAAGGGGGGCTTAGAGTTTGCGCGGCTGTTAACCTTCAGGATTCAACAGACCGGAAAAAAGGCCGCTCCCGGCAATACTGCAGGGAGCGGCCTTGAACAGGATCTTGGCGAATGGTCGATTAGTCGACACCCTGGACCTGCCCGGTCTCGATATCGGCGCGGAAGGTGCGTCCGTCGATCGTGATCAGCGCATCGCGGACATCGCCGTCGCCTTCTCCGAAGACAATGGTGAATTCCTTCCAGATCTCGACTTCCTCGTAGGCATCTCCACGCATGAACGTGATCACCGCGTGGTAGACACCTTCAAGCGTGCCACTTACGGCATTACGCCAGTGGCGGCGGTCACCCGGAGGCGCCTGGACATCGATAAAGTTCAGAGCGAGATCGTACGTGAGCGTGCGCTCGGCATTCCGCGTGTAGAGTGTATCTGTAGCCGCACGATCGTAGGTGCCGTTGACGGTCACAAGCTCGCCGTGGATGTTGGCCACGTTGAGATCGGCGCCGATGTCGAGCAATTCGTGCGAGAAGCCCGGCGCGATGCGGATGCCCTCGCCGTCGATGATATCGAAGTTGACAGCGTCAGCTTCCTCAGGGTACTGCACTGGCATGTCGCCATCGAGGAACTGGTACGTGGCGGTACGGCTAAAGAGCGCGTAGAATAGTCCGCCTGGGTTGCCATGCTCGCATTCGATGAAGCGGGTCCACGTCATCGTGGTTTCATCGTATGAGCTTTCATGGGAGCAACCGTCGGGGAAACGGTCTCCGCCGAAGCTCGAGCTTGACGATGACGTGACGACTAGCTCCGAAGCCGATGCAGCGATGTCGAGCGCGCCGCCGCCCTCGAGTGAAAGCGCATTGGCAATGGAAACGGCAGCATCCTCGGTGGAGGATAGGTTGGCATCGCCACCGCCGGCAGTCACCGGATCGGCGTTGTCGCAGCCTGCGAAAGCGAGGGCCACTAGGAATGTCGCGAGAAGCGAAAAACGAATGGGTTTCATGGTTCTGGGGGGATGGTGGATCGAAGTGTTTTGCGTTCTCCCCTAAGTAATCGCCGTTCTACCCCTCGGTATGTTGCAAAGTTGTCGCGATTCAACGTGAACGTAGTGGTGCTTTCGCATCAGATTGGTATTACTCCCTGATTTGTCATTAAAACGCGCCGATCTGTCATCGTTCCCGAATCCGCTTTGCCAACAACTCTGCTGCCTTCTCGTCCGTCAACGGCTCCCCATCGAGGAGCGACGGATCAATCCGCGAAACGCCCGCAGCCTGCGTGTCTTGCTCCAGTTCGTAAGAATCGCTGGTAACGATGGCTTCGAGGTTTTCTACGCGCGTCCGGAGCAGGTCGCGCTCCTCCGTGGCCTCGTCGAGCTGGTCGGCCAATGCTTTTATAAGCCGAACGGCATCCGCGCTGCCCGTTGCGCGGTTCTTGCTGATCATAATGGCCGCCCACGCGATGATGGCGACGATTGCAATGACAGGGCCCATTTCATCAGGGGTTCAAGGAATGGAACAAGGTAATCGGTAGCTGGCGACGACTCAGTCGATCCAGATGGTCTTTGCGTTGACGAATGCCATCATGCCGTGCCGGGCGAGTTCGCGGCCGTGGCCGCTGTCTTTCACCCCGCCGAACGGCAGGTTCGGGTGGCTTTTCGTCATTTCGTTGACGAACGCGCATCCAACTTCCAGCCTACGGGCGATGGCCTTTCCCTTGTTACGGTCTTCCGTGAAAACGGCTCCCCCGAGGCCAAACCGGGAGGCGTTGGCCAGCCGAACGGCATCGTCGGCATCCTCTGCAATAATAAGCGAGGCCACGGGGCCGAAGATCTCCTCTTCGAACGCTACGCTGCCTTCCTGCACGTTTGCCAGCACGGTTGGCGGATAGAAGAAGCCGGGACCGCGCGGAACCGATGCACCGCAAAGGATTTCGGCGCCGCCCTTCACGGCCCGGACCACCTGATCGTGGACTTCGTCACGCAGATCGGCGCGAGCGAGCGGCCCAATGTCGGTCGCCTCGTCCATCGGATCGCCCACCTCCAACGCTTCCATCGCGGCCACAAAACGTCCCGTAAATGCCCCTGCGATGGGCTTTTCGAGTATGAACCGCTTCGCGGCAATGCAGCTTTCGCCGTTGTTCTGCACCCGTGCCCGCACACCGGTCTCCACGGCTCTTTCGAGATTGGCGTCGGCGAGCACGATGAAGGCGTCCGAACCGCCCAACTCCAGCACGGCGGGTTTGATGGCTTCGCCGGCTGCTCTTCCTACAGCCCTGCCTGCGCCCTCGCTTCCGGTGAGCGTCACGGCCCGGACGCGCGGATCCTTGATGATGCCCTCCACACGATTCGCTTCGATGGTCAGATGCTGGAAGACGCCTTCCTCGAAACCAGCTTCCCGGAAAAGCCTGGCGATGGCCTCCCCGCACGCCGGCACATTCTTCGCGTGTTTGAGTAGCCCCACGTTCCCCGCCATCACCGCAGGCGCGGCGAAGCGGAAAACCTGCCAGTACGGAAAGTTCCACGGCATGACGGCCAGGACGGGACCGACCGGCTGGTAGGCTACAAAACTCTGCGCCGCCTCCGTTTCGCGGAACTCGTCGGCGAGGTAGGCCTCGGCGTGCTCGGCGTAGTAACGGCACACCCACGCGCACTTCTCGGCCTCCGCCACAGCCTGCCCGATGGGCTTTCCCATCTCCTGCGTCATCAACTCGGCGTGGCGCCGCTTGTCTCGTTCCAGTAGGTCCGCAAGGTGCATCATCTTGCCGGCACGCACATCTATCGGCGTTTCTCGATGCCTCAAAAAGGCCTCCGAGGCCGTTGAAAGGGCTCTTTCGATGCCTTCATCCGAAAGCAATTTGTACGTGTGCAGGGGCTCGCCGGAGGCAGGATTTATGGTGGTGTACATGGGCATAGGTAATGATTGGAGCGCGGGGGTGGGCCGAGCGATTTCAATGGCGGGTGAAAAAGAAAGCTCCTGCATAGATTCGCTTGCGGGAAGGCTGTCGATTCGGGAGATTGCGGCCCATCTTACGCCCTTCGTGGCAGGCAACGGGCACGGCTTACGTGCGTATCACAAACTTCTCGATCTTACGGCTCCTCTGTTACCACGCTCCGTCGTGAACGATTCCATCAAACGCGGCCAACGCCTTGTTCACTCGTGGTTCGGCGCGTTGCGCCGGCCGAGCAGCCGGCCAAAGGGCAAGGTGATGCCCTCCGGCGTCGCTCGTGCCGACATCGAGAGGTTTGTCGGCATGCCCATCAGCGACTTGAGCCTCTACGAACACGCCTTACGCCACCGCTCGGTGTTCCGCGGCCTCGTCACGACAGGCACGGAATCGAACGAGCGTCTTGAGTTTCTGGGAGATGCCATCCTTGGCGCTGCTGTGGCCGATCGCTTGTACGCGGAGTTCCCCGGCAGTAGCGAGGGCTTCCTCACGCGGATGCGCGCCAATCTCGTCAACGGGCAGGTGCTGGCCGACTATGCCCGCGCGCTCCACCTCGGGCCGCTCATCCTGATGAGCGAGAACACGGCCCGCTCGGAAGGTCGTGAAAATCCGACCATCCTCGCTGACGCCTTCGAGGCCATGGTCGGGGCGTTGTACATCGATCTCGGCTTCGGCGCCGCACGGCGTTTTGTCTTCCGCGTGATCGACCAGTTGGTAGATCTGGAAAGCCTTTCCGTGCAGCGCAACAACTTCAAGAGCCTCCTGCTGGAGTACGTGCAGGCACGCGGATGGGCGCAGCCGTCGTATTCGGTGGCTGCTGAGGAAGGCCCGAGCCACGACCGCCGTTTCACGATAGACGTTCTGGTTGAAGGCACATCCAGAGGCCGCGGGCTGGCAGGCTCGAAGAAGCAAGCCGAACAGCTAGCCGCTCGCGAGGCACTGGATGCGTTGCAGCACGAGGAGGTGGCTGCACGCCGTAAGGCGTCTACAGAAAAAGTGAAGACCAGCTAACCGTTTTTCGTGCGAGGATGTGAGCGTAGGTGAGGTTGAGAGGCTAAGACGGCTCTCTCTCACACCCTCATCCTCTCACACCTTCGCACCTTCGCACCTACTACCTGAAAACGCCCGCAATGCCCCTGCACCACCCCGATATATTCGCCGGCCGCCACCTGGGCTCGGATTCCGCCGAGACGCGGGACATGCTCCGGGCTCTCGGATTTGATTCGCTCGATGCAATTTCAGACGCAGCCATCCCCCCCGCCATCCGCATGGAGGGCGAACTGAACATGCCGGGCGCGCTCTCGGAGCGGGAGCTCCTCAACAAGGCGCATGCCCTTGCGGAGCAGAACGACGTGTTCCGAAGCTACATTGGGATGGGCTACCACGGCACGATTACGCCGCCGGTGATTTTGCGGAATGTGCTCGAGAATCCGGGCTGGTACACGCAGTACACACCCTATCAGGCGGAGATCTCGCAGGGCCGCCTCGAAGCGCTGCTCAACTTCCAGACGGTGGTGACGGACCTGACCGGGCTGCCGTTGGCGAACGCGTCATTGCTGGATGAGGGCACCGCAGCCGCCGAGGCCATGTCGATGTTCGCCAGCGCGCACCGCGGCGAGCGGAACACGTTTTTCGTGGATGACAGATGCCATCCGCAGACCATCGCCATCCTGCAGATGCGGGCGGAGCCCCTTGGGATTACGGTTGAGGTTGGCGAATGGGACGCACTTAGGGCCAACGGCGATACCATCGGCGCGCTGGTCCAATACCCGAACACCGACGGCCAGATCGTCGAATACCGCACGTTTGCCGGGCAACTCCACGACGCCGGAGCCTTCCTCGCAGTTGCTACGGATCTCCTCGCATTGACGCTGATTGATGCCCCCGGTGTATGGGGGGCGGATGTGGCGTTGGGCTCCTCGCAGCGCTTTGGCGTCCCGATGGGCTACGGCGGCCCGCACGCGGCCTTCTTTGCCTGCACCGACAACTTCAAACGACAGATGCCGGGCCGGATCATTGGCCTCTCGCGAGATGCCCACGGCAACCCGGCGCTCCGCATGGCGCTCCAGACGCGCGAGCAGCACATCCGCCGCGAGAAGGCGACCTCGAACATCTGCACCGCGCAGGTGCTCCTCGCCATCATGGCAGGATGCTACGCCGTCTACCACGGCCCCGAGGGCCTGAAAGCGATCGCCGAGCACGTCCACGGCGCCACGAAGACGCTGGCACATGCCCTCGATACCGCCGGCCACAACGTCCTCACCACCGATTTCTTCGACACACTGCGCGTTCGACCCTCGGGAGCGGCCTCCAAGTTGATTTCGCGCGCATGCCATGAGTTCCACATCAACCTCCGCAACTTCGAGGACGGCACCGTGGGCATCTCGCTGGATGAAACGGTGACCGCGAGCGATCTGGGAGATCTCGTCCGGCTTTTTGGAGGAAACGACAAGGCGGCCACCGACGGCGCATACCAAGGAGCCATGCCGCGCACCTCCGACTACCTCACGCATCCGGTCTTCCACGAGCACCGCTCGGAGACGGAGATGTTGCGCTACCTGAAGCGCCTCGAAAACCGCGACCTCTCACTCGTGCATAGCATGATCCCGTTGGGATCGTGTACGATGAAGCTCAACGCTACGGCCGAGATGATGCCGATCACGCTGCCTGGCTTCTCGTACCTCCACCCGTTTGCGCCGGCCGAGCAGGCGCAGGGCTACCACGCCATGATGGAAGAACTCTGCGACTGGCTTGCTGAACTGACTGGCTTCGCGGCTGTGAGCCTGCAGCCAAATTCGGGAGCGATGGGCGAGTACACCGGCCTGCTCACCATCCGGGCCTACCATCGATCAATTGGCGACGATCAGCGGAACGTGTGTCTGATTCCCTCCTCGGCGCACGGCACCAATCCGGCCAGCGCAGTGATGGCGGGCATGAAGGTGGTGGTGGTGAAGGCCAACGAGCATGGCGGGGTGGACATGGACGACCTCCGCGCTAAAGCCGAGGAGCACGCCGACGACCTCGCCGCACTGATGATCACCTACCCATCCACACACGGCGTGTTCGAGACCACGATTCGGGAGATGGCCGAGATCATCCATTCAAACGGGGGCCTCGTGTACATGGACGGCGCGAATATGAACGCGCAGCTCGGGCTCTGTCGACCGGGCGATTTCGGGATGGACGTGTGCCACCTGAACCTCCACAAGACGTTCTCCATTCCCCACGGCGGCGGTGGCCCAGGCATGGGCCCCATTGCTGCCACAAGAGAACTCGCTCCATTCCTCCCCGGCCATCCGCTTGCCGAAGGTGTCGGCGGCGAGGATGGTATCGGTCCCGTGGCGGCTGCGCCGTACGGCAGTGCGTCCATCCTGCTGATTTCGTGGGCCTACTGCGCCATGATGGGCGGGGAAGGCCTCAAGCGGGCAAGCCAGTTGGCCATCCTGAATGCCAACTACATGGCCAGGCGCCTCGATGGGCACTACGACGTGCTCTATCGCGGACCCGGCGGCCTTGCGGCGCACGAGTTCATCCTCGATGTTCGGCCGTACCAGAAAGCAGGAATCACTTCGGAGGACATCGCCAAGCGCCTCATCGACTACGGCTTCCACGCCCCAACCATGAGTTGGCCTGTCGCCGGAACGTTGATGATCGAACCGACGGAGAGTGAGTCGAAGGCTGAACTCGACCGTTTCTGCGAAGCTCTCATTGCCATCCGTGCAGAAATCCAGGCCATTGAACTGGGCATGGCCGACCGCGAAGACAATGTTCTCAAGAACGCCCCGCACACCGCCTCGCACGTCATTTCCGACGAGTGGGCGCATCCGTACACCCGCGAGCAAGCCGCCTATCCGGCCCCGTGGACACGGGAAGCCAAGTTCTGGCCCTTCGTCGGCCGTGTGGACAATGCCTACGGCGACCGCAACCTCGTGTGTTCGTGCCCGCCGGTGGAGGAGTACGCGGAAATCGAGAGCTAGGAGTCTGTTGAACAACCTACTCTGCAGCCGAGACGAGTGAATCGCAGTCGAGATCAAGGCGCGAGATCGCAGTCGAATCGGTGATTCGGCTCCGCAGTACTGCGGGGCAACGAAGAGATCGGCCGTGAGACACCCCGCAGTACTGCGGGGATGAGGTATTTCAACAGCCTCCTAAGAGGCTGTTGAAATACTACGCCGTAAGCGAGGCGCACGAATCTTGGCCGAGGTCAAGGCGCGAAATCGCAGGCGAATCGGTGATTCGTTGAGTATTTCGGAACGCAGAGATCGGGCAAGAGGTGCCGCCGCAGGTAGGTGGAGTTTTTCAACAGCCTCCTAAGGCCGCGTTTCCCTGTAGAGTCGCAGGAACGTATCCGCCAGAGGTAGATCGACGACGAATTTCATCTGCTCGAGCCAGTGTAGCACGCTGTCGGCGTCTACATCCGGGTTCTTGAGAAGGACGTTGCGAACATCCACCGGATCGATCGCACGACCGGCAACCACTTTAAGAATGAGCAAGTCCTCAATGGAGGCAAAACGAACACCTACATCACCGAAGACTCTTGTCTGCGCACGATTGATGGCTAGACGCTCGTACTCCGACGACGAGAACACCAGATCAACACGAGTGCCTGTCTCGCGATCAACGCAGGGATAAACG
Organism: Bacteroidota bacterium; assembly: GCA_022561755.1. Lineage (GTDB taxonomy): Bacteria > Bacteroidota > Rhodothermia > Rhodothermales > Rubricoccaceae > JAHEJB01. Next base: position 29,877 of record JADFQN010000020.1, read on the forward strand.
TAGGAGTCCCGGGCGAGCGATAGCGCACCCTCGTCGGGCGTGAGGTTTAACTGCTCCGCAAGACGCACAACCTCCTCCACTTGATCGGGAGACAGACCAAGGACTATATCCACATCCTGTGTAAGCCGTGGCTCACCGTATACCAAAACGGCCTGCCCACCAATAACCATGTAGGAGATCTCGGCGGCATCAAGCGCCAGGGCAATCCTGGCAAGGAGTTACTCAAACATTGAGCACCCTGGCTAGGCGAATCTTTGCCTCCAGGTCGCCGAAGGATCTCGTTTCATCTATCACTCCGAGACGCATCGCGTGCTCTTACAGGGCATTTACAATCCGCAGGCCCCGCTCATGGTCCGGCGGTCTGCTACGAATGTACGCGTCCTCAAACTCTCTTAGCTTTTTCGGATTCCGGATCATGGGCCTGACGGCGTTCGCTTCATACCGTCTACCCATTGCGACCGAGCCTGGTTTCCCGCCGAGTACTACCGCGCATCCGCCAGGTCAGCCGAACGAAGCAGATTATACGGGTTGACCGGCGTACCTCGACCAGAACCGTTCTTGTCGAGCACCTGGAAGTGCAGATGCGGTCCACGTGCGTTGCCGGTTGAGCCCACCGTTCCCAGCACATCGCCCTGGTCCACCTCCGAGCCAATCTCG
>JADFQN010000131.1 GCA_022561755.1 Bacteroidota bacterium
CCAGCTCAAGCCGTCAAGGAGCAGCTCACCGCTGTTGCGTACGCCGCATCAAGCGAGCACCTGGTTGGCCTCGTCGAGCGTGTAGCAGTTGGCGGGACACACGTACGTGGTGCACTTGTGCGGGCACGTCGAGTTGCAGATGCTGGTGTCCACCTCAATGTGGGCCTTGGCCTCCGCGCGGCCCTGATTGCGGAAGGCCACCTTCCCGAGGCGCTCGGCGATGGAGAGGGTGTTCACTTCGTTCATAGGTATTGCGTGTTCCGTATTGCATATTGGTTCGAGCCGTCGCCCTTACGAGATACGCAATACGCGCTACTAAATCACATCGCCCTCGCCCCCCGCGTGCCCAGCTTCACCAGATCCCAGAAGCTCATGTGCTCCTTGCGGGCGTCGCTGAAGATCTTGTACGCCTTGCGGGTCGGTGTGTTGTCGACGGTGAAGAACTCCCGCCCGAAATCGCACACCATGCGCGGCACGGCAGTGAACATCTCCGGGCTGTGGAGCACTTTCACGGCTTGCTGGAAGCTGCGCATATCCTGCATCACGTAGCTGTTTTCGAGGGCGGTGCGGTAGTTCTTGAGCATGGCCGCGCTGAAGTCGCCCGCCTTCTTTGCTTCAAGCGCCGCCTCCGCCGCGAGGATGCCGGAGCGCATCGCGTAGTCCATCCCCTGGATGGCGCGGCCAGCGTTGAGGACAAGGTTCGCGGCCTCGCCGGCCACCATCAGACCGTCGGTGTAGATCTCCTTGGGCATAATGGACATGTCGCCCGTCGAGACCACCTTGGCGTTGTATTCCAGCACCTCGCCACCGCGTAACTGGTCAACAATGGCGGGGTGTTGCTTGAACTGGTCGAGGAGATCGTAGGGCTTGAGCTTTTTGTCGCGGAGATCGACCATGCCGAGCACGAGGCCCACCGAAACCGTGTCGCGGTTGGTGTAGAGGAAGCCGCCGCCTTCCACCCCGCCCGAGGCGTAGCCGACGAACTCGTTGGTGAGGCCGCTGTTCTCAGAGAGTTGAAAGCGATCCTCCAGCACCTTCTGGTCGAACTGGATGACCTCCTTGACGCCCACCGCGAGGCCGTCGGCCGGAACGTATTCCGTTTGCAGGCCAACCTGCCGCGTGAGCAGGTTGTTGACGCCCTCGGCGAGGATCACACAGTCGGCGTGGAAGGTCTCCTCCCCGGCTCGGATGCCCACGGCCTTGCCATCCTCCATCAGCACCTCTTCCACGAGTATGTCCGTAGCGAGGAAGGACGCCTCGGCCTGCGTGCTCTGGTCGATAGCTTCCTGCACCTTGCCCGCGAGCCACGCGTCGAAGCGCGAGCGCAGGACCGTGAGGCCCGTGTAGGGCGTCCGGTTGAAGTGGTCGGATTTGAAATCGAGCGTGAACGATGCGCCTTCGTCCATGAACGTGAGGCGCCGGTGGTTCACGAACCGCTCAAAGCCCGTGTCCTCCTCCTCCCAATAATTGGGGACGAGCCGGTTCAGATCCGTTCCCCATAGCACCCCGCCGGAGACATTTTTTGCGCCGCTCCATTCGCCACGTTCGATGAGGAGGAACCGTGCGTCTGCACGCGCCAACGTCATCGCCGCCGCCAGCCCGGCGATGCCTCCCCCCACAATGATGCAATCGAGTTTGTCGTCCATGTGTGTATCCGGGCGATTCATGAATCCGGTCGATTCGTGTATCCGGGCGATTCGTGTATCCGGGCGATTCGTGTATCCGGGCGATTCGTGTATCGCCCCTACGCTGCGACCGCCTTGACCTTCTTGATCTCCTCAATCAGAATCGGCAGCACCTTGTAAAGATCGCCCACAATGCCGTATGTGGCCACGTCGAAGATGGGCGCGTCGGGGTTGGTGTTGATGGCGACGATGATGCGGCTGTTCGACATCCCCGCGACGTGTTGGATCGCTCCCGAGATACCTACGCCGATGTACAGATCCGGCGAGACCACTTTGCCCGTCTGCCCGATCTGCGCGGTCGCCGGGAACATCCCCGACTCCACGACCGCCCGCGACGACCCGATGGCCGCGCCGAGTACGTCGGCCAGCTCCTCCACGAGCTGCTTGCCGGCCTCGTCTTTCACACCACGGCCCGCGGCCACGACAACCTGCGCGTCCGACAGATCGACCGTGCCAGCTGTCGATCCGACAACCTCGCGGAGCGTCTGGCGCAGGGTAGCCTCATCAAACGAAAAGACGATTTCCTCGACCGCCGCCTCCGTGGGCGCCTCAACAGCCTCGTACGATCCCGCGCGAACCGAGACCAACACGAGGTCGCCTTCGGCGCGGGTGCGCGCCATAAACTTGGCCGCCATCACCGGGCGGAGCGCTTCGACACCCCCATCCTTCATTTCAACAGAAGCCACGTCGGGCAACACGGCGGCACCTGTCCGTACCGCGAGTGCTCCGAGCACGTCCTTCACGCCCTCCGACGACGGAAATACCACGATCGACGGCTGGGCCTCGGCAATCACGGCCTCCAGCGCGGTCAGTACCGGTGTGTTGATGTGCCGCGCGAAAATCGGATCGCTGACGGTGTAGACCTTCTGCGCGCCGTAGCGGGCGAGTTCGTCGGCGACCGCCGAAGCATCGGGAGACAGCACGACGGCAGCGCATGTGGCCCCCTGCCCGTCCGCAATCTGCCGGGCGCGGCTCAGCACTTCCAGCGAGGCGCGGCTCGGGCTTCCATTTTGGACAGCGACGGAGGCGAGAATCGTGGACATCTATCAGATAATGGTGAAAACATGGTGGGCGAAATGTATCTCGCCCCTACGACAATTCGAGGACATTAACCAACTCGGCGACTTGCTCTGCCGGCTCGCCTTCGATGAATCGCCCCGGCTCGCGTGTGTGCAGCGGCTCGTAGCCGAGTACGCGAACGGACGCTTCGGGAATTTCGGCAACCGGCGCGGAATCGACGGGCTTCTTTTTCGCGCCCATCACGCCCTTCAGACTCGGGATGCGGGGGTTGTTCATGTCGTTCGAGCACGTGACGAGGCATGGCGTCGGCAGTACAATGATCTCCTGCCCCGTGTCGCCCTGTCGGGTTACGACGAGTTGATCGCCCTCGATTGCCAGACCTACCGCGTTGGTGGCGTACGGCAGCCCGAGGCGCTCGGCCAGCATCCCGCCGGCCAGGCCGGCGTCGGTGTCCTGGGCCTGCTTGCCGGTCAGGATGACATCGTAGGAATAATCCTTAAAGTGACCGGCGAGGAGCTGCGAGACTGCCGCCGAATCGAGTTCGGTATCCTCCGGCACGACCAGATGTGCGCCTCGGTCTGCGCCCATGGCAAGGGCCTTGCGGATGGTCTCGGTTGCCCTTTCGGGACCGATCAGGACGACATCCACCTCTCCGTCGTTATCGGCGGTAAGGACCAACGCCTCCTCCACGGCGGAAGCGTCGTAGGCGTTCAGAACCACGCGGCCCGCGTCCATCGACAGCTCCCCGGCGCGGATCTGGATCGGCGCAGTGACGTCGGGGACCTGCTTGATGCAGACGCAGAATTTCATCTACCGGTAACGCTGTTTTGAGGGCGCGCAAGTTAATGGGAAAGGGTGAAGTGAAAAGTGAAAAGGGCAGTTCTGAGTTCTGAAGGATGAACGCTGAAGAGTAATGCGGAAGACGGAGGACCGAAGACGGAGGACCGAGGAGGGAGAACTGAGAACAGGAGTCAGGGGTCAGTTGTCAGGGGACATCGGATGGTCTGCCGAAATCCTAAATCCCAAATCCGAAATCAAAGGCTCCCTCATGCCCTCACACTCCCAAACGCCCACACTCAAAAAAAGATTGGGCCCGCCCGATCTGTTCATGGCGCTTCGCGCCGCCATCCTTCATTGCGGAGGGGGAGGGATTCGAACCCTCGGTGACGCAGGGCGCCACACCGGTTTTCGAGACCGACCCATTCAACCACTCTGGCACCCCTCCGATTGGGGCGGGAAGCTACGAATCTTGATCTGCCGGGTTCAATTAGGAGGCTGTTGAATTACGTGCTCTGTCGCCGAGACAGCCTGCCCCGACTTGTCGGGGAGCGCATCTCGGTTGAGATCAAGGCGCCCCGCAGTACTGCGGGGATGACGTATTTCAAAAGCCTCTTAGGAGGCTGTTGAATTAGGGCTCCGTCACCGAGGCGAGTGGATCTCAGTCGAGCAACTCCCCTCCTTTGCCAAGGAGGGGAAAGTCGATTCCGACTTGTCGGGATCGGCAGGGGTGGTCAGACCGAGTTGCCTGGGAGTTTGTCGAAGAAGTACGAAGGCGAGTGGTCCTTGGGCGAGGCGCGCCACCGCAGGCCGGATGACGTATTTCGACAGCCTCTTAGGGGATGTAAAGTTGGGTGTGGGGGGATGGGTGAAGGGCAATTATGAATTCTGAAGGATGGACGCTGAGAGGAATGCGACAGACGAAAGACCATGAGTCAGCGGTCAGGAGGCAGTGGTCAGGAGGCAGGGGTCAGGAATCAGAAGGTGATCCGCCGAGATCCGAAATCCAAGATCCGCCGACACTCCCAACCTCCCACACTCAATCCCGTCCTTTCACCCTTCACACTTCACCCTTTTCCCTTCACCCTTTACCCTTACCCTTTTCACTTTTCACTTCACACCTTAACCCCGCGCCACCGGCTGCGCCATCGCCGTGTGGGCGGCATCGGCAAGTTCTGCGATGTAGGCGCCGTCGTCGGCGCGGTTCTCGATGGCGTTGCCAATGACGATGAAACTCGCTCCGGCCTCTACCCGGCCGGCGACGCCCTCCGGCGTGCGAATCCCGCCGCCGACGACGAGCGGGATCTCGACCATCTGCGTGATGGCAGCGATCATCTCCTGCGAGACCGGGTGCTCCGCCCCTGAGCCTCCATCCGTGAAGATGAGTCTCATCCCCAGCATCTCGGCCGCGAGCGCCGTTGCGGCAGCGATCTTCGGCTTGTGGCGTGGGATGGGCGCAGAGCCGCTCATGTATTGCGCCGTCGTCATCCGCCCGCTCTCGATAAGGAGGTAGGCCGTCGGGATGGGCTCCATGCCGAACCGCTTGATCATAGGCGCGGCGTGCACGTGCTGACCGATGAGCAGGTCCGGATTACGGCCACTCATTACCGAGAGAAACAGAACCGCGTCATACGCGGATGCGAGCTGACTCACCGATCCGGGGAATCCAATGATGGGCCGGTCAGTGGTGAGTTTGAGGCGTCCTACGTACCGATCCAGTTCGCCGGAATGCATCAGACTGCCGCCGATGAAGAAGGCATCGACGCCGGCAGCGGTGCAGCGCTCGGCGAACTCCGGTACGTCGCGTTCGGCCAGCTTGTCGGGATCTATCAGAACGATGAAGCCCGCTCCCTTCTCGCGCTTCGTAGCGAGAAGGTAGTCGTAGATGGAGCGGTTGTTGGAGGCTGCGGCCACGGGTCGTGTGCTATGAGTAGAAGCGAAGTGCGGCAAGGTAGCGGCCTCCTGAGGCTGTTTCAAATTGATTGGCGATCTGGTTCGGTCGGAATGATGCCACTACACCGTACCCACACACCGACAACAGGCCGGCTTCCACGTAACCTTTCGCTGGTTCGCCCCCTTCCCACCCTGCGGCGGAAAGGGGTGCCTATCTCAGCGGCCTGTGTAGTGTAGCAGAGACGTTGCACGCAACGTCTCTACCGTAGCGCCCTTAGCTCTTCGGCCACTGCGTCCAGTGCCTCGCTGAGCTTCTCCGGCTGCTTGCCGCCCGCCGTGGCGAGGTGAGGCCGCCCGCCGCCGCCGCCGCCGACTCGCTTTGCGAGGGCTCCGACCAGCTTCCCAGCTTGGATACCGCTCTTGACGAGGTCATCTGTTACGGCTGCCACGAGGAAGGCCTTACCGGCATTGGTATCGGCGCTGCCAAGGACGGCCACCGTGTTTTTTTGCATGCTCTCGCGGATCTTTTCGCCAAGGTCGCTGAGGGTTTTCATGTCCGCGCCGGGGATCTCGCCGGTGACAAGGCGAATGCCGTCCACGTCCTGCGCGTCGGCGATGAGTTGATCGAGACCGGCGGCAGCGGCTTGCTGTTTGAACCCGGCAAGTTCTTTTTCGAGCGACTTTGTCTGCTCCTGGAGTCCTGAAACACCTGTTTCGAGGCCCTCCGGGAGCTGTTTGAAGAGCCCGCGCGTGGCGTCAAGCTCGAACATCTGCGCGTCCAGCCATTCGAGGGCTTTTTCGCCTGCGACAGCTTCCACGCGGCGGATGCCGCTCGCTACGGAGCCCTCACTGGTGAGCTTGAACAGACCGACCTCGCCCGTGGCCTGAACGTGCGTACCGCCGCACAACTCAATCGATGAGAATCCTTCGCCCTCGAACGTGACGACGCGCACGAGGTCGCCGTACTTCTCGCCGAAGAGCATCATGGCGCCGCGCTCGCGGGCTTCGTCGATGGGCACGGCCCGTTCGTCGCCAAAGCTCAGATTGCGCAGCACGATCTCGTTCACGCGCCGCTCGATCGCCTTCTGCTCGTCGTCGGTAACGCGCTCGAAGTGCGAGAAGTCGAACCGCAGGCGGTCGGGCGCGACGAGTGATCCCTTCTGCTGGACGTGCGTGCCGAGCGTCTCGCGTAGGGCCTCGTGGAGCAAGTGCGTGGCCGTGTGGTGCCGCATGATGTGGAGACGGCGCTCGGCGTCTACTTCGCCGGAGACCGACGCTTCCAAATCTGAGGGGAGACGGTCCACCACATGGACGATGGTCCCCTCGGCGTCTTTCTTCGTGTTCAGAACCTGAATGGTTTCGCCGCCTACCGTGAGCGACCCCGTATCGCCGACCTGCCCGCCCGCCTCTCCGTAAAATGGCGTGCGATCCAGAACAAGTTCGTGGCGAGCATCTTCACCCTCCCCGGCCGTGCGCGTTTTCAGGATGTGGACATCCTTAACGGTGAGTGAGTCGTAGCCGATGAACTCCACCTCGGTTTGCTCGACCAAGGTAAGGGTCCAGGCGTCCACTTGGCTTTGGTCGACCTTGAAGTCGCCGGCAGCGCGGGCACGATTGCGCTGCTCGTCCATTAGTTCCTCGAAGCGCTCCATATCCACCTCCAACCCCTGCTCGCGGGCCATGAGCGCGGTCAGATCAATTGGGAAACCGTATGTGTCTTGGAGAAGAAAGGCGATGTCACCGGGAAGCTTGCTGTCATACGCCTTTTCGACAAAATCGAACAATGCGGCATCAAGAGGAATACTCTTGTACGCGGCTTGAAAAAAAGCCTCATCTTTCCTCGATAGTCCTGGAATTTCAACGAGCACTCCTCCCGGTCCCTCGGGTCTCTTACCTAGCCCATTCTTGACGGTCTGAACAACGAAGGCTATTTGCTGGTCGCGGACGTCCTCTGAAACACCAGCCGCCCCTTGTTGAAACAGCCGATAGAACCCAATGACACGCGCGAAATAATCGAGCCCTGATTCTAACGTCCTCAAGAACCCCTCCTCCTCCGCACAGATCACCCTCTCGATGATCTCACGATTCTTTTCGAGTTCGGGGAACGCCTTCCCCATCACCCTGATCAGCGTGCCCACGAGGTCCGTCATGAACGGCTCGCGGAAGCCAAGCGTCTGGTAGCCGTAGCGAACGGCGCGGCGCAAAATCCGGCGGATGACGTAGCCTCGACCTGTGTTGCCCGGCTGGGCGCCGTCGGCTATGGCGAAGGCCAGCGTGCGGAGGTGATCCGCCACCACGCGCATCGCGATCTGCTGTTTTACATCAGCGGCCTCGTAGGACTTGACCTCGGAAGAACGCTCAGCAATCGCCGCAAGAATCGGCATGAAGACATCCGTGTCGTAGTTGGACGACTTTCCTTGTAACACGGCACAAATCCGCTCGAAGCCCATTCCTGTGTCAACGTGGTTCGCCGCCAGCGGCTTCAGCTCTCTGTACGCTTCGACTATCTCCTCCCGTGACTTATACGGAACCTCGCGATTTGCCTCAGGGAGGTCTGGAATCGGATCAGTAGTTCGATCAATCGCAAACTCGAAAAGCCACTCGTACCCCTCCTGCTTAATAATCGCATTGTACTGGATGAAAACCAGATTCCAGATCTCCATCACCTGCGGGTCGTCGGCGTTGACCAGCGTCTTGCCGTCCACCTTGGCGCGCTCCTCATCCGGGCGCATGTCATAGTGGATTTCCGAGCACGGCCCGCACGGCCCCGTCTCGCCCATCATCCAGAAGTTGTCCTTCGAATCGAAGAACAGGATGTGGTCGTGCGGGATTTTGGTCTCGGATTTCCAGAGGTCGGCGGCCTCGTTGTCGGCGCCGAGGCCCAGCTTCTCATCACCCTCGTGGACGGTCGCGTAGAGGCGGTCGGGGTCGATGCCCCAGCGGTCCACGAGCAACTCCCACGCCCACCCGATGGCCTCCTTCTTGAAGTAGTCGCCGAACGACCAGTTACCCAGCATCTCGAAGAACGTGTGGTGGTAGGTGTCCACGCCCACTTCTTCGAGGTCGTTGTGCTTGCCCGAGACGCGGAGGCACTTCTGCGTGTCAGCGGCGCGGGTGTACGGGCGGCTGCCTGTGCCGAGGAACACATCCTTGAACTGGTTCATCCCCGCGTTCGTGAACATCAGCGTCGGGTCGTCCTGCGGCACGAGCGACGCGCTCGGCACGATCTCGTGCTCCTTCTCGCGAAAGAAGTCGAGGAAGGCCTGGCGGGTTTCGGAGGAGGTTGTTGGGCGATCGGGCACAGCTGCGTTCCGGGTATGTCCAAAAACTAGCGACGTGCGGAATGGCGAACAGAAGATCGACCGTGCGTCCTCTGTGGATTTCCAATAAGTGAAGGGGGTGCGAAATATTTAGCACCTCTGTTCGTTTGGCCTGTAACACTTCGGGCGGCACGCCCGTAGTCATCCGAAACAATTCAGTTTGGGAAAGCCGGTGACCGCTATGACGAAAGAGACCTTCCAACGCTATGCGCTCGTAACCATCGTGGTGTTGCTCGCCGCGATTGGCTCGCAGCAACTAACGGCCTACGCCCGGAACACCATCCACCAAGACCACGACATGATCTTCCGCCACGTAGACGTTGAACTCTTTGCCGATGAACAGCGCCTGCTGGCCGACGAAGCCCGGCTGCTTGGCGAGGAAGCCCGACAGATGGCGGAGCACTTCCACATCCGTGATGGCGTTTGCGATCTGTCGGAAGAAGCCCGCAGCTTCTCAAATGAAGTCCGTCATCTCCAGGATCAGATCCGTGTCGAAATTCGTTAACTCAATCT
>JADFQN010000132.1 GCA_022561755.1 Bacteroidota bacterium
GAGATCATCGCGCCTGTGCGCGGCGTCTATGGGAATGTTGATGGCCAACCGATCCGCGGCCGCTTCCCGGAGACCGAGCGGTTCGAACTCGATGGCGTTCGGTTCATAATGCACCACATCGGCGGCCACCCCAACCGGTGGGGGCGCGGGGTGGGTACGATGCTTCGCGCCGAGCGGCCAGACGTATTCATTTGCGGACACAGCCACATTCTGAGGATCGAGCGCGTGCCGGAGCTCGGCAAGATGCTGTATCTCAATCCCGGCGCGGCGGGCCGCCAAGGACTCCACCAGGTGAAAACGTGCGTGCGGCTGCACGTAGAGGATGGTGGTGCAAAGCAAGCAGAGGTCGTGCATCTCGATGGTTGAAGGTTGTTGGTTAAAGGTTGAAGGTTGAAGGATGAAGGTTGCAGATTTTGTTCAGCCGAGAACGTGCATTGAGATGGGTTTGTGAATAACCTTCAACCTTTCAATCTGTAATCTGCAATCCTCCCCTTGGACGCCCAGCACTTCGACCTGAACTCCGTTGTCGAGGCCAGCGAACTGCTCAACGCGTCGCTCGACCTCGATTTTATTCTGGGCAACCTGCTCCTTGTAGCCATGAGCAGGTTGCTCGTAAGTCGGGGCGTGGTTCTGCTGGCCGATGAAGAGGACGGGAGCCGGTTCCGTGTGGCTGCGGCAAAGGGTCCGGCGGGGGTGAAGCTGGGCGACACCTTTACGTTGGCCGTCCCTGCCGACGTGGCAGAAGGCGGCGCCATTCCCCAGCCATTGCAAGAGCGAGGGTTTGCCCTCCTGCTGCCCATACGGCATCTGCGGAAGGCGGTAGGCCTCGTGGGGCTGGGTGCCAAAGCCTCGGGAGATGCTTTCGAAGCCATCGACGTGGCATTTGCGCGGTCGTTGGTCAACATCTCGGCCTCGGCCATACACAGCGCCCGCGTGGCCGGCCAACTCCAGCAGGTCAACCTCGACCTCGCCGCTCGCGTTCAGGAGTTGAACACCTTGTTTGAGTTATCGCAAGCGTTCGGGGCCGCGCTGGACCGCGAGCAGGCACTCAAACATCTCGGCTTCGCGCTGATGGGGCAGCTCCTTGCCGAGCGCCACGCCGTCCTCCTCAAGCAGGCCGGAGTCGATGCGCCGTTTGAACTGGCTGCCCAGCATGGGCTGAAGGATGAACTCGGCGGCGATTTCCTTGCCCACCTCGGTACGTTGGACGGGCCCGTCCGCCTCGGCGGCGCCACGGAGGGCATTCCCGAGCCCGTACTTGACGGGCTGAAGGCCCACGGCATGGCGATGGCGATGCCGTTGCGGATGCAAGATGAGATGCGGGGCGTACTTCTCATCGGGCCGCGAGCAACAGGACGGGCGTATACCGAGGCCGACGTGGCCTTTGTGGCTTCGCTGGGGACACTCGCCCTTACGGCCGTCGAGAACGCCGCGCTTGTGGAGGCGCGCATAGAGAAGGAGCGGTTGGAGGAGGAGCTGCGCCTCGCCCGGACGATCCAGAAGCGGCTCCTCCCAACAGAAATGCCGGCCATCCCCGGCTACGAGATCGCGTCGCTTTCGCTGCCGAGCCGGTACGTGGCGGGGGATTACTTCGATGTGCTGCTGCTAACCGGTGGGAAACTCCTCCTTGCCATCGCCGATGTCTCCGGGAAAGGTGCTCCGGCTGCCCTTCTGATGGCCAATCTCCAAGCCGGATTGCGCCTTCTCCGCCAGGGGCTCGATCCGGACAAGCCCAACCTCGCGAAGGCCACACGGAGGCTCAACCGTGTTATTTGCGAAAACACCGATGCAGCCTCGTTCATAACGTTTTTCTGGGGCGTGCTTGACCCCGAGTCGGGCCGTTTTACCTATGTGAACGCCGGGCACAACCCGCCGCGCCTCGTGCGCCCCGGAACCGGGTTGGAGCCGCTCGAGTCCGGCGGGCTCATCCTCGGCGTACTTCCCGATGCGTCCTACGATGAGGGCGACATCCTGATCACCCCAGGCGATGCGCTTGTGCTCTACACGGACGGTGTCACGGAGGCCCGCAACGCAGACGACGAGGAGTACGATGAAACGCGCCTGGACGCCGCTCTTCTGCAGCATTGCGGCTATTCGGCGGATGACTGCCTGAATGCTCTTCGCACCGACGTGGAGGCATTCATTGACGGTAAGCCCTACACCGACGACGTAACAATACTCGTCCTGAAGGCGGTCGCCGTCTAGCGCACGTACGCGATTCGTTGTGTGGATGTGCCGTTCTTGCCAACCACCCGCACTATGTAAACGCCTCCTGCAAGGCCGTGGGGCCGAAAAATGAACGAGTGCGACCCCGCTGAAATGAGACCGTCGTGCAGCGTCGATACACGCCGGCCGAGAAGATCGAAGACCTCTACCGAAATTTGCTGCGTCTCGTCGAGGCGCAGGTTGAGGTGGGTTTCGTCGCGGAAAGGGTTCGGAGTAGCGGGCAGAACCGCAAACGTAGTTGGTGTTTCGTCCTCGATTGCCACCGGATGAGCCGTCACGTAGACCTCGAACATGCGGTCGCTCGCGGAGGTATTTCCACCCAGCCATCCGGCGTTCGGCGCGTCCGATTCGATGCCGCCCAGAACGCGGCCAAGCAGGGTCCGGCCACCCAGTTCTCGAAGTTTGATGACCCCGTTCTCGTATTGTGGCAGCGAAGGCTCCAGAAAGAGCGTCGCGTTGGTTCCCAGCAGCCCCGGAAGTGTAATCGGCAAAACCATCTCGGTAGTAGTTCCGCCGCTGTCGCGCATGATCATGGTCACATCGTCGACGAACGGAACCAGGTCGTCTTCCTTGATCTGCTGGTCCGTCTCGTCGTAGTAGAACTGGCTCATCCCTCCGAGAAAGATGCTGTGCATCAGTTCGGCGCCCGGGTCGGCGTCGTACAGGGGGATGACCGGGCTCGTGTAATGTCCGAACTGCGCCTCAAACTCCGTGTCCACGGTCATGGAGGAGCCGTCGAAGTACACGGGGCTACGGTATGGAAGGTTGATGTCGGTGCGGAATACGCCGCCGAAGAGCGCAAAGCCCTCCGAGCCGTCATCAAGAATGACCGGGGTCAGGTTCCCGTCGCGGCGGTGGAGGTTGTCTGCGTCGGAGGTCTCCGTAAAGTTCGAAATAGCCAGCGTGGAGCCGTCGTCATCAATCTCGAAAGACCGGACGGCCTCCGTGTACACCTGCGTGAAACCTGCGAGATACTCGCCGTCGAAGCGGTTGCCGCCTACGAGGTAGTATGTACCGTCGAAAAGAATCAGGTGCCCGCCCGTCACCTTCAGGCGGTCATCGCTAGCCATCTGGCGGATATGCGGGGAAAGTGGCGTTGCATTCTGGACGGCCGAGATTATCCCTGGCAGGTCAATCGCGGTCAACTCGCCGAACGTGATTTTCTCCGTGTCAGCGTTGCTGTACCCATAGCCACCCAGGACGTACAGTGTGTTACCGTCCTGATGGTGCTGCGCGTTCGTGGTGCGGAGCGGATCGGCCAAGGCATCACACAGCTCATCCAGCGAAGCCGACCACACATGATCGGCGTCCGGGTCGTATACGATGATCTCGTTGTTCGACATATCGGCAGGGAAGGCCTCGCCGCCGAACAACAAGTGGAGGCCGTCGACGCGTCCCGTAACGAACACCCACAGGCCGTTGTGCTCCGCCACGGCCGTCGAGTGAATCGCGGGCGCGTTCGTCGCCGACACCTCCTCGATTTCGAGTGTGAAATACGGAGCCTGGGCCTGGACAGGGGGCGCAAAGGCAAGGGGTGCAATCAGCAGCGTGACTAGACAAAAACAGCGAAACGGCATAAACGGAAGAGATTCAGCTGAGTTGGCCTTGTTCTGCCGGCGGGAAATGTAGAAAAATCAGGCGCGCGACGGATGGAGGGCAGGCGAAATACTCCTACCTGCTGTGCTCAAAAACAGACGAAAGGAGGGCACGATCGGCCTCCGTTAGCGCAATGCCGCGTCGGGCCATGACGGTCTCGGCTACCCGGATGGCCTTGTCGAGCTGGTAGGAGACGTCCGGGCTGCCCCACGAGAAACTCGGAACGTGCCGAGGCGGAAAGCCGCCGCCGAACAGATTGCAGAACACGCCGACGACCGTGCCTGTGTTGAACATGGTGTTGATGGAGCACTTGCTGTGGTCGCCCATGAAGAGCCCGGCGAACTGACGGCCGGAGGGCAGAAAGTCCCCGGCCACGGCATCGAAAACGGAGATCTCGCCGTAGTCGTTTTTCAGGTTGGACGTGTTGGTGCCGGCGCCCAGGTTGCACCAACGCCCGAGGTAGCTGTTGCCGAGGTAGCCGCCGTGCGCCTTGTTCGAGTAGGAGTGGAAAATGCTTTCGTGGATCTCGCCGCCCACCTTGCAGCCTGGGCCGATCGCGCTGCCGTCTATTCGTGCGCCCGCCTTGATGAAACTGTTCCCTCCGAGGAAAACGGGTCCGCGCACCAAGGCGTTCTCTTCAACGGTAGATCCGGCTGCAATGTGGATGGGCCCGTCTTGGGCGTTCAGAACGGCGCCTGGCCGGATGACGGTGCGTTCGGCGATGTGGATGCGCTCGGGAAGAACCAGCAGTGCGCCCGGCTGGATGGTTCCGAGATGCTCACCGAGGTTGCCCATCCGTTCGATATCGTAGGCTGCGCGTTCCGGAACATCGGCGATCAGATCTGGAAGGCAGTAGATGAGAACCTCACCCTCAACACACTCAGTATAGTCGTTTGTGTCGAGCGCATCCTGTACAGTTTGATTGATGGAGGCGGACGGACCCTCGGGTAGCCAAACCGCGAAAACAATATCGCCCTGTTCCCACGCTCTCACGTTCTGGTCTGCCTTGACAGCATTCTGCACTGTCTCAAAGAGCCCTCCCTCGCGAACCAGCCATTGCTGGTTGATGAGCAAGGTGGGGCCGGTTGGCATCTCGTTGACAAGCACGTCGGGATACTCCTGGCGCGTCACGTCAGCAAGTTCTGGACGAGTCCATAGCACTACTCGTCCCGCGTATGGGAAGGCCGCTATCTGCTTTTCAATCAGCGTCCGCGCACCCACACGCAGATCTCCAGCCGTCCGGGTCAGTGTCAGCGGATGGAGATGACGGTGGAGATGATGAGATCCATCATCCTCAAACAGGCAGAGATGCATCCTTCAGTAAGTACGAGGCTGGATGGTAAGCTCCCCTCCTGGAGCAGGAGGGGCCGGCAGTGGTCGATCGGATTCGCGAGGAATGGCGCTGTGCGTGACGCCAAAGATAGACCGCAAAGCGCCCACGCCTCCATCCACAATCCTCCCACACACATTTCCAATCTTCGTATTTTTATGGCTCCAGCCAGCGATTCGCACCCCGACCATGAAGTTCTTCATTGACACCGCCCTCATCGACGAAATCCAAGAAGCCAACGAGATGGGGGTCCTGGACGGCGTTACCACGAACCCCTCGCTGATGAAGAAAGCGGGTGTGTCCGACTTCGACGCGCACATCCATGCCATCTGCGAGTTGGTGGACGGCGACGTATCGGCCGAGATCGTCTCGACTACGTACGACGAAATGCTGGCCGAGGCCCACCGCGTGGCGCAAATCCACGAGAACGTGGTCGTCAAAGTGCCGCTGATTCTGGACGGCATCAAGGCCATCCGCAAACTGGCGGACGAAGGCATCCGTACCAATTGTACGCTTTGCTTTTCGGCTACGCAGGCGCTCATCGCCGCGAAAGCCGGCGCCACGTACGTCTCGCCGTTCATCGGCCGGCTGGACGATATTTCGTGGAACGGTATGGACGTGATCCGCTCCATCGTCGAGATTTACGACAACTACGACCTGGAGACCGAGGTGCTGGTCGCGTCCATCCGGCACCCTATGCACGTGAAGGAAGCCGCCGAGATCGGCGCCGATGTGGCCACGATGCCGCTGGACGTGATCAAGAAGCTCCTCCAGCACCCGCTTACGGATAACGGCCTCGAAAAATTCCTCGCCGATTGGGAAGACTTGCAGGAGCAGATCGCGGAAGGAGAGGCAGCGTAATCATTTGATGGTTTTAGGGACAGCCAGCTTGTTTGCTACGAACTGTCCACCGAGCGGGAGTACGCAAATCTTATCAATCTGCTCTAGTGCTCCAGCCTCCGCCAGCAACACCTCCGGTGGCTCGTTTAGAGGCTCCTCGGTGAGGTCATACGTTCCCCAGTGTATGGGGATGAGGGTTCGTGCGCCGAGATCGGAAAATGCTCGCAACGCTTCCGGCGGGTCCACATGAACGGGGCGCATCATCCAGCGTGGCCGGTACGCGCCAATCGGCATCAGAACGAGGTCGGGCGATCCGAGCCGTTGGCGGATCTCAGCGAAGTACGGCGCATAGCCCGAATCGCCCGTGTAGTAGATGGTTGGCGCCTCCCAGGCCAATGGGTCAAAGAACCAGCTCGCCCAGAGCGTGGTGTTGCGATCACGGAACGTACGCCCAGAGAAGTGACGCGCGGGTGCACAATGAATTCGAAGTCCATCGAGGTCGGCGTACTGGCGCCAGTCGAATACCGTCAGGTTTGCTCCGGCCGGCATGTGCCCATCTACACCGAGCGGGACGATGAAGCGCGGTTCGTGCCGATTGTGCAGAAACCGGAGTGCCTTCGGATCGAGGTGGTCGTAGTGGTTGTGTGATAGAACAACCAGATGGATGGCCGGCAGATCCTCCAGCGCGAGCGGGGGTAAAACCTGCCGCTTTGGTCCAGCAAGCCCGAATGGTCCAACACGCCTGGCCCAGACCGGATCGGTGAGGATGGTCAGGTTCGGAAACTGGATCAGCACCGTAGAGTGGCCGAGCCATGTTACACGCGCAGTTCCATCCAGAACAGGCGCGGCGATCTCAGCCTGATCGAGCGGCGCGAGCGGTGCAGGCGTCTGCTCTTTGCTGCCGAGAAACTGCCTATGCAGAAATCGCCACGGGCCTTTGTCCGGCGCATCCTCATGCGATGGCTGGAGTGGCCAAGGATTACGGAAACCGCCGCTGGGAGCGTGGTGGCGCGTGTCGTGCCACGGATGGGTGTGGATGGAGAGTGGTTCCCGCATAGCAAACCGGATCGAAATCTACAGGGTAAAATCTGTAGGAGTTTATTGAAGAAGTGCTCTCCGCAATCCAGCAAGTCTGCGGGACGGGGCGGGCTGTCGCCGAGGCGAGCGGACATCGGTCGAGATCAAGGCACCCCGCAGTACTGCGGGGCAACGCAGAGATCGGCCGAGAGACGCCGCCGCAGGCAGAATGACTTTTTCAACAGACTCCTCGGGCAAGCTCTCACGTATTCGTAGGTTCCTCGCCGGTTCCGCCAATCATTCACTCTAGAGTCCCGGCGATTCGTTTTCTGCATGAAGTACCTCTCCCTCGGTTACACCGACGAAATCACGGCCCTTGTCCCGATGCCGTGAACTAGCTGAGCAGAGGGCCGCGTCTCGGCCCGCACGCTACGGGCAATGTGACGACTATCCGAGCGTCCACTCGAGGATTCGATAACTGAAATAATCGCTCGCCAACAGAATGGCCTGGCTCATCATTGCGTTCATTGTGCTTCCGGTTGCGGGCGTCCTGTTGCTGCTGCCGTATCCATCTTTTCGCACGGCGCTGGGTAATTGCAAGCGGGCTGACGGCACAAAGAGTAGGGCACGGAACAAAAGAGAGCGCAAGCATGCGGCTGACTTCGCGGCTCACATCCTTCTCGTCCCCGTCATTGTCGTAGCCGTCGTCGGTACGTCGCTCATCGTAATTCATGAGTTCATTGCGCCGATCCCGTTTATTCTCGATGTAATGGGTGCGTACGAGGTAGGCTCTGAGGGCTGGGAGGACGCCATCGAGCATGAGGAGATTGGCGATGTTGGTGATTGGTACGAGGAACGGATGGGCCGACTCGGGGTTGAGGCAGACACCGCGCGCTACTTGAAAGAGACGCTCGCGCATAACTGGATGACGGTGCTCGCGCTGTTCGTAGCAGGATGTGGTGTGTTTTACGTCGCCTTGAGCAAGATTTATGTTGGAGCGTCGGCGGCGTACCAGCGTGGGGTCAGAGCGCGGGCCGAGGAGTATAGGCTGCATGATGGAGACGATCTGACTGACTTCGAGCGAGCACTCTCTGAGTTGATCAACTGAGCGTTCTACCTGACACAGTGTCAAGGCATGCCGTCGCAGGTGGAGACGGATGGTGTCGCGAAGTTCTTTGCCGTTCAGGGATGGATGTATCTTCGCTTCAGGGGCGATTCCGATGAATTGGGGCCGCCTCACTTTTTTGTCTCTCCAGCAGTAATGAAATACCTCTCCCTCGGTGACACCGACGAAATCGCGGCCTCGTGTCACCATCTGGAAATAGCTGGGACGGGCATCGTGCTGGATGCGGGAATGGACCCGAATCAGGATGGTCCGGCTTCACTTCCTCCTTTCCATCTCTTGCAGGACAGGCCGGTGGACCACGTGGTAATCACCCACGCCCATCACGACCACATGGGCTCGCTGCCCGTGTTGATGTGCCGCGTACCGCACGCGCGGATCCACATGTCGAAGCCCACCTTGTTGCTGGCGGATGTACTGTTGCCGTCGTCGGCCCGGCTGCAGCGGCGGCGGATGCGGGAGGGCGCCACCGGCGCAGAGCCGGTGTTTGATGTGGAAACCGTCGAGGCGCTGTCGTACATCTACGAGGGCCACCTGCTCGACACCGACCTCGACCTTTCCGGCCTGAACGCCACGTCGCCGCTCACGGGGCGCTTCTATCATGCGGGGCACGTACTTGGGGCCATCGGTGTGTATCTGAAGGCTGAGGAATCTGGCCGTGTGCGGCGATTTTTCTACACGTCGGATACCGGTCTCAACCCACAGGCCATCCAGCCCGGCGGCAACTACCCCGAGGCGCCTATCGACGTCCTCTTCCTCGAAACCACACTCGGCGCTGACCCCGAGGCCGAGCTGACGACGCGCAAATCGGAGGAGAAACGGTTTGGAAAAGCGCTCGCAGGCGTTATTAGCCAGGGTGGCTCGGCGCTTGTGCCCGTCTTCGCCCTGGGCCGCTCGCAGGAGATTCTTGCTCTCATCGACGGGTTCAAGCAACGCGGCATCGTTCCGAACGATGTTCCCGTGTACACCGCCGGGCAGGCCC
>JADFQN010000198.1 GCA_022561755.1 Bacteroidota bacterium
CGCGAAGGTGGCGAATCGGGTCGGCGCCGCAGCCGCAAGCGCCACCACGCGAAGCTCGCTGATGCCGAAGGCCTGGCTGGCAAACACGTCGGCCGTGTTGCGTTCGAGCGTGGCCCACGCAGCCGGGTTGAACTCCCCCCAGACCTCGCCCTCCAGTGCCGTGCCGGCCCGTCCGAGAGCGAGAGCCCGCGCCCCGCCCTCGGCAAGTTGAGCGTGTGCGAGGGGGCCGAAGCAAAGCCCCAGGATGGTAAGGGCGGCCAGTTGTCTGAGCAGGGAGCCGCCACACGAGAACCTGACCAAGCAACAGGCCGCGGGAGCTCTCGAGTCCCATGACTGGAGAGCTGGCGGGACGGCCGAGCGCACGGAACCCGGTCCGTTCGAATGGAGTCGCCCGCGGCGGCGCGACTCGGGCATCAGCCGCGCACGCCCTGGAAGAGCGCGATGCTCGCACCCTGCGGGTCGCCGAAGACGCAGAAGTGTCCCGTGCCCGGAATCTCCTGGGGCTCGACGTAGATCGTCGCGCCGAGAGATTTGGCCTTCTCGCAACCGGCGCGCACGTCATCCGTGGCGACGTAGGGCATCCACATCGGCGGGTGCGGCGCACCCTCGGGGATCTGCATGATGCCTCCGATCTGACGCTCGCCCTGGTTGAGGAGATGGTAGTCGCCGCCCCCCGCCGTGTGCGTCTCGGACGTCCAACCGAAGAGCTCGGCGTAGAACGCCTTCGCCTTCTCGACATCATCCGTCATCAGCTCGTCCCAGCAAAACATCCCCGCCGGCTGCGGATAGGGCGTGTCCTTCTGCTCGTGGGCCGATTGGAACGGCGAGAGCGTGCCGCCCGTCGGGTCCTGGATCACCGCGAAGCGACCGATGCCCTCTATCTCCGTGGCCGGAATGCACGTGCTGCCGCCGAGGGTCGGAACGCGTTCGACGGTGGCGTCGATGTCGTCGACGTTCACGTACGCCATCCAGTGACTGGGAATACCCATGCTCGGGTCGAAGGCCAGGATGCCGCCCTGGTCGTGGCCGCCCGAAGTGAAGATGTGATAGGGAGCGCCGTCGATCTCGGTCTCGCGGAACTCCCAGCCGAACAGCTCGGCGTAGAAGGCCTGAGAGGCGGCGGGGTCGGTGGACATGAGGTCGTGCCAGACGACACGTCCGGCCGGCAGTGTGGATGCAGTCATTGGGGCACGCATAATTTCCATGTAGAAAGCGTCAAGCAGGTGGATGGGGAGGTAGTTTTGGCCTCCACTGGAAATATACACACCCGCCGAGAACCGGCCGCGAGCAATGCGACGCTTCTGTGTTTTCATCCTGTTGATGGCTGCGATCGCCCTCGCGCCTCGCGCCGGCGCGCAGCAGCTCAACTGCACCGTGAGGGTGGATTACAGTGCGCTGACGGGTAACGAGTTCCAGTTTCTCGGCGAGTTGCAAGAAGAGATTCGCCGCTATCTCAACGACCGCTCCTGGGCCGACGACGTGTTTCAGGACCGCGAGCGGATCGACTGCTCGTTCCAGATCGTGTTCACCTTGGCCGATGGCCTGAGCCGCTTCGAGGCGCAGATCGTGGTGGGGGCCAGCCGCCCGATCTACGGAACGCAGCAGCGCACGACTGTCTTTCTCGTTCAGGACGACAACTGGACGTTCGAGTACGGACAGGGGCGCAACCTGGTCTACAACCCCAACTCGTTCGACTCGTTCATCTCCGTCATCGACTTCTATGCCTTTCTGATTCTTGGGTACGATTACGACACTTTTGATGAGTTGGGCGGTCAGGAGTTCTTCGAGGAGGCCCGTGAGATATTTGAACTGGGGCGGGGCGTGAATGCTGAAGGCTGGTTTATCGTGGGTGACGAACGAACACGCGGCTCGTTGATCACGCAGCTCCTCGACCCGCGCTTTGACCCGCTCCGCCGGGCGCACTTTCAGTACCACTACGGTGTGCTGGATCACTTCGCCACCGACCATGAGCAGGCGTGGGACGACGCGATGGTGGTGATCCGCAACCTGAATGAGTTGTACAACGAATTCAACACGCGTCGCTTCGCTACCGACATCTTCTTCTCAGCGAAGCACCAGGAGATCGCCGATCTTTTTGCCGATTTCCCCGAACGCGCCGATGCCTACGAGTTGCTCATTGAGATGGACACTCAGCACCAGACGACCTACGACGAGATGGTGCAGTAGGAGGGGTGGATTGGTCCGGTGGCTCAGTACCCGCAGCGCCTCTCCTCAGCAAGGGCTATCTCCAGCCCATCGGGAGCGAGGTACTGG
>JADFQN010000021.1 GCA_022561755.1 Bacteroidota bacterium
GCCCCGACGGCGATGTCCAGGATCCCGTCTCCGTCCAGGTCCCCCACGCCAGCCACCCAGATGCCAAACAAGTCAAGGTCATCCAGGGTTCCGGTAAAGCCGCCTTCGGTATCGGAGATTTTCTGGTGGCTCTTGACGGTTCCATCCGTGTTCAGAAACAACACCCATACCGCTCCGCGAGCATCGCCTCCGTCGTCGTCGTTGCTGGCCCCGACGGCGATGTCCTGGATCCCGTCTCCGTCCAGGTCCCCTACGCCGGCCACCGAGCTACCTAAGAAGTCAAAGTCATCCAGGATTCCGGTAAAGTCGCCGGCCGTGTCGGAGATCTTCTGGTGCGACAGCACGGTGCCGGGTTGTGCTCGGAGTGTGGAGCCCGCCACCATCAACAAACCGATTGATACAGCGATGATGGCCTTCGTCGCGGTGAGGATGTACGTACGCATAGCTCGTTGTCGAATGGTGTGAGGGTCCCAGGCCAAAATGCCAGATGTACAACCAACATAGTGTATAGCTTACATATCCCGCAACCCCGTCACGGCGCGTTGTGTAGCCACGGCTCGTTGTGCAACCTCAGCCCGCAGTCACCCCTTCACCCGAACAGCAACCGCACCACCCACACGGCAATCAGCATGGCGGAAAAATCTGCGATGAGGCCGGCGGGGACGGCGTGGCGGGTTCTCTTGATGTTGACGGCCCCGAAGTAGATGGCGATTACGTAGAAGGTCGTCTCGGTGGAGCCGAACATCGTCGCGGCCATCTTGACGAAGATGGAGTCCTCGCCGAACTGGTTGATGAGATCCACCACGATGCCGGCGGAGCCCGAGCCCGTCAGCGGGCGGACGATGGCCATCGGGAGCACTTCCGATGGGAATCCGACGAGTGCAAGGATGGGGCGTAGGGCGTTGGCCATGAAGTCCATCGCGCCGGAGGCGCGGAACATCCCGATGGCGAACAGGATAGCCACGAGGTACGGGATGATGCGCACGGCCACGTTGAAGCCCTCCTTCGCGCCTTCCACGAACGCCTCAAAGACAGGCACCTTCTTGAACAGCCCGTACAGCGGGAAGCCGACGATGATGGCCGGGAGGATAAAGTAGGAAAGGAGGCCGAGGATCTGGCGGATCGTTTCCATGTCAGCCCTGAACGGTTGAATCACTGGCGGAATCGTCGAGGCCCGGATCGGTCCGTCGGAACATCTTCAATCGGCCCAACAGCTTCGCCGATGCGATCGCAATCAACAGCGACAGGAACGTGGTGATGATGATGGCGAAGATGAGCTGGTTGATTTGCAGGCCCATCAGCGCGAGCAACAGCACCGGCGGGACCAGCTGAACGCTGGCTGTGTTGACCGCAAGGAGCATGACCATCGAGTTTGTGGCCGTGTCGTCGGTGGAATTGAGCGTTTGTAGCTCCTCCATCGCCTTGATGCCGAAAGGCGTGGCCGCGTTGCCCAGACCGAAGATGTTGGCCGCGAGATTGAGGGCGATCATGCCCAGCGCCGGATGGTCGTCCGGTATCTCGGGGAAGAGCGGCTTCAGGAGAGGCCGGACCAGCCGAACGATGGCGTAGATGATGCCGGCCTCCTCCGCGATCTTCAACAAACCGAGAAACAGCGCCAGCACGCCGATCAGGCTGAGGGCGATCTCCACCGCGGTCTCCGCGAAGTTGAGCGCCGCCGCCGAGATGGCGTTCATCTTGACGAAGCGTACGGGCTCGAAGGCGAGCATAACGGTCCCGCCCGCCGGCGTCAGCCCAGCGACGACTTCACCCTGAAGCTGCCCCTCGCGTGGATTCGTCGCGTCCCGGATGGTGGCGAGGGGCTCGGGGAGATTCGCATCAACATCGAAACGGAGCTGCGAGCCTTCCTCCGTGCCGATTAGCGTCGCCGCGTAAACAGAATCGGGCGAGTTCGTGGTGCCGTAGAATGACTGGAACTCCTGCGTGTTGATCCTGACTTCAGCCGCCTGCCTCCTCGCTTCCACGTTGAATCCATCAGGAAACGAAATTGTGACCGGCAGCGGCTCTCCGTTCCGATACGTGTCGCGCGTGATGTCGCCGACGTCGGAGACGAGTGCGAAGACGAGGCTGGAGACGATCAGCCCGGCCCAGATGTAATTCAGCATGCGAGGAGGTTGCTAGCGATGCTGGAAGATGGGGACGGATGAGCACAAAAGAAAGAGGCGGGCGTGGACACGCACCGCACCAAATCAGAGCGTGTTCGCACAACAGCCATACAGCGGGTCGGTTTTTAATATTTGGACCACCCCCTAACCTCCTCCTTCGTATGTATAGACCGAGGACATGGTATACACTCGTACACTTGTCTACTATGTCTCCGGCCTGTACATGTATGGCGGGGGGGAGGGGAGTTGCCACAACTCGTTGTCGATGCACCACAGTCACTCCACTAGTTTCAGCGCCACGGCATCCGCCACCACAGCGTCTTCACACGTTAGCCGGCCACATGGGCGACCTCCCCCGGATCGAGACGGATCAGAGCCGCTTGAATCGAAGGCACCAGCGGTAGGAGATCCTCGTACTGGTTGGACACCGCGCGGATGACCACGACACGGATCGAGATCCCGTGGAGGTTCTGTTGATACTCAAGCCTGAGGAGTCTGTCGGACTGAGGATGATCCTACTGCGGCGGCGGCAAATCGGCCCTTTTCCCTATCTTTTTCGTTACGTAGCGCCACTATGAGCCTCAAAAGATCGATAGACTGCTCTCGATTTCCCCGTCTGCCTCGCGACGGACCCCTAAGTCCGACAGACTCCTAGATCGAGAGTGACAAAGGCGTCAAACTCAGCCTCTGCAGCCCGGAACAGCGCCGTTGAGAAGGCTCGACCATCCGTGCTCTGATACCGTCACTACTTCATGTTCGGGTGCGAGCCGGCGCTTCGGCTTACGAGGCACATTCTCATCTAGGAACACGCGCATCAAGCAGCCTCGGCGTCATCAGGCGTCAGGTCGAGCGCGTCGTTGAGCGCGAGTGCGAGGAACGCCTCGGCCTGCTCGCGGCTCACACTCGGAAAGTCGTCGAGAAATGCCTCCATCGTGACCCCAGCGTGAAGATGGTGGACGAGTGAGTCTGCGGGGACGCGCGTGCCTCTGAAGACGGGCGTACCGCCGAGAATGCCGGGGTGAGCGTGGAAGATGTGGGCGCGGTTCATAGAAAATGTTGTTTGTATTGTGGAGTTGAACGCACACGCACTCCGTGCGATCCTGATGCGGCGCATAGAGACCCAACGGTTGAAGCGGCCCGAAAGGTACGTTTGTTCATCTCGTGTGGTGCGCCCAGAGAGCGAGTCCACAGACGGCTGACAGCAGACCGCTGGGGGTTGCCGGGAAACGGCCGTCCGCCGTCAACCGTCCGCCGTCAATCTGAACGTGCCTCACTCCGCCAGCTTCAGTGCCACGGCATCTGCAACCACAGCGCCCTCCCGTGTGAGGAGCACACGGTTGTTACGAAGGGTGAGCAGGCCGTTCCGTTCGAGGTCGGCCAGGGCGGTGCGCTTCTCGGTGAGGAGGTCTACGCCGTAGTCGGTTTCGAGGCGGTTGAGGTCGAGGCCTTCTTGCATCAGCCGGAGCCCGAGGAGTAGGTACTCGTCGGCGAGCATGTCCGGTTTTAATGCCTCGCGTTCGTCGAGCGGAAGCTCGTGCTGCTGCAGCAGCGCGTTGTAGCGGTTGACGTTGCGCACGTTCGACCAGCGGTGCGCCACCGAGTGCGTCGTCTTCCAGAACGAGTGGGCGCTCGGGCCGAAGCCCAGGTAGTTGCGGTGCCGCCAGTAGGCCTGGTTGTGGAGGCTCCGCTGTCCTTCTTTTGCAAACGAGCAGACCTCGTAGTGGTCGTAGCCGCGATCGGTGAGGTACTCCATCGTAAAGAGGAAGAGCTCGCGCATGGCTTCGTCGCCGGCAGGCTCTACGAGGCCGCGCGAGACCTGTTTGGCGAGCGGCGTGCGTTCCTCGACAGTCAGGCTGTACGTGGAGAAGTGCGGCGCGCCGAGACGTATGGCTTTCTCAAGGTTTGCGCCCCAGTACTCGAACGGCTGATCGGGGAGGCCGAAGATGAGGTCCACGGAGAACGTCTCGAACACTCGGCCGACGGCTTCGACGGCAGCCTCGGCCTGCGCAGCATCGTGCGCGCGGTTCATGAACCGCAGATCCTCATCAAAGAACGACTGCACGCCGAGCGAGAGCCTCGTAATACCAAGATCCCTCAATCCTCGCAAGTACGGCGGTTTCGCCTCCTCCGGATTCATCTCCAACGTGACCTCGCAGATCGCGCTCGTGTCGAAATGACACTCGACGGCTGCCATGATTCGCGCTAGCTCATCCAACGGCAGGAGGGAGGGCGTGCCGCCGCCGAAGTAAAGGGTTTCGATGGGTTCCTTCCCCCCGAACTCCTGCCCATACACCTCGATTTCGGCCTCCAATGCCTGCACGAACGCACCGAAGTTATGGCGCGTGGTGGTGAAGTAGAAGTCGCAATACGTGCACCGCTGAGTGCAAAACGGAACGTGAACGTAAATCCCGGCCAAGAGTAGTCTCGATTAAGAGCAGGCCTAGAAAATCACCCCAATGCGGGCCGGCAGCACAACGGTAGTCGAGTTCTCGCCGATGACGAGGGAAGGGTCGATTTCCACGTAGAGCGAGGTTTCGCTAAGCGGCAGGGCCCATCCGATACCGCCGTGGACGGTAAAGCCGCCTTCCACGGGATTGATGGGATCGTTGGACAGCGGGATGAAGCCGCCGAAGCCGCCGATGAAGTACCCCGCCCAGCGCGCACGCGGGAGAGTAAGGATTCCCGAAACCTGTGGGTTGAGAAGATAGCGGGCATCATCCTGGCCGCTGAGCACAAACCCGACCACGCCGACGCCGGCGGCAAACGAGAGGTCGGCGTTGACGGGGATTGCAGCACGCATGCGCAGGCCAATCCCGAAGCCTTCCGGCACAACGTCTTGCCCAGGCGGGGTGAGTACCGCGTCGAAACCAGCGCCGAAGCGGGGTTGGAGGTCCTGGGCGTAGGCCAGTGCAGGAAGTAGCAGAAGCGCGGTGAGCGCAGGGATCGGCAGGCGCATGGTTTTGGCGGCAGAACAAGCAGGGGGACGTTCGGCGAAGTTACGGTGGGTACGCGCCGTCCCGAAACCACCAGACTATTCCTTGCCGGGAACCGTTGACGCACTAACTTCAAGCACCTTACCGACTTTGCCTCCACCCTCAGTGGAGCGGCCGGCAAGGCAGCCCGCTCACCCATCCCCTAACATCATGCGCTCTCTATCCCGAAATTTTTTCATTCTGTTTGTTGCTTTCGTTGCCGCCGGTGTCGGTTGCGGCGAAGGTAGTTCGGCAGATTCCGACGGCTTTACGCACAAAAGTGGCTCGCTTGCCTACGGCGATGACACGCTGGAATCCGGCGAGTTCGCCGATGATTATTCGGTTTCGGCACAGCCGGGTCAATGGATTGAGATCGTCATGACCTCCTCTGAGATGGACCCGTACGTGATTCTCAAGCCGCCGAGTTGCCCGCCGACCGGGACGTGCGAACAGCAGATCGACAACGACGACCTACAATCCGGTGACAGCCGCGCGTTTGTTTTTTACAACGCGAACCAGGCCGGAACATGGGAGATTCTTGCTACGTCGTCGAATCCAGGCGCGGCAGGCGCGTACGACCTGGCCTATCGCGTAGCGGATGCAGGAGCCACTCCGGCTACGGCGGGGATTCAGAATGCAGCCAGTGGCTTGAACGCCGCCGGGACGCTCGCAGCCGGAGACAAAACACTCAATTCCGGCGAGTACGTGGACAATTATGTCTTCTTCGGCAATGCCGGCCAGAGTGTGACTATCGACATGCGTTCCTCAGAGTTCGATCCGTACCTGATTCTCTTCAGGCCCGACAAGTCGCAAGAGGACAACGACGACTACAACGGCGACCATGCGCATTCGCGCATCGTGACCACGCTGCCGGCGGCGGGCATGTATCGTGTATCTGCTACGTCGTACACGTCCGGCGAAACCGGCGCCTACACACTCAACATGAGCGTTGGGGACGGCGCTCAAGCGCCGAATGTGGGCGCCGGCGAGGTGATCCCGTTTGAGAAGGATAGGTAGTACAGCGAATGGGGTGTGCGCCTGGTCCTCAGGGCCAGGCGAGATTCCGGCTATATCTCGGTACACCATATAGCTAACACGAGCACCCCATGCTTTTTCTGAGGCACACCACGCGCAACGGTTTTGGCCGCTTCAGGCGTGCGGCCGCAGTTGCCGCCGTTTTGATTTTTGGGACGTACGCGGCGCGGGGCCAGGACGAGCACGCGGGTGTTCTCTCTGAGGACGACGACACGCTCACCTCCGGCGAGTACACCGATTCGTACACGGTCTTCGCCGCCGTGGGCGACTGGATTCATGTGGTCATGACTTCCCCGGAAATCGATCCGTACGTGATTCTCAAACCCCCGAGCTGCCCCAGTACGGGAACGTGCGAACAGCAGCGCGATAACGACGACGTGCAATCGGGCGATGAGACGGCGGTCGTGCTCGCTCGGGCCGATGAAGCCGGCATGTGGACGGTGCTCGCTACATCGTCAGAGCCCGGCGAAAGCGGATCGTACCAGGTAACTGTCGATGTGGCTGGCGATGTCTCGGCGTTCGAAACGCTTGCTTCGCTGATCCTGTCGTCCAACGAGGTTCGGAGCGAGGAAGGCTTTCTGGAGGCCGGCGACAAAACTCTCAACTCGGGCGAGTTCGTAGATAATTACGCATTCATCGGCCACGCCGGCCAGTTGGTTGTTATCGACATGCTTTCTTCGGAGTTCGATCCCTATCTGATCCTCTTCTTGCCGGACAAGTCGCAGGAGGACAACGATGATTGGGAGGGGAGCAGGGAACAGGCGAGGCTCGAAATAATCCTGCCGCTCGACGGGCTGTACCGCGTGAGCGCGACCAGCCTCGAACCGGGCGAAACGGGCAGCTACTCGCTGGAAATCCGCGACGAGGTTCCGTTCATTAAGGACTGAGGATCTGCGCGGGCGTGTTGCACGGTGTGCTTGCGAGGCAGGCTGTGTTGCTACGGTTTGCCCATGTGGCTCCTCGCCAATCCGACATCCGCCGTCTCGTGCTTCTCCCGATCCACCGTGGTCTGGAAGAGTAATATCAACGACCGGCACTGTACTGGCGCGTCCTTGTGTTTTCCCGCACTGCAAAGCTTCGCGTTGCCCTTCAAAGGGGGACTTTTCTCGTCTCCCCTTCAGGGGAGTACGCCCGCCGAATGTGGGGGGGAGGGGTGTTGCCACAGAATGCTATGGAGCTCCCAGCCAATCCGACATCCCCCGCCCTCGTTCCTCGGGCACCCCCTTCAAAGGGGGACTTCTTATTGCAACTTGGAGTACCTGCCACGATTCCGCCTATTCCGCGGCGTTGTATTCTGTCCGGTATGTACATTGAGCGCACGTTGGCGTTCTCACGATCCTGAAAGACCATGACAACCATTTTGATGACGTTCGTAAGCCGTGCAGTGGCAGTGGGCCTCTTTATCGTCCTCCTGACCGGTACGGCGTGCAGCCAGGACGGAACCCACCGCGGGTCGCTGGAGTCGGGCGATCCGACCCTGCAGAACGGCGAGTACTACGATGCCTATCCCGTTGAAGTGCAGGCCGGGCAGTGGGTAGAGG
The DNA here is from genome assembly GCA_022561755.1 of Bacteroidota bacterium. Taxonomy (GTDB): domain Bacteria; phylum Bacteroidota; class Rhodothermia; order Rhodothermales; family Rubricoccaceae; genus JAHEJB01. The sequence goes on from JADFQN010000021.1 coordinate 7,672, forward strand.
TGGATCTGCAGTCGGACGACTTCGATACATACGTGGTGCTGCTGGCGCCGTCGGGTACGAACGAGCAAAACGACGACTTCGAGGGGTCCACGAAACGCTCCATGCTCCGTATGCAGGCCACCGAAAGTGGTACGTGGCAGGTCTACGCCACGTCGTACGCAGGCGGTGAAACGGGTCGGTACTCGTTGTCCATTCATGTTGGGGGCGAAGGCGATACGGGCGACGCTGCGTTGGTATCCGCCCAAGGCAGCGGGGCTCGGTTTGAAAGCGGGAGGCTGGAGGCAGGCGATAACGAGTTGACCTCCGGCGAATACAACGACGAGTACATCGTGCAGGGCCTTGCAGGCGAGCAGCTAGTACTGGATCTCCATTCCTCCGATTTCGATCCGTACCTGATCCTCATCCAGCCGGACGGTGAGCAAGTCGAAAACGACGACCACGAGGGCGACCTGACGCGCTCGATGATTACGGCAACCCTTCCGGCAGATGGCGCGTACCGGGTGCTTGTGACAACGTACGAGCCGGGTAGCACGGGCGCGTACGACCTTATCATACGAGGTGGCGGTGGTGAAGGGAGTACGTCATTCGCGGCTGCATCCGGCGTTCGGACCGAGCGAGGGACTCTCGAGGCGGGCGACCAGTCTCTACGTTCCGGCGAATATTTCGACACGTACACGTTCGTAGGCGCGCCCGGCCAGCGCATCACGATTGATCTTCAATCCTCCGAGTTCGACACCTACCTCATCCTTCAGCCACCCCGCGGCGAATCCGTCCAGGATGACGACGGCGGAGGAGATGTGGGCCACAGCATCATCGAATACGACCTCACCGAACCGGGCACCTTTCGGGTCGCCGTGACCTCGTACACGGCAGAGGAAACGGGGAGCTATGAGTTGAAGATGGACTTCAGCGAAAGCTTCGGCCAGCCGAGCGACGGCACAACGCTGGCGGCGGGTTCGGACTTTAGCGCTCTGGTAATGCTCAATGCCGGCGAGCTGACTCTCAACGAAACTATTCGGGGTGCGCTCGAAAGCAGTGACCGCCGGCTCCCTGGAGGCCAGTTTGTGGATCCGCATGTCTTCGATGGCGAGGCGGACGAACCGGTGCTGATCGAAATGACGTCGTCTTCCTTCGATACCTACCTGATCGTTACGCTGCCCACGGGTGAGGTCATCAAGAACGATGACTTCGAGGGGTCGACCAACGTCTCGCGTATCGAGATGATCATGCCGGTCGACGGGCGGTACAGCATCAAGGCGACGTCGTATGCGGCCGGGGAAACGGGTACTTACAACCTCCGCATCAACCAGATGGAGGCCTTTCGGCCCGACCCTGTGCAGTACAACCGTATTGCTGGGCTGTTCGTGGGGATCTCGGATTACGGCGGCCGTATGAACAACCTCCAGTACACGGCGCAAGATGCTACGGTGGTAAGGGATGCGCTGATCCAGGGCGTCGGAATGCGGCCTGAGGACGGCATCCTGCTCACCGACGGCGCGGCCACCCGCGCAGCCTTCCGGCAGTCCATCAGCGATCTTGCCGCCCGGACTGATGAGAATACGCTCTTCGTGCTCTTCTACTCAGGTCACGGCGGGCAATATGAGCGCTCAAGCCCACAGGCTTCGGATCCCGACGGCAAGGACGAGTCCATCGAACTGGTGGATGGGGAAATCCTGGATGACGAGCTAAACCAGTTGCTCGGGCAGCTTCGGGCCAACCATCAACTCATCGTGCTGGATGCCTGCTTCAGCGGCGGATTTGCGAAGGATCTGATCTCGCAACCCGGCCGGATGGGCCTGTTTTCGTCCGAGGAAGACGTGATCTCCTTCGTGGCAGACAAGTTCGAGGCGGGTGGCTACCTCTCGCACTTCTTCTCGGACGCGCTCGTCCAGCGAGGCGCCGACGAGGACCATAACGGAGCCGTTACACCGCTCGAACTCAGCCAGTACATCCAGGACCGCTACGACGGCGACGTGCGTAGCACAGGCCTCGAAGCCATTGTGGCGCGCGAGACCCGGTTGAAGCACCAGCATCTCGTCGTCGATCGCGGCAGCCTCGGTGCGTTTTCCACACTGTTTGTGCTCCAGTAGGGGCTCCCCCACCCTCACGCGCTAACGTTCACAGGCCCTAGTCCTCGAGCCAGGACGCGGGGAGATTTCGGCGGATTTCGATCTCGCTGAAGGCGCGGCTCTTGCGCGCCCCCACTCGCCTGGCCCATGCGACCATTCGCTCCAGTCCGGTCTCAAGGTCGGACCCTTTGGCATCCCCAAACACTTCCCGGATGCGGGAGTGGTCCGACCACGCGTGCTTGACCTCGTGCCGCTCTTCGTGGTGTACCAGTGGATGGTCGGGCACGCCCATCTGGCGCCGGACTACATCCGCTAGCTCCAGGATCGTGTAGGGCACGTCGGCTCCGACGTTGAAGACCTGATTGCGGGCCGCTTTTACTTCAGGCGCTCGGGCGATAAGCGGGGCCACTCCATCGACGTAGGTGAAGGCTCTTGTCTGCTCTCCGTCACCGAATACCGAGAGGGGCTGGTTCTGCATGATCTGGTTGATGAAGATCCCCACCACGTTCCGGTAGCGATCGCCGATGTTCTGTAACTCACCGAAGACGTTGTGGGGCCGGAAGACGATGAAGTCCATTCCGAACATGTTGTGGGTCGCCTTCAACTCCTGTTCTATGGCGTACTTGGCGATGCCATAACTGTCCTCCGGCTCCGGCTTGGTTTCCTCAGTCAGGGGAACTTGCCCTCGGCCGTAGACCGCGATGGAGGACGTGAACACGAAACAATCCACGTCGTGGTTCACCGCCGCGTTGATCAGGTTGATGCTCCCGATCAGGTTGTTCTCGTAGTTGAATCGTTTGATGAAGTGGCTCAGGCCCTCTGCGGCGTAGGCAGCCAGATGGTAGACGCGTTCGAAGCGCTCGGAGGCGAAGAGCTTATGAACGAGGGCCTCGTCGCAAATGGAACCCTCCACGAAGCGCGCGCGGTCGTCTACGTTATCACGAAAACCACCACTCAAATCGTCCAGCACCACCACTTCGTGCCCATCATCGAGTAAGGCGCGAGACACGTGGGCGCCCATGAAGCCGGCACCGCCGGTCACCAGACATTTGGTCATCGCGTCTCGTCCTCCCTGAGAAAGTTGCGTCATTCGGATTCGGGATGCTCCCTGTAATAGCCGTCAACAAGGTTCCTGAAGAGCTTCTCATAGCCTTCTGTGATCGTGTCCCACCGGTAGGCCGTACGAATCCGCTCGACGCCCTTGCGCCGATACTCTTCGGCCCTCTCGGGATGGTCCACGAGAGCTTGCATCTTACCTGTCAGGTCGGTGGGTTCCTTGCTGTACATCACCCCTGCATCCGCAACTACCTCCGAATTGAAGGGATTGTCGAGAGCCAGCACGCAGTTGCCGTATCCGAGGGCCTTGAGTAGGGCCGGGTTGGTGCCCCCCACCTCGTTGCCGTGGACGTAGGCGAAGCAATGGGCGTGCAGCTCTTTGATGTGGCCTGGCTTGTAGACCGCTCCTAGGAAGATCACGCGTTCGTCGGTCGTTTCCCGTATGCGCTCGATGAAGGGGCTCTTCCAGTTGGCGGAACCTGCAATAACCAGCTTCTTATCCGTCTCGACTTGGCGGAAAGCGTCGATTGTGAGGTCGGCATTGTTCTCGGGCTCCAATCGGCTGGCGACGAAGAAATAGTCGCCGCTGTTCAGGCCGTACTGCTCGATGACCTCCGTGGAGTTGCTTCTCTCGACGTGGGCGCCGTAGGCGATGAAGGTAGACGGCGTCTTATAGCGCCGCTCGTAGTAGTCCTGGATGGCCCCGTTGTCCGTGACCACTCGGTGTGCCGTTTTGGTCGAGAGCCATTCAGAGAACCGGCCATAGAGCTTGGCAATCGGCCCCCACTTTGCGCGCTTCCACTCTAGGCCGTCCACGTTGAGCGCGATCAGACTCCCGGTCAGCCGCGGTATCACGGTCAGTATAGCGTTCGCCACGTTGAAGACCATCAGCACGTCATATTCCTGCCGGCGTGCGTGCCGCATGCAACGGTAGGTGTGAGACAACGTGCCCAGAAACTTCGACTCTATGTAGCCGCAATGGACCAGGCGGACGCCCTCGTGTTCTTCCGGATCCCCCGGCGCGTTGCCCGGACGGCAGTAGACGGTGACATTGTGTCCACGCCGGACGAGTCCGATAGCGATCTCTTCGGCACAGGTCTCGAAGCCGCCATAGTTGGCCGGAATCCCTCTGGTTCCTATGAGTGCGATGTCCACGGTTAGTTCTTGCCCAGGAGGCATGCGCAGCCATCGCGATGGCCATTCCGGATTCGTCGCTCCCATCCACTGGCCTCCTCTCCACACCTGGGCGGGGCGGGGCCAGTCTCGCCCCCCAAGTCGTCAAAGAGATCCACCGGGAACCCCCGTTCATCCACGAAGATATTGCGCACAATCACGCCGATCTCGTTCAGATGTTCGCTCTGAATGTGAATCTGCATGTACGCTCGTCGTGATACCGCCGTGATACAGGCGAACCATATCTGGGCGCGCAAAATAGCGTAAAACGGCAGGTGATGCCGAGAAGCAACGTTGCTGTTAAGAGGCTGTTGAAATACGTCATCCTGTCTTCCCGCCATGCGACGGGACTCTCGGCCAATCTCCTCGTTACAAGATGCTCGCCGAATCACCGATTCGCCTGCGATTTCGCGCCTCGATCTCGGCCAAGATTCGCGTGCCTCGCTTACGGCGTAGTATTTTAACAGCCTCCTGAGATGTGAGGCGTGCGCTGCTCCTCGTTTTCACGTTTGCGCAACTCAGAACGCATCCAGCCGTAGCTGGCATCGTCGTTTCACCACGTTTCGTTGCCATGGACTTCTTCCCAGTTGTTTTAATCGTCGGAATGGTATGCGTCTTGTTGCCTGCCATCATTCTTTACAACATCAGAATGATCAAAGAGGCCAAGTATCTCAGCAAGGGCGAGCGTGAAGGCTCAGCCTTGCGGACCAGCGAACTGGAAGTCATGATTGAAGATGCAGTACGCAGAGCCGTGCAGCCGCTGCTGGATCGAATTGAAGAAGACGAAGGTGATGAGGCCGGATTGTTGGAAGCGCCTCGGAGTCCACTCCTCGGCGATGAGTTTGCCGAGTTCGACGACGAAGAAGAGGAACTCGCCGTTGTCGGGCGGCGCGTCCGGAACTAGGAGCCTGTCGGATTCAGGAAGATTCTACTGCGACGGTGGTTAATCGGCCCGTTTCCCCGCTCTTTTTCGTTACATAGCCCCACTATGCTCCTCAAAAGATCAATGAAATGGCCTCAATTCCCCACTCGTCTCGCTACGATCCCCCGAACCCGACAGACTCCTAGCCGGTGATGACATGTCGTCCGTACGGCCTGAGCACGACCGGGCATTCTGGGAAGCGTTAGCAGAACGTCCCTGGAAACGGGCCAGATGGCATCGCACGGATGGCTCGCCGGCTTCCGAAACCTGCTTTGCTTACGGAGTACCATTGCACCGAAAGGGGACCTACTACCTGCGCCCGGCCTACACCGATGGGAAAGTCTGGCTGTGCCAGCAGGCCTACGACGAGATGATTGAATGGGTCGAAGGCCATCGGGCCTCTCGTGCGCGGCCGCATCCTCCAGAGGAATAGAGGCGTGCGATTATCGAGGCTCCGAACCCGTTACCTGAGTCGGAGTCGGAGGGTTAGACTCGGGTGTACCGCCAACCGGTACGTTCGTGAAGTAGTACACGTGGCCGTGTTCGTCGAGGGCTTTGACGAACATCTCCTCCGCCGTGAGCGAGACGGCCATGAAGCCCGGCACGCGCAGGGCGAAAAGCGCGTGCGGGTCGTCGCGGTCGACACTGCGGGTTAGTGAGCCGGCGCCCGACACGAAATAATTTATGTCGCTGTCCGCCACACGAAGGTGCTGGAGGTTGTGGTCGTGGCCTGAGAAGTAGGCCTGAACGCCGTGTCGCCTCATGATGGGAACGAGGTCGCGGATGAGATTCGGGTTGTCCTCATATTTGGAACTGGCCACGTACACCGGGTGGTGCCCCACAACGATTTTCCACGGCGCGTTGCTCGCAGCCAGGGTGCTGTCAATCCACTGAAGCTGTCTGCTCTTAAGCCACCTTTCCGACTGAGGATAGATTTGTGAATGATCTGCGTCAGCTATCGGCGTGGTGTCGATGAAGACGAATAGGGCGTTCAGAGAATCTGCCACTGGGATTTCACGAGCGTAGTAGCGATCAGGCATCGTCCACATGTCGCTGTAGGCAGAGTACCCGATCTGCGCGTCCACGTTGCCTAGCCAGTCGTGGTTGCCCAGCACCACATACCACGGCGTACGCAACGACGGCGCCGTATAGATCCGTTCGAACGACGTTACCCACTTGAAATCGTTAAGATCATCCACGCCCGACGGATAAAAGTTGTCGCCTGTGGAGATGACGAAGCGGCTCCGGATCTCAGCGGCTGTCTCGCCCATCTGATCGGCTACATCCTGCTGGTTGAAAAACCCGTCGCGCCCCCAGTCTCCGACGACGATGAAGTTGAGCGCCTCCGGCGAGAAGGGGGGCGGAAGGTCTTCCGGCGGAATCGAGGGCGGGCGTGGGCCGCATCCTGCCGAGACGGTTAGGAGGGCGGTGAGCAGGATGAGGAGCCGGTTCAGCATCGGGTGCGGTGGAAGCGGTTCTGAAACTAAGTCAGTAGCGCGAGAGGGAGGGCCTTGCAAAATGCACGGCTTGGGCAGGAAGAACGCCTCTATATTGACGTTGCTCTATATGTTCAGACGCATGTCACGCATCTTCCCTGTACTCCTGATGGTCTTCTGGTCACTTTGCGCATGTGATTCATCTGAATCGCAAGGTGAGCCGGATCTTCTTTACGGTTTTCCCAGCGTTGCCGCGCCGGCAACTGTACCGGACGCGGTAGCGGAGGCTTATGCAGAGGACGCGGCCCAACTCGCTTTCGAAATCGTGAGGGAGGTGGATCGGGATGCTGCGAGCGTTGTACTTCCAGAAGCGCTACAGGAAACGTTCTTCAATGCACTTGGACATGTATGGCATGTTACAGGCATTCCGGAGCGTGACAGCGTCGTTGTCCACTATGGCATTCATCCGTATCCAACGTACTCGCTGCACGATGTCGTCGTAGGTGTGCATCTCAGTGCCCCGTGGGTACAGAGTTGGATCGACGGCGACGCTCTGACCGGAGAACCGTCAATCGATCGCATCACGCAGGCGTGGGACTTGACCCTCACTGAACGCCTTGACCCCTTCTGTTCTCTTTGTTACGTAATCCTGCACACTGAACAACCCATCAACACGCTTGCCCTTGCCGTCGAATTTACCGGCATTGAGGGTGTTCGGTACGCAGAACCGAGTGCCCTCGCGGGCGCCGGCGATAGCATTGATGTAACATCGCTCGACGATGCTGTCGAGTTGGTTTACTCAAAGGGTTTTGGCGACTGTCCAGCGGGATGTATCAACCGCCGTTATTGGCGGTTTCGTGTTGCAGTGGATGGATCGGTTGAGTTTCTGGAGAGCTACGGGAGCCCGCTTCCATAGAGGGCTCACCCGATATCCAGATTCCTGAGGTAATTGCGGAAAGCCCGCTCCTGCCGCGAGGCGAGTTCGCGCAGCCGTTCAATCTCGGCGCCATTCCGGTCGATGCGCGTCTCCTGCTCGTCCAGTTTCCGAAGCAGGCGGCAGTAGTAGGCGGTTCCCGCCTGTACGGCCTTCATGTTGCCGCGAATGCGCTCCTGGTCTTGCGTAATCTCAGCCAACTCTGTTTCCAGGGCTGCGATCTCACGCTCAGTGTCCGCCCAGTCTTGCCGCAGTCTCACAGCCTGTTGGATGGCTTGCCGCACGTCGGCCGGCAGGCCGGAGTTGCTGGCCGCGTACAGCGTCAGCGCGGACACATTCTGGTTTTGCAGGGCGATGCTCTCGCCGGACGTTATCGATTCACGAACGCGCAACGTATCTCGCCCGTTGGGCTCCAATTCAACGCGGTATCGATCCAACAGGCCAACCTGTTCAACGGGTTCGGGCGTGTCCACGAGTTCGGTTCCTGCCCGCCGGTTGTGCTCAATCAGGATCGTACGCGGTGAGTCCCCGCGGTTCGTAATCCGGTATGACCTCTCGTAAACCGTTCGGCGTTGCAAGCGCAGAACGCCATCCACAATACGCCCTGTTACGACCCGACTGGGGTCGGACGATTGGGGGCTTGCATCAATGATCAAATCCTGATCGATGGCGAAGGAGAGCAATCGATCCCTGCCCGGCTTGAGGTCGTCGAGCAACGCATCCCCGGCATACCCCTCGTCAAAAACAGTCATGGGGCCGCCGAGCAGGTACTTGTCCGTCGTATTGATCAGGCGAACGCCACGCATGGCATTGCGCTCCATCACCGACTCATTGTAGATGCTGATCCGCTCCACGCGGACAGCGTCCGCCACGATGGGCAGCATGGCCGAGCCGTGCCGCGGGAGGGTTACCTCACCCAGCGAATACTGGAAGTACTCGCCGATATCTCCGGAAGTGCCGGTTGCAGTGATGGTCGTGATGTCGATTACGCCGGAATTTGCGTCGCCGTAGCGTGCAGGTACGGAGCCCTGGAGAACTTCTCCCGATTGAAGACGAGCCACGCCAATCGCATCCCGCTCTATGAGCGGGCGCTCGTACTCGACCGAAACCTCATCCGTTTGCGGCCGCAAGCCTTCCTGGTAGCGTTGTGGAGCCACGGCGCCGCTTCTTGCCACTTGCACAACCGGGCGGGATATATAGAGCGGCGTATACAGATTCTGGACAAACGAAATCGGCTGCCCGCTCACAAGCGAAAGCTCAACGTTCGTCCAGTCGCTTTCGGTGGGGTTCTCAACGAGGGCCCAGCCTTGCAGCGTGCCTTCTCCTTCGTCTTCATCGGGAAGTATCAGGCGGTAGCTGGTTTTCCACACGGGCGACTCGATGACGTAGCCAAACCGAACAGTTCGGTGACCTCCGCCCCTGAACTGGAGGTGCATGGGTTTCTGGTCGGTACTCCGCGCATTGGCGAGGGCTTCCAGGGCACGCATCAACTCCTGCCGGAGCGAGGGATCGACAAGCTGCACGCCGCGAGCCGTATCCAGGCGGACATTCCTCAACCCGTCTCTCGACATCACCGTGAGCACCGGAGCCGTAACCACTGTCTGACCCACGGCAAATTGCTGGTTGCTGACGCCCAGCACCGTTCCGCGTACGCGCCCATCCGGCGAATCCACTTCCACTTCTGCGCCGCGAAGCTGGCCAAGCACGCCCGAAAGCGATGTGGCGTTGGTCAGGTTGACGGCAAAGGCTCCCAGTGTTCGACCAAGGGGTGCTTCGGAGGGATACGTAACCCCGGCGATCCTGCCTCCGTGGTCCTCAATCACCAGCGATTTTAGCACGTCGTTCAAGGTGCGCTCCGAGAACCGAAGCACTACGTCGGTATCACCGCTGATGGAGCCCTCGTGCTCGAAGTAGCCGACGCCGCTCGTGAAGAGGACAACCCGCTGAACGAGCACGTCGGCTGTCGTATCAGGTTGCGCACGTACGAAACCAGGGAGGAAGAGGAGGAGGGCGATGTAGCGAATAAGCATGGCTGAAACGGATTGCTGTTAACGGTTTGAAATGAGCAAGCCGAGCATCGGTGTATTCAACTGACCAGTAAAGGCCTTCGCCGTGCCGTGTACGGATTTACCCCTTACGTTATTTCAGCACCTTCAGAGTACGCTCCAACTGCTTGAAGTGCCGCGCAGTGTGTACCGCCAAAAACTGAGCACTCTGGCTCAGCGTCATTGGCCCGCTTATGGGATGCCGGATGAGGCCGACGTTGAGCAGGTCTTCAGGTGTCGAGCCAAGGATGGCCTCCCACTGAGTTGGGAAGCTGAGCCAGCCCTCGTGGATCTCCTCGTAGGTCATACCAGCCGGGGCCGTAGTCGAGACGCCCTCGGGCACCTTGAATTTCTTCGGCGAGCGAAGCGCCACCATCAACGCCAGAAACTTCGCACGGGACGGCTTGCCGAGTTCACGGCGTTCGCCCTCGGGATCCAATTGCCGCTCCAGGCCACGCAGAACGGCTCGCTCCGAGCGGTAGACATGCTCCGCAATCTCAACGGGCGACCAGGCCTCGGGCGAGGGTTTCAACGTGCGTAACCTGGGAGGCAGGGCGTCCAGGGCCTCGACGAATGCGCCACGCTGGTCGTCGAGCCGGGCAATATGACCGGAAAGGGTAGAGGACATAGGCCGAAGTTCCGTTCGTGGTGGCGGAAACTACGGTGCCAGTCAGGGGTCAGGAGTCAGGGGGTCAGGAGTCAGAAGACAGAGAACGGAGGACAGAAGACTGAGGACAGGTGTCAGGTGTCAGAGAACGGAGGACTGAGGACGGAGGACCGAAGACGAAAGACGGAAATCACAAATCCACAATTTCCCTACCTGACTACCTCTCTACCTGGCTATCTCCCTTGCGCCTAGCCGAAATCCCAAATCCGATATCCGATATCCCAAATTCGCTCACCCTTCCTATTCCCAGCCCTCAGGCCAGCGGATGCGGCGAGCTCAGCGGATTCCACCGAGGTATGGCCGGCCGGTCTTGCTGCCTCGTCTGCTTACGTTCTTGATGGTGGGCGTGGTCTTCCAGCCGCGCAATGCAGCTTGTGTAGCGCGACCACGCGGATGGATCGCCGTGGAGCCAGTCTTCTCTGGCTTGCTTCAGCGCGCGGGAGACGAGCGGTGAGTTTGGCGACATGATGGTGCTGATTGCAGGTGGAATCGGGAGCGGAGCGATTTCCACGCAGGCAACCATTGGACCGGCCCGGTAACCGCGCTGGTTTCACGTTCTGGGGCTACTATGCAGGTAGATTCGGAACCTTCAAGGCACGATCCGGCTCGGTGTACCCCCGTTTGTTGATGCTCGCATCCCCCCCCGAACTCCTCGTTGAAGCCATCCAACAGCGCCTCGAATCCGTTCGCGAGCGCATCGAAAATGCGTGTGCTCGTGTGGGGCGGCGGCCGGAGGAGCTCACGCTGGTCGCCGTGACGAAGGCGTTTCCGCTCGAGGTTGTGCAGGCGGCCGTGGCGGCCGGACTTACGGACTTCGGCGAGAACCGCGTTCAGGAACTCATCACAAAAAGTGAAGCTGTGCCGGGCGAGGTGCTTGGTGGCGCCATCCGCTGGCATCTCATCGGGCCCCTCCAACGAAACAAGGCGAAGGAGGCGGCCCGGTGTGCTGATTCGTTCCACGCACTGGACAGCCTGCGTCTGGCTGAGACCCTCAATCGCCGTGCAGAACTAGCGAACCGCATCGTACCCTGCATGGTGCAGGTCAACGTATCCGGCGAGGCCACGAAATCGGGAGTGGCTCCCGAAAACCTGCCTGAACTGCTGGATGGCCTTGGTGCTTTCGACAGCCTGAACATCACCGGCTTGATGACTCTCGCCGCACCGGCCCGTTCCGATGCCGAACTGGAAACCGTAGTACGCCCTCAGTTTCGGCGACTGCGCGAGTTGGCCGAGGCCAATGATGCGGGCCATTCCTCTAGTCAACTTCGTCACCTTTCGATGGGAATGAGTGGGGATTTTGAGGTGGCTATTGAGGAGGGCGCTACACACATCCGGCTCGGCTCCGTTCTTTTTGGCGCGCGCGGGCGCTAAAGCGAGACCTCGGCTAAGGTTTTTCTTAGTTTTCCGTCCAGGAGCCTGTTGAATTACGTGCTCTGTTGCCGAGACAGCCTGCCCCGACTTGTCGGGGAGCGCATCTCGGTTGAGATCAAGGCGCGAGATCGTAGTCGAATCGGTGATTCGGCGAGCATCTCGCAACGAAGAGATCGGCCGAGAGGCGCCGTCGCAGGCAGGATGACGTATTTCAACAGCCTCCTAAGCCGAGGGTCACATCACCCCGGCATTCCAATCCCCCAACGATTCCGGGGTGCGCTTGGTTCGTTTTGCGAGCGCGGTTGTTCTCCGGTTTCAGAACAGCACAGCCATGAGACTTTCCCCCCTGGAACTCCGTAAGCACCAATTTGCCAGGCGATTCCGATTCAGCGGGTATGACCGGGATGAAGTGAACGGATTCATCCGCCAAATGGCCGACCAATGGGCCGAACTGCTGGAGGACAACCGGCGGTTGGAGGAGCGTAACGAGGAGTTGGCAAGCAAGCTGACCCACTATGAAAAGGTGGAACTGGCGCTGCAGGAGGCGCTGGAAACGGCTCGCCACACGGCGCGCCAAATAGAGGACAACTCGGAGAAGAAGGCCAAACTCACGGTAGAAGAAGCCGAATTGCGCGCTCAGCGCATGTTGCAGGATGCCGAGCAGGAGCGGTATGCTGTTAAGCGGGATTTGATCAACTTGAACTCGCGGCAGAGTGAGATTACAGCCCGGATGCGCGCCTTCCTGATGGCGGAGATGGAAGTGCTGGCTCAGTATCAGGGAGATGACCCCATCGGTTTCATTCGGCTGATATCGGCGCAGGACTCCGGCGCTGCCGGGATGCTTCCCGAACCAGTCGCACAGCTTGCCGCCCCCGATGCAGACGTACCCACAGAGGCGTCTCCTTCGGCAGCCCATTCAGAAATCAAGGAAGAAGAGGATGTTGATGACGCCTTGCCCGTCTCGATGGAGGAACCGGAACAACCCGCAGAAGCTGCAACCGCGCCTTCCGAACCACCGGTGTCCGGGGAACCAACGGTGACCGTCGAGCCGCCGTCTGTAGAGGAACCAGTTTCGACTCTCGAAACACCGACCATTGAGGAACCGGCGGTGACCGTCGAGCCGCCGTCTGTAGAGGAATCCGTCTCGACTCTCGAACCACCGACCATCGAAGAACCGACGGTGACCATCGAGCCGCCGTCTGTAGAAGAACCAGTTTCGACTCTCGAACCGCCGACCACGGAGGAACCGACGGTGACCGTCGAGCCGCCGCCGGCCCCCTCGGCCGAGCCCGGCGTTTCCGAGCCTGCTATAGCGTCTGAAACGGTAGAGGTCTCTGACAGCGAACCCACTGGTGCCTCGGCCCCGTCTCCGGTCGTTCCTCCACCACCGCCGATGCAAGAAGTGCCGCCTCCCATTCCGGAGCACGATTCGCCGCTCGAGCCGCCTACGCCCACACCTGTCGGGCCGCCGGTTGAAGAAGCGGCCATCCTGGCTCCGAAGATGGAGCCCACCGGTCTGCCGTCTGTTGAGGAGTTGGTCGCGCAGACGCCACCGCCTGCACCAACAGAGACCGTGGAAACTGACGCCCACCCAACCTACCGCGACATGCTCTCCGGCGCTCACTCCGAACCGGAGGCGGGCATGAAGGACGATCCATTCAGTTCGTCATTCTTCGAGCCGCCCTTAGTTGGTGAGAAGAAGCCGGCCGAAGCCGATACGCCCGGGCCCGTTCCCGGCTCCGACTCGGCTCAGCAATGGAGCCTCCGCTCGCTGGTCACCGGCGACGGCGACACCGAACCGACGCCGTCCTCGCCCTCCGAAGCCGAGCGCGAGCGTATCCGCCGCATCCTGGAGGATCTGGATTGAAAGGGAGAAGGGAGAAGGGAGAAGTGCTGAAAGATGAAGGGTGAGGGGTGAAGGGTGAATGCGAGACCAGCCCTGACTCCTGGCCCCTGTCTTCAGTCCTCTGACCTCCGTCATCGGGCATCTGTCCTCCGTCATCGGTCATCTGTCCTCCGTCCTCCGTCATCGGTCCTCCGTCATCGGTCATCTGTCCTCCGTCATCGGTCATCTGTCCTCCGTCCTCCGTCCTCGGTCTTCGGCCCACCGTCCACTGTTTTCCTTCCACCCTTCACCCTTCTCCATTCCCCAAACCATGTCCTTCGACCTCGACGCCTACCGCAGCCAGGTAAATGAGGCAGCAGCTTATCTCCGGGAGAAACTCGGAACGGAAGCGCGGGTCGGGCTGATTCTCGGTACGGGCCTCGGCAAGCTGGCAGAGGAAATTGACGGCGCGAAGACGGCGGAGTACGGCGCGATCCCGCACTTCCCGGTCTCGACGGTGGAGAGCCACCACGGCAGGCTATTGAGTGGAACGCTCGGCGGCGTAACCGTGACGGCCATGCAGGGCCGCTTCCATTTGTACGAAGGCTACGACGGCCGGCAGATCACCTTTCCGGTTCGCGTGATGAAACAACTCGGCGTGGATACGCTGCTCGTCTCCAACGCAGCCGGTGGCATGAATCCGCTCTTCCGTCGCGGCGACCTGATGCTCCTCACCGACCACATCAACCTGCAGGGGATGAACCCGCTCACAGGCCCCAACGCAGACGAATGGGGTCCGCGCTTCCCCGACATGAGCGAGCCGTACGACAAGGGGCTACGTGACATTGCCGAGCAGGCCGCACTGGATCGCGCCATCCGGCTGCAGCAGGGCGTCTACGTGGCTGTGGAAGGACCGAACCTGGAAACACGCGCCGAATATCGCTTCCTTCGGTTTATCGGCGCCGACGCCGTGGGGATGAGTACCGTGCCCGAAGTCATCGTAGGCAACCACATGGGGATGCGTTGCATGGCCATCTCCGTCATCACCGACGAGTGCTTACCGGACGCCCTCGAACCTGTTTCGATTGAGGACGTCCTCGCCGCCGCCGCCGAAGCCGAACCAAATCTGACGGCCCTCATGCGGGCTGTGGTCGAGGAGATTGGTTGAAACTATGCGTAGGGACGAGATATATCTCGCCCGCAATGCATGGGCGCCTTGGCGCTGCTCGTCCGCAAGGCTATTCCCCCGAAATTGCGTATCTACCGGTCTCAACAATAGTGTCGCACGGCTCCATGGACGACGAAATGAACGATGACCTGGACGACGAAGTTTGGGACGAACACCGCTGGGAAGAGGAACTGAAGCACAACGACGAGCGCGTAGACCGGATGATGCGCCTGCGGGAGGTCTACAGTGAAACGAATCCGCCTCCGCATGACAAGGCCCCGGAGACCGTCCAGAAAGCGTGGTACTGGGCGATGGACGACTGGATCAATCGCCAGATGGGCTGGGACGAGTTCGCCGACGAGATGAAGGAGTACCGCGAATCGGGAGAAGCTGACGAAGAGCCGCTGTCGTTTTCGGAGCACGATCCGGAGTTCGCTGCCGAACTCGATGCCCTCGCCGAAGAAGACGATGAGGACGAGCCGTTTGGCTTCGACGACTGGCACGACGACCCGCTTTACCAGGAAACCGAAAAGCTGGCGGTTGTGGTCATCGACTGGAGCAAGCGTCTCCCGGACTCGGCCGGCCCCGAGGTCTACGAAGGGTTTTACATCAACGCGCTTCAGATCGGCGCCAAAGTCGTCAATGCGCACGCGTCGCTGCGGTTCGAGAGCCTTGATTCACTCGGCCGCAGGATTGCCATGCTGAAGAGGGCGCTCGGCTACGCCAACCAGGCGCTCGAAGACCTTCAAGGGTTGAAAGGCGGCCCGTTCGTCACCGACGACGAATACCAGGAGATGTACCTCCTTACGTTTGAGGCGCGCAACGCCGTGGCCCTCGCCGTGCAGGAAGCGCGCGACCGCTTCGAACGGGGTGGGGTGTAAGATCTCGACCAAACCCCTCCCTTCGCAAGGGAGGTGGCCGAGCGGAGCCAGGTCGGAGGGTTTTTAGCAGACTGGCGAAAACCCCCACCCCGCCTGCGGCGAGGAGCCCCCTTGGGAAGGGGGCGGTTTTGAAAGCGAGGGCGGGATACCGAACCATTTCGCAGGTTCATCGCCCCGGCGGCCCGGTGGCCCGTGGTATCTTTCACGCGTCTGAAAAGCCCCCGAAAGCGCCCCCGAAATGTCCCGTTACCCCGAGGTTGAATCGTTCGATCACGCCGCCGTAGAGGAGGCGGTGCTGGAGCGTTGGCAGCGGGAGAAGACGTTCGAGCAGAGCCTTGAAATCCGCCGGGACGCCCCGCACTTCGTCTTCTACGAAGGCCCACCGACGGCCAACGGCAAGCCGGGCATCCACCACGTGATGTCGCGGACGATCAAGGATCTCTTCTGCCGCTACAAGACGATGAAGGGTTTCCGCGTGGATCGCAAGGCGGGCTGGGACACGCACGGCCTTCCCGTCGAGATTGAGGTGGAGAAGGAGCTGGGCCTCGAAGGGCGGCACCAGGTGGAGGAGTACGGCGTAGCGAAGTACAACGCGAAGTGCCGCGAGAGTGTGCTCCGGTACAAGGATCTCTGGGACGAACTCACCGTCCGCATGGGGTACTGGGTCGATCTCTCCGACCCGTACGTCACCTTCGAGAACAGCTACATCGAGAGCGTCTGGAACCTGCTCCAGCGCATCTACGAGAAGGGCTACCTCTACAAAGGCCACAAGATCCTGTGGTACAGCCCGGCCAACGGCACGGTGCTCTCGTCGCACGAGGTAGCACTGGGTTACAAGGAGGTGCAGGATGTCTCCATCGTAACGCGCGCGAAGCTGGTGGGTGAGGAGAACACCTATCTCCTTGTATGGACGACCACGCCGTGGACGATTCCGGCCAACGCCGCGATGGCCGTGGGCGAGAAAATCGAGTACGTAAAGGTCCGCCAGACGAAAGAGGACGGCGCCGACGAATTCCTCATCCTTGCTGCTGCCCGCGTTGATGCCACGCTCAAGGGCGAGTTCGAGATCGTTGAGAGAATGACTGGGGTAGACCTCGTCGGGCGTCGCTACGAGCCGATGTGGCCTTTGGATCTGGCAATACACGCGACAGCATTTGCAGATCTACAAGGAGATAGCGACACATCGCTCACCGTTGAGATGTTTATTGGATTGAGCGATGCGGATCACGGGGCTCAAAAGCTATTAGAATGGTCTGACGCCAAAGGAAAGACGGCTGCGGAAATCGACCATTTGGTGAAAGAACTCAGAGCGTACAGGATAGTACAGACTGACTATGTCACAACCGAGGACGGTACCGGCATTGTGCATACGGCGCCGGCTTTTGGGGCAGATGATTATTCCACTGGTCAACGTGAAGCCCTTCCAACGATCAATCCTATCAATCCCGACGGTACTTTCAGCAAGGATTGTGGCGAGATCGGAGGCCTCTGGTTCAAGGACGCCGACCGGCCCATCATCCGCGACCTCGCCGAGCGCGGCCTCCTGTACCGTGAGGACTCCTTCATCCACAACTACCCGCACGACTGGCGCAAGGGCACCCCGCTCATGCAGTACCCGGTAGAGAGCTGGTTCATCCGCACCACAGCGATCAAGGACCGGCTCGTGGAACTCAACCAGACCATCAACTGGCAGCCGGAGGGCATCGGGACCGGCCGGTTCGGCCAGTGGTTGGAGGGCAACGTGGACTGGGCGCTATCGCGGATGCGCTTCTGGGGCACTCCGCTGCCGATCTGGGTGAGCGACACCGATCCCGACCACGCCGAGGTCATCGGCTCTATCGATGAGCTTCGGGAGAAATGCAGCGGCTCGTTCCCTGACGAGGCCATCAACCCCGACACCGGCGAAGTCGATCTCCATCGCCCGTACGTGGATGCCATCACGTGGCCGGGCCCAAATGGTGGTACGATGCGCCGCGTGCCGGACCTCATTGATGTCTGGTTCGATTCGGGCGCGATGCCGTTTGCGCAGTGGCACTACCCGTTCGAGAACGAGGAGGTCTTCCAGGCCAACTTCCCGGCCGACTTCATCGCCGAGGGCGTCGACCAGACGCGCGGCTGGTTCTACACGATGCACGCCATTGCGGCGCTGGTAGAAGACTCTGTGGCCTTCAAGAATGTGGTGGTAAACGGCCTCGTGCTCGACGCCGACGGCGCAAAAATGTCGAAGACCGTCGGCAACACGGTCGATCCGTTCGAGACGATTGACAAGCACGGCGCCGACCCGGTGCGCTGGACGATGATGGCGTCCTGTCCGCCGTGGGAGAGTCTCCGCTACACTGATTCCGCCATCGTGGAAACCCGGCGCAAGGTCTTCGGCACGCTCGTCAACACCTACAAGTTCTTCGCGACGTACGCCAATCTGGATGAGTTTGTGTACGACAATGCCTCTCGCATTGAGATTATGGATCGATCCGAGCTTGATCGCTGGGTGCTCTCACGTCTGAATACGACCATCGCCGCGACCGATGAGGCGTACGCCGCCTACCACCCGACCCGCGCCGCGCGGGCCGTAGAGACGTTCGTGGACGATCTCTCGAACTGGTACCTCCGTCGCAGCCGCCGCCGGTTCTGGAAGAGCGAGGACGACGGCGACAAGCGGGCTGCCTACCAGACGCTCTTCGAGTGCCTCCGAACCACGGCGCAACTCATGGCGCCCATCGCGCCGTTCTTCGCGGAATGGCTGTACGGTTGTCTGACCGAAGGCGGCGGACGGCAGACGGCAGAGGAGGAAGGTGTCCGGTCAGCGGTCAGCGGTCAGCGGTCCGTCCACTTAACCGACTTTCCAAGGGTCACTGAATCTGAGGTCAATCAAAAACTGGAACACCGCATGGCGCTCGCGCGGCAGGTGGCCTCAAACGTCCTCTCCCTCCGAAACGAGGCGAGCATCAACGTGCGGCAGCCACTGGCGAAGGTGCTCGTGGTAACAGGCGCGGGCGGTGTGGACGCCGACGAACTCCGCTCGGTAGAATCCATCGTGCTGGACGAGGTGAATGTCAAGGCGCTGGAAGCCATTGAGGCGTCGAGCGGCGTCATCCACAAATCCGCCAAACCCAACTTCAAGGCGCTGGGCAAGAAGCTCGGCCCGCTGATGAAAGCCGCAAACGCTGTCATCCGCGACCTCGACCTGGAGGCCATCGCGACCTACGAGCAAGAGGAATCCCTCACGCTCGAACTCGACGGCCAATCCGTTACGCTGGAATCCGGCGACCTCGAAATCGTCAGCGAGGGCATCGAAGGGCAGCTCGTCCGGCAGGAGGGAGGCGTCACCGTGGCCCTCGACACCACCATCACCGACGAGCTTCGCGCGGAAGGCCTCGCCCGCGAGTTCATCAACCGCGTCCAAAACCTACGAAAAAGCGCTGATTTCGATGTTTCAGATCGAATCGTGATTACCTTCGACGCGCCCGACGGCGAGGCGGAAGCTGTGATCGCGCACGCTGAAACCATCCGAACCGAAACCCTCGCAACCGCGCTCAACCGCGCCGAACCCGAAGGGGATACCGTGCAGACGGTAGACCTCGCCGGAGCACCCATTACCATCGGTGTTCGGCGGATCAACGGCACGCCTGCACCGTAAACGTCCCCCTCACGCTCTCAGAACCAATCTCGTCATGGCTGCTTCCAAAGCCGCAACGGCCGCCGAAGCTCGGCGCACGCCGTTCTCCGACAAGGAGTTGGAGGAGTTCCGCGCCCTCATCGAGGAGAAGCGCGAATCCGCCCAGGCGGAGATTGACGACATGCGCGCGCAGGTGGACGACACGCGCGAGCACGAAAGCGACACGGCCTACTCCTTCCACATGGCGGATGCCGGTACGGATGCCATGCAGATGGAAAAGCTCTACATGATGATTGCGCGACAGCAGAAGTACCGGGGCTACCTGGATCGTGCCATCACGCGGCTAGACAACAAGACGTACGGCATCTGCAAGGTGACGGGAGAGCCCATCGCCAAGGAGCGCCTGCTCGCCGTGCCGCACACGGAGATCTCCATCGAGGCCAAGAAGAAGGAAAAGAAGAAACGCTGAGCTATAGCGTAACGCGTATTCCGTAACTGATTTTTCTACCCATTACGTACTACGTATTACGCATTACGCAACCATGCGCGTCCTCTGGCTAACCCTCTTCATCGTCGTGGCCGATCAGATCGCCAAGGTGTGGGTGAAACTGACGATGCTGCCGCACGAGTCGATACGGATCGTCGGCGATC
Source organism: Bacteroidota bacterium (assembly GCA_022561755.1). Classification (GTDB taxonomy): domain Bacteria; phylum Bacteroidota; class Rhodothermia; order Rhodothermales; family Rubricoccaceae; genus JAHEJB01. The sequence continues at coordinate 27,486 of JADFQN010000021.1, forward strand.
TGTTCAAGATCACGTTCACCGAGAACCCTGGGATGGCGTTCGGGCTCAGCCTCGGTTCCAAGCTCTTCCTTACGCTGTTCTCGATTGTCGCTACGGGGCTGATTGCCCTCTACCTGTTGCATGTCCGCAGGGGCCCAATCGGTTACCGAATTGCTCTGGCGCTCATTCTCGGCGGCGCCTTCGGCAACATCGTCGACCGCGTGTTCTACGGGGTGGTCTGGGGCTACGGAAGCCTACTGTACGGCGACGTCGTGGACTTCATCCACCTCGACATCTGGAACGGTGTGGTCTCGGAGAGCATCCCGTTTTTCGGCGGGAGGTACCTCGCCATCTTCCCCATCGGCAACATCGCCGACCTCGCCATCATCGGCGGCGTGGCGACGATCATCCTCTTCCAAAAGCGGTTCCACCATGCGTTGCAGGGGGAGGCCGAAGAAATGGAGGAGACGCCTCCGGCGGTTGGCGTAAAAGAGACCGAGCGCAGGCTGGAAGGCAGCGAGGTGGTTTAGGATGAGATGTGGTTTATCTCTTCTGATCGCCCTGATTCTTTCAGGCCACGCTCTGGCCCAGGACTCGATAGCTCTCGCACGTACCTGCTGAGCGCGTTGCGATCTTGAAAGCGTCGAGATCACTTATTCAGATGGATGAGTCGATCTCAAGAATCTGATTTGATTTTCCAAATACGCAACGCGGGCCGGAGGACATTGATCTGTACGAGGTTCTCGATCGAGCCGAACGGTTTGACGAGTCATTGATCATTGCTTCCGACATCACCTCAACTGATTTTGGGATATCGAAGCGCGCACTGTTAAACTTGCTGTATGATTTGCAGGCACAATTTGTCGAAAGAGGATTCAGGCCACCCTTTGACACCTTGAGGACTAGTCAACGCTGGGAGTTGGTATCAGTACCCGATCTGTCAATCTTCTACCGAGTCATTTTCAGAGACGGAGACAGTCGAATTGTCTTTGTCCATCGTGCGAGTAGGATCGAAGGCGTATTGGGTGTGCATCGAGAACACACAATCGAAGATGTTACCCAAGACGGACGGTGACACGCTGTTGTGCTGTGTGACATTGGGTATCGACGTTTAACCCAACCTCCGCCCGGTGAGGTACTGGATAGGGTATCTTTTCGGCTTCTATGGAGTCTGTCGGGACCAGGAGGATTCTACTGCGGCGGCGATGAATCGGCCCATTTCCTCGGTCTTTTTCGTTGCGTAGCACCACTATGCGTCTCAAAAGGTCGAGAAAATGTTCTCGATTCCCCACTCGCCTCGCTACGAATCTCCTAACCCCGACAGACTCCTGCTCTTTCTGAACCGCTTCCGTCCCCCGCGTGGATCTCCAGCGCATCCGCAACTTCTGCATCATCGCCCACATCGACCACGGGAAGTCCACCCTGGCCGACCGCCTGCTGGAGGTCACCGACACCATCGCCGAGCGGGACATGGCCGACCAGTTCCTCGACCAGATGGACCTGGAGCGGGAGCGGGGCATCACCATCAAGGCGCATCCCATCCGGATGACCTATCGCGACCGGCACGGAAAGGAATACCAGCTCAACCTCCTGGACACGCCGGGGCACGTCGAGTTCTCCTACGAGGTCTCTCGGAGCGTCGCCGCTTGCGAAGGCGCCCTGCTCGTCGTCGACGCCAGCCAGGGCATACAGGCCCAGACCCTGGCCAACGTCTACCTGGCGCTGGAACACGACCTGGCCATCATCCCCGTGGTCAACAAGATCGACCTGACCGGCGCCGAGCCCGCCCGCGTCGTGCAGGAGATGGTCGATGCCTTCGGGTTCCAGGAATCGGAGGTCCTGCACATCTCGGCCAAGGAGGGTACGGGCGTCGACGAGCTCCTGGAGGCCGTCGTCAACCGCCTGCCGGCCCCCACCGGCGCGTCCAACGCTCCCCTGCGGGCGCTCATCTTCGATTCCAAGTACGACTCCTACAAAGGGGTCATCGCCTCCGTCCGCATCGTCGACGGGCACATCGAGGCGGGCCAGCGTCTCCGATTCATGGCCACGGGCAACACCCTCGAGCCCCTGGAGGTCGGGACCTTTAACCCCGGCCTCTCGCCCCTCAAACGCCTCGATGCCGGCGAGGTCGGCTACATCGCCACGGGCCTGAAGTCGGTCGACGAGAGCCGCGTGGGCGACACGTTGACCATGGACTCCTCCCCAGCGA
>JADFQN010000133.1 GCA_022561755.1 Bacteroidota bacterium
ACGTGCTCTGTCACCGAATCGGATGACGTAGTTCAACAGCCTCCCAATTACCAAGTATCGAATTCCAAGCAGTCTCATGAAGCGCCCTTTGTGATTTGCAGTTTGGAACTTGGAAGTTCAGACTTACAATTCCCTACGAGTCTGTTGAATTACGTGCTCTGTCGTAGGCCGCATGACTTATTTCAACAGCCTCCTAGGATCCTAGACCGCGATTACGGTGCGGAATGGAACGCCTTCTGGGAGCTTCTTCCGGCCGTTGAGGAACGTCAGCTCGACAAAGAAGGAAAAGCCAACAACCTCGGCTCCGGTCCGCTTCACCAGGCGTGCCACAGCAGCCGCCGTGCCGCCTGTGGCGATCACGTCGTCGTGGATGAGCACCCGGTGTCCCCGCCCTAGCAGGTCGTCGTGGATCTCGAGGGCGTCGGCGCCATACTCGAGAGCATACTTCTCGCTAATCGTAGCGCCGGGTAGTTTTCCGGGCTTTCGGGCGGGTACGAACCCGGCTCCGAGCCGCTCGGCCAGCGCCGCGCCGAACCAGAAGCCCCGTGCTTCCATCCCAACGACGTGCGTTACGTCGGCACTGGAGTACGGGGTTTGGAGGAGTTCGACGGCTTCCGAGAACAACTCCGGGTCGGCGAGAATCGGAGTGATGTCCTTGAACTCGATGCCCGGCTCGGGGAAATCGGGGATGGTGCGGATGGCGGCTTCGAGACGATCTGACATGGCGGCCTAACCTGACGGCATAAAAATGGCGCGCCCCGAAGGTACGGGACGCGCCGTTCACCACGTGCTGGCGGAGGCACGCAGCGACCTGGCAGATGGGAATCAGTTTCGGGCCAGGCGGAGGCCGCGCTCATAAAGCACCTTATAGTCACGGATAGCTCGGAAAATGGCGCTGGCGATGAGATCCTGGCCGTCGGCGCTCGCGAGGAAGCGGGCCTCGTCGGCATTAGAAACGAACCCGGTCTCTACGAGCACGGCCGGCATAGAGGCACGCCAGAGGACGAGGAATCCGGCCTGCTTCACGCCCCTGCTGTTGCGGTTGGCCCGGTTGCCGAACTCTTCTTCGATGAGGCTCGCCAACTCCTGGCTTTCCTGCTGATAGCTGCTGAAGGCAAGCGTGCGCATAATGCCGCCCTCGGCGTCGAAGTCCTCGTAGAGACTCGGATCGCTCTCAAGGCGCACCACGCTGTTCTCTCGGGCCATCACTCTGCGCGCGCTCTCCGTCCGGTGGGGAGCAAGGAAGTAGGTTTCCGTGCCTGCAGCGGTACGTGAAGGCGCCGCGTTGGCGTGAATGGAAACGAACAGCTTGCCGCACGACGCATTGGCGATCCGCCCCCGTTCATGCAACTCGACGAAGCGGTCATCGGCTCTCGTGTAGACCACACGGATGCCGAGGCGGTCCTGAACGTAGGCGCCGAGCCTCCGGGCGATACCGAGGTTTACGTCTTTCTCGCGTACGCCGTTGTACGTTGCTCCGCCGTCATGGCCGCCGTGGCCCGCGTCAATCACCATGCAGTCCAGCCGCCAGTTGCTCAGGGCGGCTGCGTCCACCTGACCGCCTCCGTTGCCGGAACTCCCGCCTATTGTGGTCATGGTGGCCGGCGGGGCGGTACGGGTGGAAAGCGACAGCAGAAGATCGTTGGAGGCATGATCCGGGTAAGCCTGTGCCTGTACGTGAACTCCGGAGCGCAGGGTAAACGCGAATACCACACGGTCGTCGGAAGGAAGCACACGGTAGCTCGCAATGGGGCCCTGAGCCGGGTCGCGGCGGAGATCGGCGGCGAGGCCGGCCTGAAAAATCGTGAGGTGTAGCTCAGTCGCAGAGGGCTGCTCTACGCTGTACGCGGCGACACGGCCGTTCATGTGCAGCCGAATTACATAGCCTTCTCCGTCGGACCTCGACGTGAAGGAGACGCGCTCGATGTCTGCATCTGCCCGGGCCGAGGTACCTGCGCCCAACACAGTGCATAGAATCAAGACGACGAGCACGCTGCGGACGCTGGCAACAAAAGGGCGGCGGACAGTCATCATAGCCAGTGAGGGAATCTCAGCAATCTCGAGGGAGCCGCAGGGCGAGTTTATGAGCGAATCATGGAGTCCGCGCTCAGCTGTTTATGTACGGGCACGGGCTGCATCTCCCTGAAAAACCTGTGCCGCTGTATGGATATCGCCCTTATTGGGGGTCTAGCTCGCTAGGCACATTCATCGAATTGCTTTGGAATGCACCGTTTTCAGCGATTCCGGCTGAATACAGCGAGGTGACCCGCAAGATACAGTGCTTGAGCACCATGCGATGCGTGGGGGGGTTTCGTACGGTTTGTATTACGAAGAACCCACCTGAAGCAGCGTGTTGAAAAACTCATCATACCTGCGGCGGCGCCTCTCAGCCGATCTCTGCGTTACGAGATGTTCGACGAATCACCGATTCGCCTGCTATTTCGCGCCTCGATCTCGGCCAAGATTCGCGCGCCTGGCTTACGGCGTAGTAATTCGACAGCCTCCTAAAGCACGACATCCCGGCAAGAAGACCTGCCGGGATGCCGAATAATGGATGCGCAGGAGCCTGCCACTACCATCCGTGCCCGCGCTCGCCGAGAAGCTCGCGCTTACGCTCTTCGATGATGTTACTGCGGTCTCGGTTGCGCTCGTTGAGGGACTCGCGAAGTTCCTGAGCTTCCTGACGAAGCTCTTCGGCTTGTTCCTCCATGCGGTCGGCCCTTTCGGCGCGTGCTCGACCGCGAAGATTGAAGAGCGATTCCAGGACATCGTCAAGTTCGCTCTCCAACTCGGCACGCTCTCCGCCCTCGTCGTGCCTTATGCGTGCCGCAAGCTCCATAGAGCGGCGCTCCAATTTCATCATCTCACGGCGCGTCTCAGACGAAGCGCCCATCACCCCTTCGAGATGCATAAAGTTCGGCCCAAACGCGAACGGGTTCGATCCTCCGTCGCCAAACATCCGGAGGTGCATTCCGAGCCCTTCCGGCATCTCGAAGTCGAAATCTTGCTCGAAATGCGGCATATTGAAGTCAGGCATCGCGAACGAGAATGCATGATCCATCATCCCATCCAGTTCGATGATTTCCTCATTGCCGTCCGGTGTGCGAATGATGATGACCCGGTGGCCGTCGATCGTAGTATCGGTTACGGCAGCATCGTCGTTGCTACGCCACTGCATGTAGTTGCCGTCCATCGTGAAGCGGCGCTCGTTGCCGTCCTCATCGCGAAAGATGATCTTGCCGCGGCGCTCAATGCGCGGCGCGGCGCGCTCGTGCCAAAGATCGAGCAAGTCACGAGCCGGGGCGTGGCGACGGATGACGCGGCGTTCGACGCGGGGGCGATCGCCGTCGGTGTCTTCTTCGATGATGACGATGCGGCGTCCGTCCTCGGTTTCAATGACGGTCTCTTCGTCGTCGCGGTCGTCCTCCTGGGCGGAAGCCAGTTGAGGCGTCACGAGGCCGATCATCAGAAAACCAGCCAGAAACAAGCGCAAGGGATGATACATGGGAGTAGGGTGTTGGGAGTGAAACAGCGGACGGTCGGTGGGACCGGCTTCTCCAGTGATGGTTACTATCAGTGGTTGTGATCAGTGGCCGCGCTTGCCGATCAGCTCGCGCAGGCGGCGTTCGATGATTTGATCTTTGCGAGCTGAGCGCTCGTCCAGGAGGCCGCGGAGTTCGCTGATCTGTGTTTCGGCCTGCGCAATCTCGTCGGCGCGGATCTGCTGTTTGAGTTCAAACGACTCCCCGAGTTTGTCGCGGAGCGCATCCTCAATCCGGCTCTGGTCGTCCGGGTCGTTCGCCCGTCGATACTCCCCGGCCAGCCGGAAGGTCTCCAGTTCCACGGACTGCTCACGCTGGATCTGGTTGAAGAGGGTGCGGTCGCGAAAGGACAACTGGCGGAGGTAGGCCCGTTCCCCTGCTTGTTCGAGGTCGTCATCCAGGACGGGCGAAGGCGCCATCGCTGCTCCCGCTCTAGTCACCGGGGCAACCCGCGCGTTCATCTCGGGCTGGCCGAGGAAATACACGTTGGCCCTGTTGGGCGCGGCGTCTTCCATCCGAATCAAGCGCTCGCCAGCCAGCACGTATACTTCCCCGTCGATTTCCAGGACAGGCGTCACGGGGCCGCTGAAGTGGTACGTCATCTCAATGCCGTCGAGGCGTAATCCGCCCGGCAAATTGTCTGTCGGCAACACAATGCCGTCCAGCTTGAGGTCTCCATCATGGATTTCGAGGACACGGACCCTAACCTCCTCGTCCGCGGCGTCCGACGCCGGCCGCTCCTGAGCCTGAAGCACAGGGGCGCTCAGGAGGCTCAGGAAGGCGAAAACCGTAACAAAGTGAAGGTTTCTCATTGATCGTCTCGCTGCTCACTGGAGCGCATCTGTACATCTACGCGGGCGGCTGAAGCGCCGAAGCGAACGGCGCGGATGCCGTCTGTCGAGACGCCGGCAGTGGGCTCGGCAGCACCAAGCGGCAAAGGCGGCGCGTCCCATGAAAGACCCTCGCTGGAGTTGGCAAGTTGGGTAAGGCGAAGCGAGAGCAATCGGACATCCGCCCCGGCATCCCACTCTGAAACGGTGGCGCCGGGCATGTTCGTATCGGCTTCGCCAAATCCACCAACTGCATCGGCAAGCACCGTCTCACTTTCTGCAAGCGCATCAGCGGTGCGACCTGGAGGAGGCGGAGGAGGCGCCTGAAAAACTGCACGTCGTTCGGCGCGACCATGGTTCACTGGAGCCGGAGTGCGCGCAGCCACATAGCCCTGCAACCGATCTCGCGAAACTGTGGGCTGTCCGCCGGCCGCAAGCGGGCTGAACAATCCCGGAGCCGGCCCTTCTTCAAGCTCAGCTTCGGGCTCGGCAGGCGCCGCAAGAGCCACCGCATCGTCACCGGCCGCAGGCTGCGCATCGGCAAGCAATTCGGATTCAGCAGCCTGCTGCCCAACAGGAAACACTTGCGCAACCCACAGACCGGTCATGGCCACGATGACTACGGATGCCGCCATGGCGAGCGCCGGCATCCAGCGGCGGACGTTGCTCTTCGAGAGCGCCGGACGGTCTGAAGCAACCTTCAATGCGGGCGCGCCCGGCCTCGCAGCAGCAAGAATGGCAACGATCACGTCGGCATCCGGACGAGCAGCCGGGAGCCGGCTCAGAGCAGCCTTCGTGGTGCTCAGCAATACATACTCGGTGTACTCTGGCGAATCGGGCGTGGGGGCCTCTCCTTCACCATACGCGGCCTGAAGCGGTGCAAACACGTGAGCAGCCGCAGCCGAATTAACCGTATCCAAAACTGACGCATCAGGTCGTACTCGCGGGAGCGTGTCCAGCGCGGCCATCGTGGTCCGGAGCAACTCGTACTCGACGAACCGGGCGTCATCGGCATCCAACGCGCCCTCGGCAAGCTCCTCACCGTAAGCGTGTCGTAGAGGTAGCAGCACGTCGGTCACCGCCGCAGCCTTCACCGCATCCACCACGTGTTCGTCCGGTAGCGGATTTGGCGACGCATCCAGCGCCTCCTTCATCGTCCGGAGGGCTTCAAACTCGGCGTACTCCGGTGCGCCGGGCTCCGGCGCGGGCCCGCTCGGCTTTTCGCCGTATACGTGTTTGATAGGATTGAGGCCGTCGTTCATCGCGGCGCGAGAGGGGCTGTAGCTGAAGGGGTCGAGAGGGGTACGCGGGTTGTGGGCGCGGTTCTGCCTGTCAGGTGACGGGCTGAGACGGCGCGTGCGGCTTCGTGCGTGCGGAGGCTGTGGATGGTTGCGGGAGCGTTTCATCAAACCATTCGGGCTCCATAAACTTGCGCAGGTTTATCAGCGCGTAGCGCATGCGCCCGAGGGCGGTGTTGATGGAGACGCCGGTGAGTTCGGCGATCTCGCGGAATGTTAGATCGGATTGGTGCCGCATCACCACCACCTCGCGTTGCTCGGGCGGGAGTTGCTCGATGGCGGCCTCGACCTCTTTCCAAAGATCGGAGCGGCCGAGAAGTGCGTCGGAATCGGGCGCGTCGTCCGGGAGGCGATCCCAGAACGAGGGCCCATTGTCTTCGTCGCCGGAGCCCACATCCTGCCACTTTTTACGGCTGCGGAGATGGTCGAGGGCGGCGTTGCGGGCAATCCGCATCACCCACGCCAGCCAGCGGCCCTGCTGTTCGTAGGAGCCCCGCTTGCGGTTCATCGCCTGAATCGCTCGCAGAAACGTCTCCTGAAACAGGTCGGAGGCAATGCTGCGGTCGCGGACCATCCCCATCAGGTAGCCGAAAATCCGCTCCTGATGCCGGTCGACAAGAAGCCCAAAGGCCCGCTCATCTCCCTTGTTGAGATAGTTAACGACGAGTTGCTCGTCCGTCAGGTTGGTCATGGAAGACACGGTGCGCGCGAGATCAAAACGGCGGCAGTGCAGGCTTATTGTACGACCGTGGAGGGCTTCGCATCACTTTCTTTATCGGCAACATCGAGCGGCGCAAACCACAGCCCGATGCCCAGCAAATCTACCGCGCCCGAGTTCGGTTCGTCGGCGATGATCCGCTTCCATGCTTTCCGTACAGGCCGGAACGGTTCAATGTCGTCGAACGCCACACAGGCGCCGGGCGCGAGGTACGGTTTGATCATCTCGAAGTAGCGGAGGGTGGCGGCTTCCTCGTGGTGGCCGTCGATGAAGACGAGGTCGTACGGACCATGCTCCTCGAGACACGTGGGAAGCACATCGTCAAACCGACCTGTCTGTACCGTTGCCCTACTTGTGCGCGTCAATTTTGCGAGGTTCTCACGAGCGATTTCCGAAAGCGTCGGATCCCCTTCAATCGTAGTCAGGCTCCCCTCTCCTCCATTGAGATCCAGAGCTGCGACTATGTGGAGAGCAGAAACACCGAGGTTCGTCCCCAACTCCAGCACGGTACTCGGCTTCAGAGCACGTACCAGTCTGAACATAAACCTCCCCCACGCAGGCGATGCCGCCGCACGTCTATATATCTCGCTGATACCGCGCTTGTTCGGCTTGCTCTCGGACGACAGAACGCTCCTGCGTGTACCCGCGCCGAAATCTTCCATCTGGATAACCTCGTGGGAAGCATTCAGCTCATCGCGAAGCTTGTCGATGAACGCCTCGGCTTTGTGCTCGTGTTCGTCAAGATGGAGCGCAACAACGTCACGCAGCATCTCGGCGCGGTCACCGAGTCCGGCGCGCTGCCTCCGTACGAGGAGCTTGAGCCACGCGCGAAACACTGGGAAAGAAAGGGGTGAGGCCATAGCCAACACTTAGGTCGATCGGAAGGTAGACTCGTCCACGCTGCACGTCTACAGGACGAGATCGAGCGCTTCCGAAAGCTGAGAAACTGCAAGCAACTCCAGCCCCTTCGGCGCATCCAGGTTCTTCGTGTTCGCCTTCGGGAGGAGCATCCGCTCGAAGCCCAGTTGCTTCGCCTCCGCGAGTCGCGGTTCGATGCGGGCCACGGCGCGTATCTCCCCGCCAAGCCCAACCTCGCCGGCCACAACCGTGTTCGAATCGGCGGGCACATCGCGGAAAGAAGACGCCACGGCCAGCGCAACGCCGAGGTCGACCGCCGGCTCCTCCAGCCTCACGCCTCCGGCGACATTCAGGAAAACGTCGTGCTGCGAAAACCGGTGGCCTTCCCGTTTTTCGAGGACGGCCAGCAAAAGCTGGAGACGACGCGTGTCGAAACCCGTCACGGTGCGTTGGGGCGTTCCGTACGACGTAGGCGTGACGAGCGCCTGCACCTCCACCAGTAGCGGTCGCGTGCCTTCCATGGCGCAGACCACCACGCTGCCGCTCTGCCCGTAATTACGCTCGGAAAGAAACAGTTCGGATGGGTTTTTCACTTCAACCAATCCTTTATCTCGCATCTCGAAAACTCCTATCTCGTGCGCAGGTCCGAATCTATTCTTAACCGAACGGAGAACCCGGTACGCGTGATGCCGGTCGCCCTCGAAGTAGAGCACCGTATCCACCATGTGCTCCAGAACGCGCGGCCCGGCGATGCTTCCGGCCTTCGTCACGTGGCCGACGAGGAACGTGGATACGGGCAGCGTTTTGGTGAGGTCGAGGAGTACGGCCGTGGACTCCCGCACCTGCGCCACGGAGCCCGGCGCACTGGTTAGGTCGGGGCGGTAGACGGTCTGGATGGAATCCACGATCATCACGTCGGGCTGGAGATCCTGCGCAGCCGCCATTATGGCCTCTACGTTGGTCTCCGGGAAGACGTAGAACGCGTCGGAGTCGATGCCAAGCCGCTGCGCCCGGAGCTTGACCTGCTGGGCGCTCTCCTCCCCGGTTACATAGAGCACCGTCTGCTCCGTCAGGTACCTCGCCAGCCCCATCATCAGCGTCGATTTTCCGATACCTGGATCGCCCGCCAGAAGTGTCAGCGAACCCCGGAGAATCCCACCGCCCATCACGCGGTCGAATTCCGCCAGCCCGGTAACGAGCCGGGGTTGCGCAGGGAGTGCAACATCCCCAAGCTTTTGCGGGCGCACGCCTCCGTAGGCGCCACCGAGCCGTCCGCCGTTCGCGCGTACCCGCATCACCGGCGCCTTCACCGACGACGGCGCGATCTCCTCGACCATCGTGTTCCAGTCGCCGCACCCGGGGCACTGGCCCGTCCAGCGCGGCGCGTCGTGGCCGCACGACTGGCAGACGAAGCGGGTTTTTGTTCTGGGCATGAATAGAACTGAATTGTTGATAGCCTCCGCGTATTTTCAATCTCCCACCGGAGTATAGCACCCGGCCCTGACACCGTATGGTCATCCCTGCCGCAAGAACGGTTTTGCAGTTGCTTTCCGGCCTTGGCCGATACAGCATCCTGCTTTTTATGGCTTTTAAGATTCCGCGCGACGTGAACGTGCGGCTCTATGCACGGAACTTGTCCGAGCAGATGGTGCGCATCGGCGTTGAGTCCATTCCCATTGTGGCGCTTTCGACGG
>JADFQN010000022.1 GCA_022561755.1 Bacteroidota bacterium
CCGAACGGCGCTTCGTGAGTTCCGGCAGGTGATTGAGGAGGCCGGTCGTTCAAATGTTATCCTGGATATGCGCCAGAACGGCGGAGGCGATCTAAACACGACGCGCGACTTTATGGAAAGCCTGCCGGATCTAGTTCCAGGCCGCATCTTCGTTCTGATCAGCCCCTGGACATTTTCTGCGGCCATTTCAAGCATAGGCTATCTGAAGCAAACGGCGCCGGATCGGGTGGTGATCATCGGCGAAGGGCCGGGGGATCGGCTGGAGTTCTTCTCGGAGGGCAGCACCATGACGCTGCCCAACTCAGGCGTGATGTTGCTCGCCGCGACGGAGCGCCACGATTATCGAACAGGTTGCGAGGGGTTCTCGGATTGCCACGGGTCTGTCGTCCGCCATCCGATCGCCGTGGATTCGCTCGCGCCGGATATCGCTGCACCCTGGACATTTGAGGTGTATGCGGCCGGCCGCGATCCGGGCATGGAGGCGGTTGCGCGCGTAATCAATGGAGAGTGACGGAGGCTGCTCTTGCAAGCGAGAGCCTAGGAGCACGTAATTCGACAGCCTCTTACGGGTTGGGTCCAGGCGGCATCTGGCCATCAATCCGGCGCTGCTCGATCTGACCATGGTCGATATCAAACTGATCCCGATTGATATCCACCGGGCCCCGATTGGGGTCGAGTAATCTCGGTGGCTGGTTGAATCCGTTAGGGAGACGCTCCAAACGGAGATTCTCGGCATCGAGCGGCTGCTGAATGGTGTATCGATTGCGGCGGACATCGCGGACGATCCGGCGCTCTAATTCGGCGGGGCGTAGTTGACGCAGTTCACGCAGTTGACGCAGATTATCCGGGTCGGTGCCGGAGAGGGAATCCGCATAGGACTCGAAGTATCGAGCTGCTGCAGCGAATGCGCTGTCGGAGGGCATGAGGCCGGCCTGCATCACCAACGTGGAGTCGACTGTCGTGGAACCAGGGTCGGGCCAGGGCTCGGCGAACTGGCTCACGGCCCAGTACATCAGCAACGCCTTCGCTTCGGAGACTCCCCCAAGCCGACATGCGTAGTAGAACGCGCGGTGCGTGTCCTCCATCGAGCGCGTCCGGCGAACACAGCCTACATCGTGAATGACAGAAGCCTTCCGATACAGACCGTCGAAGGGGGCGCCAACGATCGTCCACAGCCCTCGCGGAATCGAGGCCCCATCAATGATATCGCCCGCGGGGGCCGTCCAGCGGTCATTATCCGGGTCTATGTAGTGGAAGTCTTCGAGGAGTCGCATTGAACGTTGGTCCTCGTCGAGCCACTCTGTTTTGACGTCGCCCTCAAACCTGCCGAACTCTCCCGCTTCGTCGTTGCACCCAACGAGAGCCAGAAAAAAAACGAACAAGCAGCAGCTGCGTGAAAGCATGTGTGAATCCTCCAATTATGGCAGTGCTTGCCGAAAGCACCGCGAATGAGATGTACTGCAGTAATAGACACCAATCACGCGAGAGCATAGCCACGACAAGGGCTACTTCATGCGTTCTTCAAAAACGAAACGATCCAGTAAAGCCCTACCACAGACAGCATGGTGCGCATTTCGGTGTGCAGCTCACAAGGAAGTCCCCCCGATGCCAAGCAGCCCCGCGCATCCGCGCATGTACATGTCCGTTGAGAAGCGGGAACGGGTCGAGCGCCGGCTCGATGAGTTGCTTGAACATGGAGTAACGAGCGAGAGCTGAATAGAAAGAATCATTCTGGTCGCTCGAGATGGCGGGATTCGTTCCATGGAACTATGGCGCCTCGAACGCGCCGGCGAGAACAGGGTAGTGGCCGTGTTCACGCCGTGAACAGGTAGCGGCGAGGTTCGAGCTCCTCTGTCGTATTCTTCGACCCAGTCCTCACGCCTTCAACCGATGGACAGCCTCCTCTATCTCGCGATCCTCTGCGCCGCTCTCGGCTCCGGCCTCATCGCCGGCGTGCTTTTCGCGTTCTCGAGCTTCATCATGCGTGCCCTGGCCCGCCTCGAACCTGCTGATGGGATCGCAGCGATGCAGGCGATCAACATCACAGTCATCACCCCTTTGTTCATCGGGATTCTGATCGGGCTCGCGCCGCTCTGCCTCCTGCTAGGCGGTTGGGCACTATTGACGTGGAGCGATCCCGGCTCGGTCTTCGTCCTCGCTGGCAGTGTGCTCTATCTCGTTGGCACTCTGATGGTAACCGGTGTTTTACATATTCCCATGAACAACGCGCTGGCTGTCGTAGAGGCCCATGGCGAAGGCGCTGCAAAGCACTGGCATCGCTACGTGGCTCGATGGACGGCCTGGAACCACGTGCGGACGATTGCAGCCTTGCTGGCCGCCGCGGCATTCACGCTTGCGTAGTAGTCGTAGCCTACAGTTCCGGGCGAGACAGCCGTTACGTTCCTCGTACTCGACGTACGGGGCACGGGGGAGCATCTCGGGATCGTTTACACAAAAGTCCCCCAATGCCCAACAGCCCCGCACACCCCTACATCTACCTGTCCGTTGAGCAGCGAGAACGGTGCGAACGCTGGCTCGATGAACTGCTGGATAGTGGGGTGGCCAGTGAGGGGCGAATAGAGAGAATCAGGCTGGCCGTTCGTGATGGCCGAATACGTTCGATGGATATCTGGCGCCTCGAACGCGCCGGCGAGAACAGGGGAGTGGCTGCCTTCACGCCGTGAGTTTGCGAGCAGGCAGACGGCATTCTCGCCGTTGGTCCTCATGCTCGTATGTGGTACTGTGCGGTTCGTGGCACGACCATGCAGTTCATCTCCAGACCAGCATTCTCGGTCCTTTTTTTACCGATCATGACCCCCACATCGCTTCTACCTACTCAAAGCAACGAGGCATCATGAACACGACCTCTCGTTCTATCCGGCGCAGGCTATCTGCCGTTCCGGTTCTGATTCTTCTCTTCACCCTCTCCATTCCAGCCGTTCTGGCCCAACCGGGCGATCGTTCGCAGATGGATCCCCCCGAGCGTGTAGAGCAAATGTTGGCTGCAATCGACGAGAACGTCGGTATCTCGGACGAGCAGGCTGAACGACTCCGCCCCATCTTTCTCGAAGAGGCCGAAAAGAGACTGGAACTCCGGGAGCAGTTTGGGCGCGGAGACCGGGAGGCTCGCCGGGCCGCGATGGAAATTCGGCAAGCCGAAGCAAACGAACGGGTCGGCGAGGTGCTCAGCGAAGAGCAGATGGCGACGTATCTGGAATGGCAGGAGTCCCGCTCACAAGGGCGCCGCGGCGGGCGGGGCGGCAACCGTCCACGAGGAGGAAATGGTGGCTGACCAGGCCTCCAAACATCCACCCTTCCGCACGGCAATAACCTGTGTAAAACCCAATCAATACATGAAACCATGACCCTATCTCCTTCCCTACATTCCCGCGCCGCCAGTCTTCCAGGCGTTCTTGTCATTGGCTTGTCATCACTACTTGCCGTCTCTGGCTGTGCGTCCGTAAAGCAGATCGAAAGCAGTCCGGTCACTACCGATGTGATAATTGACGGCTCTGCTGATGACTGGGCCGGCGCGCTGCGCTTATTCGAAGGCGAAAGCGGCGTCTCCATCGGCGTCCGCAACGACGCGGAAGCGATATATGTAGCACTCGTCGTTCGCGATCAAGCAAAGCTCCGGCAGATTATGCGTGCAGGGCTAAACCTCTGGTTCGATCCCGACGGTGGTAAAGATCGAGTCTTCGGGATCGCCTACCCGCTGAGCCCGGAGCGTATGGATCGATCTGGTCTGGGAGGGATGCCGGGCGGAATGCCCGGAGGAAGATCGGGAGGGTTGAGCGAGGGCGATCGTGAGGAGATGGAGGCCGCCATGAGAGATCGGTTCATCGAATCACTCGATGAACTGGAAGTACTTCACGACGGTGAAGAGCATGGAATGCGGATCCCCGGTCGTAGCGATTCGGACATTCGCGTAGCCGGTTCTTTTGAGTACGGTGAACTGGTCCTTGAATACCGCATTCCTCTCGGCGACAGTGAAAGCACTGCGTACGAGCTGCCAATGGTCAGCGAAGAGCTTGGATTAGGGTTGATCTCACCGGAAATAGAAATGCCGGCTGGAGCACGCCCGGCTGGAGGCGGAGGACGAGGTGGAATGGGCGGAGGCGGTCGAGGTAGTAGTGGAGGCGGAGGACGAGGTGGAATGGGCGGAGGCGGCCGCGGCGGTGGTGGACGAGGTGGAATGTCGAGACAAAACGAGCCGATCGACACGTGGGCGCGCGTTATTTTGGCTCCCACCGGCCAATGAACGTCCGGGCTGCTCGGTGACGAGGCAGCCGGCGAGGAACGGACAGAGAGAACCAGACTCAGTGTTCGAGGCGGCCGGATTCGTTCGATGGATAGGTGGCGTATCGAGTTGGTCGAGTCTTGCCGCCGGCATCCAGTCCGCTACCGGCCTGCCTCCTCCAGGATCTCATCGATCAGCTCTTCGAACGTCTCCAGCGGCAGTGCGCCGTTGATGAAGTGGCCGTTGACGAAGAAGCCGGGCGTGCCTTCGACGCCGTACGTGCTGCCGGTAGTCATCGAACTCGCGATGGCCGCGGATGCCTGCTGATAGTCCTCTGACTCGGTATCGCCGGCGCAGGTGGACCAGACGCTCAAGTCGATGCCGCTGCCGCTTACGGCGAGAAATTCGCGACTGGCGTCGAGGACATTGCTCGGGTTAATGGTTCGCTGATTGCGGAAATAACTGTCGTGCAGTATCCAGAAGGCATTGTCGCCTTGCTCGGCGGCGCAGACCGCCGCGATGGCGGCCGGCATGGCCCACGGATGGTTTTCCAGCGGAAAGTGCAGGTAGACGAACTTCACGTCGTTCGGGTATTCCTCTAGTATCTGCTCGACCGTGGTAAAGCCGCGCGCGCAATAGGGGCACTGGAAATCGGAAAACTCGAAGATGGTCACCGGGGCGTCCGGGTTGCCGCGTACGGGCATGTTTGCCGCGAACGCAGTCAGTTCCTGGTGCCGCTCCGCCGCCTGCCGCGCAGCGGCCTGCCTCTCCTCTTCCAGCGCCGCGGCGATGTCCTCCGACGACAGGCTCACGTCGATGGGGTCGGCGCTCAGGAGGTAGAGCGTCGCGTCGTCGCTGGTGACAAGGAAACTGTAGCTCTGCCGGCCATTAACCATGAAGCTTCCCTCGTCGAGCCCATCGATGTCGCTGGCAGTGATCTCACCCATCACGATGAACGACCCGCGGAGTTGCGGGAGCTGATACTTCAGGTTTTCGAGGATCCGCTCTCTGCGTTGCGTCGCCGCTTCGTCGTCGGAGATCGCGAACTGAGCACTCGCCTGGGTGCCGAAGCCCATCAACATGACGGTCAGTACGGCCATGCTCAGAGTTTTTCTCATAGCCATCGTTCGTGTTGGAATTGAAAGGTACGTGGATGTCATTGCGGTGGCCGGAGACTATGACCCTATCTACGCGAACGTCTAACAAACTGGCGTAGGTGTAGCGTCGGCGTTCTGTTGCAAGGCGATGGTGGTGGTGACGGGAGCTTGGCCAGCTTGTCCTGAGCGAGCCCTTCCTCTATGGCCGCTTCGATCTCATCCGTAGTGATGGCCCCCCTATCATCGTCAATGGCGGGGGCAGTTGATATCCGGGCTCGCTAAGCATGAGAAGGCTCTGTGGTTCCGCGTACGTGTGTTGCTCAGGCTCCTGCGCTTCTTCCAGCATTCGGATGGCTGCTGGTTCAGGCTACGGCGTTCCTCCTTAGCGCGGTTCCGGAGGCGCCCGAGAAGTCTCCGGAATGCCTTTTGTGCGAGGGTTGCCATGACCGTTTAATAATAGTTGCGATGCGGTTGCAACGAGACGGCTTCTCGTGGATTCCGCGGCCTTAAAAAACAACAGCGCCCCGCCTCGTGGTGGAGACGGGGCGCTGAATGTGGAGATGCCGGGAGTCGAACCGCGAATGCGAAGCATTGGCTGCGTAGGCATGCGCGAGGCCGTTTCCCGAAGCGACCGAACACAGGTGCGCTTCATAAGCAAGAGGTGGAGATGCCGGGAGTCGAACCGCGAATGCGAAGCATTGGCTGCGTAGGCATGCGCGAGGCCGTTTCCCGAAGCAACCGAACACAGGTGCGCTTCATAAGCAAGAGGTGGAGATGCCGGGAGTCGAACCCGGGTCCGAATGAACCTACAGTCCAGGCGTCTACATGCGTAGTCCGCGTATTGGGGTCTTTGCCGGTGTGGCGGGGCCCACGGACGGGGCTTCCACGACGGCGCAGGCTGGTTGGGTTTCGCCGCCTTCGGCTCAGCCGGAGCCCGGACGACTAGCTCATCTAAGACGATGCTTCCCGACAGGCCGATGAGCGGGCCCATCGGGAAACAGCTAGCAGGCTTTAAGCTGCCAGCGCGTACGAGTAATCGTTCGCAAGTATAAGTTTCTCAGCGAAGGTCGCGGGCGTGCTAAGAACCACCCGGCACGCAGCCTGCCGCACAATTCATCCGTCGAAACCAAAACATCCCCAGTTTTTGAAAGAACGCGGCCGGCTTCACCGGCCGGCCCATCCTACCGCAATCATCGCGCTCAGGTTTCCTCATCGTCGGAGCGGTTCTGTTCGTCGCGCTCCCTTGCCGTGCCCAACACCTCAAATCCCTGCTCCTCGAAGGCCGCGTTGAGTTCAGGCAGGATGGAGCGCCGGACGCCTCTGCCCAGATAGCTGATCTTCGTCCGCCCGCCGAGAAAGGAGTACCGAATCGGGTGGAAGAGGATCCGCACGTAGAGGTCGCCGATGGGCGCAACATCCAGCGCGACCTCGGTACGGAACAGGCCCCAGTCGGAGACCTGGCGGGGCTCGGTGGAGATGATGTTCGGCGCGTCGGCTTCGGTCTCAGTCCAGCCGGCCTCGGCGAGCGCAGCCCGAATGCGCGCGTACACATCCGGCGAAGCCTCCTCGGACGCACCTACAGCCCGAACCTCGTAGTCTCGGTACAGCGGCGACACGGAGGGAGCACACGCTGCCAGCGCCAAGGCGACGGCGGCCATCAGAACTAATGCACAGAAGCGAATCATGGCCGGAGATCAACGGGCCATCAGTATACGCGCGTCTCTCCGTTCCGTCAGGGCATAAAAAAGGCCGGGCGGACACGCTCACCCAAACGTGTCCGCCCGACTGTGCCAAGCAGGCTCATGGCCGTGCTGCACGTAGTGCTCTTGTGATCTGGTATCGGAGGTAACCCAGAGTCTGTGTGGCGTACTACCAAAGGGCGTGCCAGACGATGTTCGGAGCGCCCGGTGGCCATTTTGCCCCCTCATTGTTGGGTTTGTGTGCAATCCGCTGTACAGCGTTGTACACGGCCGCTCGGGGAGGTCGGGTGTGAAGAGTTGCCGGATAGGAAGGAGGCAGCGGCTGAGAGCGGATCTACAGGTGGGCTTGGGCGTGAATGGAGGGCTTTCAGGCGATGCACGACTGGCCCCAAAAACAGGGAAACCGTATCTTAAGAGGCTGTTCAAATACGTCATCCTGCCTGCGACGGCGCATCTCGGCCGATCTCTTCGTTGCGAGATGCTCGCCGAATCACCGATTCGACGACGATCTCGCGCCTTGATCTCAACCGAGATGCGCTCGTCTCGGCGACAGAGCACGTAATTCAACAGCCTCTTGAAGGCCGTCCTGATAGCACATCCCTCTCCTTTCTGAAGAATCCATCCACACTATGCCCTGCGGACGCAAGCGCAAGCGCCATAAGATCGCGACGCACAAGCGGAAGAAGCGGCTTCGCAAGAACCGCCACAAGAAGAAGAACAGGTAGCGGTCGACGCTGATTGCGTGCCGATCCTGCCTGTTCGAGTGTGAGAGAGGCTGCGTCTGGATTACGGGCGTGGCTTCTCGTGTTCAAAGCCAGTTCCCTCGTTTTATATTCCGGCCCCGATTGCCGATAGTTATTTGGTGCACGGTCTTTCCCCCAATTCCAACAACCCTGAAGCCATGAGCAAACGTGGTAGCGTCGTTCGAGCCTCGCTTGGAGGCATCCTCTTTGGCGGAGCCGTCGGCTTCGGGCTGGGCCTCTTGCTCGCGCCCGACGAAGGCAAGCAGATGCGCCAGCGCGTAGCGTACCTCCTAGACAGTTGGGGCAAGCAGGTATCGGACCTGGTGGATGAACTGGGAACGAAGGGTGTGGCCAGCCAGGCTCGTGAGAAAGCCGACGCCGTCGTGGCCGATGCCCGCGAACAGGCACAGGAGATTCTTGGCGAGGCTGAGGCGCTTATGAGCGACGCCCGCCGGCGCCGTAGTGGCGAATCGCATCTTCGCCGCGCGTCGTAGCAGGCCCGGGGCTTCTGTCTCTACCGCACGAGTCCGTGCGGTTTCCTTCTCACCCAACCTGTGCGCCTCGTCCATGTCGGTGCGGTTTTCCATTTTAATGCCCTCGTCGGAGGGCAAGCAGGCTGGCGGCAACCCCTTCGCACCCGACATGTTCGACTACCGGTCGTCGGACACGTTTAACTTCTTCAACCAGTTAAACCCGGAGCGCCGGGCGCTGATCGGCGCGCTCCACGGTCAGATCGAGGCGGATAAGGGCCTGGGCGAGTTGTTCGGGTTGAAGGAAAAGGCGCTGCAGGAGGCCGTGGAGGCGAACCTTGCCATCTACGAGAGCCCGTTGATGGCCGCCGTTGAGCGCTACAGACCCGGCGTCATGTATCAGGCGATGGACTTTGAGGGGTTGCCTACGGGCGCGCAGCGCCGCCTCCTCGAAAACGGCATCATCGTTACGGGCATGTTCGGGCTCCTCCGCCCGGACGACCTCATCCCGATGTACAAGCTGAAGGTTGATTCATCGGTGAAGGGCATCGGCATGGTGTCGAAGTACTGGCGGCCTCTCCTATCGCCCGTGCTAAATGAACTGCTGCAAGGCAAGGTGGTGTGGAATCTGCTGCCGGGCGCCCACGAGGACGCGTGGGAGGATGACGAGTCCTACGAGCGTATGTACCGCCTCAAGTTTTTCAAGGAGGAAAAGAAGAAGCTGAAAGCGGTTACACGCGGTGTAAAAGAACTGAGCGGCAGCCTCATCAACTTTATCGTGACCGAGTTTGCCGAGACCGTGGAGGCGCTGGAGGAGTGGGAGGCGGAAGACGGCTACGAGCCGGACTACGAGGCCACGAAGCTGGGCGAAAAGGGGGGGACGATTGTCATGGTCTCTCGGCCGGGGTGGAAGAAGCGCCGTGCAGCCCGCCGAAGGGTGAAGGCGGAAGAGGAAGCCGAGCGCCGGGCTCGCCGCGAGGCCGAGCTTGAGGAAGCCAGCAAGTAGAGGCAGGCATGTCGGTCGTTATCGGGATTGCAGGTGGCTCCGGATCGGGCAAAACGACCATCCAGCGCCGAATCATGGAGCGCTTTGGGCCTACGGCCATCGCCCTCATGGAACACGACGTGTACTACCGCGACCTCTCGCATCTGCCGTTCGAGAAGCGCACGCAGTTCAACTTCGACCACCCAAATGCCCTCGAAACGGAGTTGATGGTGGAGCAACTCGACGCGCTGCTCAGCGGCTCACCGATCGAAAAGCCGACGTATGATTTCACCAACCACCAACGCCTTCCCGAGACGGATCGCGTAGAGCCGCGCCCTGTGGTTATTGTGGAGGGTATTCTCGTGCTCGCCGAACCAGCCCTGCGCGAGCGGATGGACATTAAGCTCTACGTGGACACCGCCCCCGACGTGCGCCTCATGCGCCGCATCGAGCGTGACATCAACGAGCGCGGCCGCACGCTCGAATCAGTCCTGGCGCAGTACCGCCGGACGGTTCGGCCAATGCACCTGGAGTTTGTCGGCCCGTCTAAGCGCCACGCGGACGTGATCATCCCGCGTGGCGGGAAAAATCAGGTCGCCATCGACATGGTGCTTGCGCGCGTGCAATTGCTGCTCGCGGCGGAGCAAGTTGGGAGCTAGGTCGCCAGCAGCCGAATCCCATCCAGCACGAGGTTCGGTTCCACGATGTCGATGATGTCGAGGTGGCGATCGAGCCACTCCGCCCATCCGCCTGTGGCTACGATGAAAGGAGTTCCTTTGAGTTGGTCTGCCGAGCGCTCCAGCAACCCTTGAACACCGTGCAGAAACATGACGGATACGCCGGCTGAGATGGCGGCATGGGTTGATGAACCGATGGCTTCGGGGGCGTCCGGCCACGATATGTCGGGGAGTTGCGCGGTGTCCCGTACCAGTGCCTTGCGTATCGCATCCGGTCCCGGCGCGATAGCTCCACCGAGGTACACACCGTCGGCGGAGATGACGTCTGTAGTCACAGCCGTACCTGCATCCACCGCAATCACGGCGCAATCCTCACCCCGCCCAAAGTGAAGCCAGGCGGCAGCGGCAGCCGCGATCCGGTCGGCGCCAAGCGTCTCGGGCGTCTCGTAGCCCATTTCGAAAGGCAGCGGCAGCTCTGTGCTGACGACGACCGGATCGATACCGAATTGCTCCCGGATGGCTTCCGAAGCCCGCACAGTCAGATCGGGGACCACGGAGGCGATGCCGGCAGCTTCAGCAGAAACATCGCGCAACAGGGCCATGACTTCGCTACCCAATTCTCTTCCCTTTAGATGGGAGGTGGAGAGCAATTGGCCGGATCGATCTTCGCCGTCTTGGCTCAGTCGTTCGATACGTATCCATGCGCTTCCATCGTGGAGGCCGAGCTTGGTAGCCGAATTGCCGATGTCGAGAGCAAGAAACACGAAAAAGGGAAAAGGGTGAAGGGTGAAGTGAGCCTAGAGACGACCCGTGGGGCGTCTCCCGACATTGGGGGGATGTAAGGGTTTGAAAGGGAAAAGGGTAAGCCTAGAGACGACCCGTGGGGCGTCTCCTAGTCCACCTGACGCACGCTGTTTCGGAGGGAGACTTCGCCCGAATGGAATAGTCTTTCACCTTCGGACGTAGCGAGGCGCAATGCGCCGTTTTCTGCGATGCCGAGTATCGTTCCTTCAGTGGATTCGCCGGAAAGGGGGAAAGCGACCGTTGCTGTGTGACCGAGACCAGCCATCCGCCTCTCAAAGCCCGCCAGAACTGCCACGCCGAGGTCAGTTGAAAGGCTGTCGTAGTGTTTTTCGAGAGCAACGAGGAGGTCGGCCAACAGCGGGGCGCGTGGGACGAGTTGCCCGGTTTCGAGCGCGAGCGACGTGGCTTTGTCCGCGAGATCGGCCGGCAATTCGGTTTGGTTGATGTTAAAGCCGATGCCCAGCACCATCGTGGCCAGCGAGTCATTTGACCCGGTAAGCCGCCCTTCCAGTAGGATTCCGCACACCTTCTTTCCATTCACGAGGATATCGTTGGGCCACTTCAGCGACGGCGACAGGGGCGTGTGATTCTCGATGGCTTCGGCGACGGCCAAGCCGGCCGCGAGTGGAATCAGCCCGAGGCGATCCTGCGGGAGGGTAGGTCGGAGGACGAGCGAGAAGAGCAGATTGAGCTCCGGTGCGTCACTCCACGCCCGGCGGTGGCGCCCGCGCCCGGCTGTTTGGTGGTCGGCTCCAACCAGCGCGCCCTCCGGCACACCGTCCTGTGCCCACGTCATGGCCTGGGCATTCGTCGAGCCGATGGAGGAGTGCCACCGGAGTTTCCGGCCGAACCGGTCGGTGCGCAGGAGGTCGGGGAGTTCGGCCAATACCCTCGGTATGGTGTGCGGCTCACTCAACGCCGGTGATGTCTCGGATCGTCTGCGTCAGGCGCAAGCGCTTCGGCTCGTTTCCCGGTGTGTGGACAGTTGTTTCCGACACGGCTGATCCGGGTAAAAGGACACCATCTGGACCAGGTAGAAGCCAGACTGTTACGTGGCTGGTTTCATCGAACAAAGCCGACGTCGTGAGGCGAAGCACATCGACACCCACGATGGTGTTGGTGTCGTTGTGGTAGTAGCGGGCATACCTGACGGGCTGTTTGTCGGCCGATTCTCGGCGCAGCGTGGCCTGCGCGACGTGAAGGCGCTCATCGTTTACCGTCGTGTCCGGCCGCATCTCGTAAGCGTACCGATCGCGTGTCCGCATCCGAACGTACGCAGGTTCATCCGGCAGGACGCTGGAGAGCAGGTTGACCGGACGCAAGAGCCCCTCAAACGCCTCCCTTTTAGGGAGGCGCCGAGCTTGCGAGGCGGAGGCTGTTGCCCTGCTTGAGAGTGAACTTGATGAGTCTGCATCCAGTACCGTCTCTTCGACGCCATCGGTTGTGGGGATACGCCGCACAATGCGGCTTGCCGAAGCCGTGGGTTCGCCGTTCTCATCAAGTTCCTCCAATACGATTTGCGTCGTGTACGCGAAGCCATCAAGCCGGGCGTAGGCCTCGTTGATGCCGTCGAGCGAGAGGCTGGACATCAGTTCAAACACCTCGTCGGCGGCCGGGTCCGGCTCAGCAGGAGATGGAGAGTCTCCACAGCCGATTACGAAGAGTACAGCTACGAAGAGTACCGCAGGGAGAAGCGGGAGGCGCATCCGAATAGACGAACAGAAACGAAAACGAAGAGCTTGGGGAAGTTACCGCCGTTCAGGAGTCTGTCGGACTTAGGGGTTCGTGACGAGGTGAGTGGAGTCGCCAAAGTGTACACCATGTCCTCGTACGAGTGTATACCATGTCCCCGGTCCATACATTGACGAGGAGGGGAAAGTCGATTCCGACCTGCCGGGATCGGCAGGAGTGGTCAGACCGAGTGGCCTGGGAGCCTGTTGAAAACGAGATCCGGCCCCGCCGCAGGTAGGTGGAGTTTTTCAACAGACTCCTGGGCTCATCTATCTTCAGCGCTATGCCGGCGCCTCCAACAGATTCCACCGCGTATGCTCGCGAGCTTGCCGTCGCCGAGGAGGCCGCCCGCGCGGCCGGAGCATTCATCCGAACGCACGTGGGCGGAATCGGAGATGCGGCAGTTCGAGATAAGGGAATCCACGACCTCGTTACGTTTGTAGACGAGGAGGCCGAGCGCATCATCGTGAGACATTTAAAAGACGCATTTCCGAAAGACGATTTCCTTGGTGAGGAAACCGCTTCCGACGACACACGGCATGAAGTGGAAGGCCGCCGCTGGATTGTGGACCCGCTGGATGGCACCACCAACTTCATCCACGGCGTGCCGCCCTATGCCGTTTCCATCGCGCTGCAGGATGACGCCGATCTGGTGATAGGCGTTGTGTACGATGTGCCGTACGACGAACTCTTTGCCGCCGAGGCTGGGTGCGGCCTAACCCTGAATGGCGAACCAGCAGCCGTTTCTGATACCGCTGACATCGGAGATGCTCTTCTGGCTACGGGTTTTCCTTTCCGCGACTACGGTTTTGTGGAGGGCTATGTGAAAACGCTGGCCGGGTTCATGCGGTCGGCGCGGGGAGTGCGGCGACACGGCGCGGCGGCGGTGGATCTCGCGTGGGTGGCCTGCGGCCGCTTCGACGGCTTCTTCGAGGCAGGGCTTGCTCCGTGGGACTTGGCCGCGGGTGTCGTTCTGATAAAAGCCGCCGGTGGGCGGGTTTCAGGTCTTCCGGGTGGTAGCAACCCCGTTTTCGATGGCGGTATCGTGGCGAGCAATAGCCTCCTGCACGGCCCATTGGAGGCCGGAGCCAGGCCTCTCGGCCGTGCCTACGCAGCATTGAAGGCCGTGCATACAACGAGTTCGGCGAATCGGCGTGACCAAAGCACCCAGTGAACGATTTCTTAACGTGCGCACCCTTAATACCGTGCGCGACAGACCGATACCGTTGACGACCTCTGCGCCTAAATGGGAAAGACTTCCCACCGCCAACGTCTTTGCCGTATTCATCAGGCACTACAGTTCCGTGAGCCCCACCTCTAAAGACTGCTGATGAGCGATTTCGTCCCTGCTTCTGCCAACGCTTCGTCATCCGACACGTCCAGTCGGCCGGTGATCCTCGTCGCCGACGACTACCCTGAGAATCGCCGCCTGCTGTATTTCTACCTGCGCGACCGATACGAGGTGCTTCACGCAGCGACGGCAGAGGAAGCCATTGAGACGCTGCGTACGCGATCGGTTGACCTGGCCATTCTGGACCTCAATTTCTGCGACGGCATGAGCGGCATCGACGCCATTCAGGCCATCCGCAACGACGCCGCCATCAGCGACATACGCGCCCTAGCCCTGACCGCCTACGCCTATCCAGACGACCGCCAGCGATGCCTGGAGGCGGGGTTCGACGATTACATCGCCAAGCCGGTGTTCAAGAAGGGGCTGCTGGAGACGATCGACAAGATGTTTGGGAGTTCGGCTGCAGGCGACGGCGCCATCTCCGACGTAGGCAAACTGTGGATTAGCCGGGCGCGTGACGACGAGGAGTAGGCCTTCCCAGTTTTGGACCGCCATGAGGGACGGTTCTGGGGCATGAATCCAAATCCGCTTCCTCCGAAACGGTGGGATGGCTAGATTGCCGTCCCGCTTTTTTGTTTGACGTTCTCCCTCATGGCACCCACCTCCTCGGCCGAAGGCCCCGGCCTGCTTCGCGGCAAAACCGGCGTCGTCTTCGGCGCGCTCGACGATAGTTCTCTGGCGTGGTACATCGCCGAGGCCATCTACCGCGAGGGCGGCCGCTTCGTGCTCTCCAACGCACCCGTAACCAAACGTTTTGGGCAGTTGGAAGGACTCGCCGAGAAAACCGGCGGAAGCCCCATCATCTACGCCGACGCCACCAACAACGACGACCTCACGCAGGTGTTCGAGGAAGCCAAGACGCACTTCGGCGGCCCGGTCAACTTCGTCGTTCACTCCATCGGGATGGGGATCAACGTGCGGAAGAACAAGCCGTACGAGGGCCTCAACTACGACTGGTACCTGAAGACGCTGGACATCTCCGCCGTGTCGCTCCACCGCGCAGTTCATGCTGCGATGGAGGCCGAGGCCATTGCGGACGGCGGTTCCATTGTGGCCCTTAGCTACATCGGCGCGCAGCGCATATTCTCCGAGTACAGCGAGATGGGCGATGCCAAGGCCTTGCTGGAATCCATCGTGCGGTCGTTCGGCTACCGACTCGGCCGGAAGGGAATCCGCATCAACGCCGTCAGCCAGAGCCCCACACGCACCACGGCGGGGGGCGGTATCAAGGGCTTCGACGCCTTGTTCGATTTTGCTGAGCAGATTTCGCCGCTGGGCAACGCCGACGCGGCATCCTGCGCCGATTACGTCGTTACGCTCCTGAGCGATCTCACCCGAATGGTGACGATGCAGACGCTCTTCCACGACGGCGGATTCTCGTCGATGGGGATCTCCGACAAAACGGTAGAGATGCTGGCCGAGGTTATGGCAAACAACGGGACGTGAGTCTTTCGAGCCTAGCCCAAGGCTGTATTTGCCTGCTCATGTTGCTCCTGCCGGCTGGTTGCGGGAGGGGGGAACACCCGCCTGATGCGCCCACACCCGGCGTTGACGTTCGCGCGTACGACGTCAGCATTCGCCTCGATCCGATATCGTTGTACCTCAGCGCTCGTGCGCGCCTGACCGTATTCCACACGGCGGACGCGAACACGCTCGACTTGCAGCTCAGTGAGGCGATGCAGATCCGCCGGGTTCTCGTGGATGAGGAGTCGGTCCGTTTCGAGCGGCAGGGTGATCGTCTGCGCATTCCACTGCCCGAAGGTGATTCGGCGCTGGTAACCATCACCTATTTCGGTACGGCAACTGAAGGGCTGCATCGCGGGGACGTAGCCGGGCAGATCGTCACGTATTCCCAGGCGTGGCCGCAGCATGGGGCGGGCTGGCTTCCGGGCGTCCATCATCCGTCCGACCCGGCGCGGTTCGATCTGCACCTGATCGTTCCGAAGGACTACGACGTGGCGGCGACCGGCGTGTATGAGTCCGATAGGTTTCGTCCTCACGACTCGTGGCGGCGCTACGATTTTTCGCTGGACGCCGACGCGCCTACCTACACGTTTGCCTTCGCCGTGGCGGATTCGTTTGTGGTTGTGGAGGACTCGACGGATTCGGGATTGGCCATCCGCCACTACATACTTCCAGACGATGCGAGAAGCGCAGCCGGACTTGAACGGACGCCCGAAGTTCTGGAGGTATTGGAGGCGATCCTCGGGCCGTATCCGTACGCCGCGTACAGCACCGTCGAGATTCCAATGGGTTACGCAGGGATGGAAAATGCCGCCGCTTCGTTTCTCAGCGCCGACCTCTACACCTCATCTTCCGGCGGGCGGAATGCGTTGGAGGAGGTGAACGTCCACGAAGCCGCCCACCAGTGGTTCGGGAACGACGTGGTTCCGGCCGGTTGGGAGGATCTGTGGCTGGCGGAGGGCTTCGCCACGTACCTCACTACGGTCGTGTACGAGCAGATGGATGGCCCGGAGGTTGCGCAGGAGCGCCGTGTAAGGATGGCGCAGCTTGGCTGGCGGGATGCCCGCCGCCGCCTCGTGCCCGAGCAGTACATCGACCCCGAAGACCTCCTGTCGGCCACTGTGTACAAGAAGGGTGGCTGCGTTCTCCATCTGCTGCGGCTTACTCTCGGAGACGACGTGTTCTTCGCGGCGCTGCGGCGTCTCGCCCGCGACTACGCCGACCGGCCGCTTTCTACCGAGGCCCTCCGAATACTGCTGGAGGAGGAGTCAGGCCGCGGCCTCGACGGATTCTTCGCCTACTGGGTCTACGGGACGCGGATTCCTGAACTCCGTATCGCGTGGGACCGCTCGGCTCAACGTCTCACATGGCGCATCGAAGGTGACGCCGGAACGCTCGACGGCGTGCCGGTGGAACTGCTCATCCAACAGGACGGCCACACAGAAGTTGTGAACGTGCTGAACGGGGAGGCCGTTTTGCCTGGCGCCGACGAACCGCGAGTCCTTCCGGTCGGGGTTCTGATGGACGTACACGACTGACTGCGCCGACCGACTCCTGGCTTGTCATCACCAACGCAGATGGCGTTATCGAAACGCACCAGTGCGGCGTACATCATACCAATTGCGATTCAGAAGTCGCTTAATAGTCAGCCCCAATCAGCCGAAAACAGACAGTACGAAGCTTTACTGAAGGGGTAGGTACATGTCTTGCAAACACTGCCTCTCCCGCC
The DNA here is from genome assembly GCA_022561755.1 of Bacteroidota bacterium. Lineage (GTDB taxonomy): Bacteria > Bacteroidota > Rhodothermia > Rhodothermales > Rubricoccaceae > JAHEJB01. The sequence goes on from JADFQN010000022.1 coordinate 16,992, forward strand.
TAGTTTCCGCCAGCTACATCGCCATGTTGCTTCGCGTTCTCATAATCGGTCTTCTTCTCTCGTGCGCCGCGCAAACACGCGCGCAGCAGCTTGCCGCTGCTCATCCAGGAGGCGGCGAGCGCGCTTCCTCTGCGCTTTCGGCAGCCACCGGCGAGGTAGACAGTGCGCCGGTGTTCTACGTGGTGGAGCGAGGCGTCCGCGTTCACTCGGAGCCACGTGGTTCGCGCTCCAGACGGATAGTGTTGAACATTCGAGACGCCGTACGCGTGCTGTCCGAGGAGGACGGCTGGAGTCACATCGAGTGGAACAACCGCCGCGGCTATGTCCGAACGTCCGCTCTTTCAAACCTGTGGATTCGCGTAGACAAAAGTGACCGGCTCGTCTACGTGTATGAAGGCGCCGAACTTATTCGGACGTACCCCATGGATGTATCGATGAGCGACGAAGACAAGGTGCGCCTCTCGGCGCGTGGCGAGCAGGATCACTACCGCATTCCGGAAGGCGTTTTCTTCGTGGCCCGAAGGAACCCTAACTCACAGTACTATCGCGCGCTCGTCATCAGCTATCCGAACCAGGCGCACGCCGCACGCGGGTTGCGGGATGGGCTCATCAGCCGCGACCAGTACGACGCCATCGTCCGAGCCGACATGGCCTTCCGCGAGCCCCCGATGGGCACGCCGCTCGGCGGCCTGATCGAGATCCACGGGAGTGGCTCCGGGCGGCAACGCGCATGGACGCGCGGCTGCATAGCCCTCCGCAACGTCCACATGAGTGAGTTGTGGGATTGGGTGCATGTAGGCACACCGGTGATCATCGAGCAGTAGCGCGGAGGTAGCAGCTCATTTTGGGCTGAATCTTCTACGGCTGGGGTTGCGTACGTTGTGGTGTACGGATTCCACACCTCATGGCCACGACTTCACGCGCTCCTTTTCTGCTTCTCCTTGGGCTGATCTCGCTTTCTGCGATGGCTCAGGATGTTTCTCCGCGTCTTGCAATCGAGAACGTCGGCGACGGTCCCGTCTACCGCGTCCCCATTGAAGGGATGATCGACAAGGCCCTCGCCAAGTACATTGATCGTGCTCTGGCGGATGCCGAAGAGGCCGGCGCCTCGGTTGTTTTGTTCGAGATGGATACATTCGGCGGGCTCGTCGAAGCCGCCGACCTCATTCGGATCTCGATTCTTGACGCGCCCGTTCCCACCGTTGTTTTCATCAACAAGAATGCGGCCAGCGCCGGCGCGTTGATCTCATACGCCGCTGATCGGATTGTGATCGCTCCGGGTGGTTCGATAGGCGCAGCCACAGCCGTTGACGCCGCCGGCCAATACGCCAGCGAGAAGGTGCAGAGCTACATGCGCAGCCTCATGCGCGCCACGGCGGAGGCGAACGGCCGCGATCCCCGAATCGCCGAGGCTATGGTAGACGAGACGCTTGCCGTGCCGGGCGTCAGTGAAGAGGGCCAACTCCTCTCACTCTCTGCAAACGAAGCGCTCCGGCTCGGTGTGGCGGATGCCGTCCTCTCGTCCGCCGACGAAGTGGTGGCCAACCTAGGCCTCGCGGATCGCGCCCAGTTTGCTCACTATGCCTCCGGCGTCGAGCGCCTGCTGCGGTTCCTGGGCTCGCCCATCGTGGCGTCGATCCTCATGCTCATGATGATGGGCGGCCTCTACTTCGAGTTGCAAACGCCGGGCGTAGGATTTCCGGGCTTGATGTCGTTCATGGGCGCAGCCCTCTTCTTCGCCCCGCACTACATGCTCGGCCTCGTGGAGAGCTGGGAGATCGTCGTGTTTCTCGTGGGTGTCCTGCTTCTCCTCGCCGAGGTGTTCGTAACGCCGGGATTCGGCGTCGCGGGCATCACGGGGCTCATCATGGTCCTCGCCTCGCTGATGGCCGCGCTAATCGGCAACGTGGGCCTCGCCTTCCCGTCCGGCGGCCAGATATCGCAGGCAGCTGCGACGCTCGCTGCTGCGCTGGTTTTGATGGTCGTGCTCGCCGTATCGCTCGGTAGATTTTTGCCGCGATCACAGCGCTTTGGCAGGCTGATACTCTCGCCCGAGCTCTCCAGCTCGGAGGGCTACACTTCCGCCGAAACGGACACGTCGCTTCTAGGCCAAACGGGCAAGACGCTCACCGGCCTCCGCCCCTCCGGCGCCGCTGAGCTCGACGGACGCCGCGTGGACGTCATTGCGCAGAGCACCTTTATTGACGCAGGGACCACCATCGAGGTGGTGGATGTGCGCGGAAGCCGCGTAGAAGTCCGCCCCGTCGCCTCCTGATCGTTCTCCTCACACTTCCGTGTCTCTTCTCATCGCCATCGCCCTGATCCTCTTCGGTCTGGTTCTGCTGGGGCTGGAAATTTACCTCGTGCCCGGCGTCAACGTATTCGGCGTAATTGGGGTGATTTCCGTTGGGGTTGGCGTGGTCTACGCGTTCGTAACGCTCGGGCCGCTTGGAGGTATCCTGGCTCTCGCAGGAGCTCTTTTGGCGGGTGGCGGATTGGTCACGTACCTGTGGCAGACCGGCGCGTGGGACCGGCTCATCCTCGCCGATGCGCTGAACCGCGATGATCTCGCCGACGCAGCCGAAAAGGATTCGCGCTCACGGTGGCTTGGCGAGATTGGGACAGCGGTCACACCGCTGCGCCCCACAGGTATTGTGGAAGTGGGCGGCGAACGCCTCGAAGTGCTTACGGAGGGCGCTTTCATCGCCGCGGGTAGCCACGTAAAGGTGGTGGCGATGGACCGGCGGCGGTACTTCGTCCGGCTGGCCGGCGAAGAAGAAAAGGAAGGAGCGCCCGGCGAAGCAGCGTAGTTTTTTGCTACGCCCACATCAACTCACCACCGATGCGATCCGCCGCCCTTCTCCTCGTCTTCTTGGGATTCCTCTCGGCCGCCTGTGGCGGGCAAGCCGACCTCGGGCCTCCGGACGGATGGGCAGGCGACGGCGCCGGCCGATGGTGGAGGACGGATGCCGATACGACGGGCGCCTTCCGCGACCTCCAAACCCTCGAAAGCATGGGTGTCCGCGTTTTTGAGGAGGTCGATCTCGCTCCCAGCGTGCAGAACAGGTTGCTTGAATTCTACCGCACGAACCCCGAAATCGTTGATTCCGTATTCGTGGAGCACGGACTGCCGGTTGTTGAACGCGGCGACCCGACCATCGCAGACCGCACCGATTTGCGCGAACGCCTCGTTACGGATGCATACCGTGAGATGGTTCGCTACTACCGAGACGCTCGGCAGGACCCCGAAGTTCGCATCGAAAAAGTGTATCCGGATAGCCTGCGCGAGCGCGGCGTAACCGGCCAGGTGGAGGTCCAGATCCGGGTTAATGCGGAGGGCGAGCCCGTGGCCATCGAAAAGCTCTCCGGCGTTCAACCCACGCTCGACGCACTGGCCATGCAGGCCATTACGAAGATGCGGTGGGTCCACGCCGGGTTCATGGGCGAGGCCGTCCCGTCGTGGACGCGCGTGACGATTACGTACTAGGACCTATCCGCCAATCAGAACGCCCGCGATCGTTGCCGTCATCCACGAGGCCAACGCGCCGCCGAGAACCGCGATGAGGCCCAGTTTGGCGATGTCGCTGCGGCGTTTCGGCGCCAGCCCGCCGATGCCGCCGATCTGGATGGCGATGGAGGAGAAGTTGGCGAAACCGCACAGCGCGTACGCGCCGATGGCCAGGGTGCGCGGACTCACGCTTCCCGCCTCTCGCAGTTCTCCGAGCGACGCATAGGCGATGAACTCGTTGATGGCGATTTTCTCGCCGAGCAGCGTACCGAAGACGAGCATGTCGGCGCTTTCTACACCCATCGCCCACGCCAGAGGGGCGAATACATAGCCGAAGATGGCCTGAAGGGAAAGCGTCTCAAAGCGGCCGCCGGAGGCATCGGCGAGCGTGTCGTTCAGTCCAACAGCCCCGCCGATCCCCCCAAGAATCCAGTTGATGACCGCGATGAGCGCGATGAACGCCAGCAGCATCGCGCCGACGTTGAGGGCCAGCTTGAGGCCTACGGACGCGCCCGAAGCTGCCGCTTCGATCACATTCGCGTCCGTCTGTTCGTGTGCCGTAACGTCTACCGTCCCGAGCGTTTCCGGCGTCTCCGTTTCCGGAATGAGGATCTTCGCCATCACAATGGCCGCCGGGGCGCTCATGATGGACGCGCCGATGAGGTGCTTGGCAAACTGAGCCTGCATGACAGGGTCATCCCCGCCGAGAAATCCCACGTAGGCGGCCAACACGCTTCCTGCGATGGTCGCCATGCCGCCCACCATCAAGGTCAGCAGCTCGCTGGTGGTCATCCCGTCGATGTAGGGCCGCACGAACAGCGGCGCCTCCGTTTGCCCGATGAACACGTTGGCCGCCGTGCTCAGCGACTCGGCGCCGGAGATTCCCAGCGTCTTCGCCATCAGCCATCCCATGCCCTTCACCACGAACTGGAGAACCTTCAGATGGTACAGAACGGCCGTCAGCGACGCGAAAAAGATGATGACCGGGAGTACGCCGAAAGCGAAGGTGAACAGCAGATTGTCCGGCCCTGGCGGTTGCCCGAGCGGCCCGAGCACAAAGCTGCTGCCTTCATACGTGAAGTTGATGAGGGTGACGAAACCCTTACCGAGCCAGTCAAAAAATGCGTTGCCCCACGGCGTGCCCAGAATCAGCCCGGCGAAAACGAGCTGAAGCAGAATGCCTATCCCCACAAGCCGCCATTTTATGTTGCGGCGGTCGCGTGAAAACAGCACGGCGATGCCGATCAGCACGCAAAGACCGAACAGGCCGCGTACGATCAGGACGGGGAGGGACATGCGGGTGTGGGATCAGGTGGGAGATTTCGCCGCGCGAAGATACGGGGTGGGTGTCCGTGCAAGGAGATTGTCGGAACCGTGGTGTCGTGAACACATTGATGAATAACGAACCACTGCTTCGAGGTGTACATCTCACCATGACGACTACTATACTCTCCACCCGAGGACGCGTCGTTATCCCGAAGGAAGTTCGGGATCGACTGGGCTGGAAACCCGGCCAGGAAGTTGAGATACTCGATACGGACAAGGGCGTGCTCGTCCGTCCAGTGGGAAAAGGGATGGAGTGTAGTTCTCCGACGGTGTCTGATCCGGCCGAACCGAATTGAGCGATTGTCACATTTGATCGCTCGTTTGCGAGGAAGGCGAAAGACATCCGTGGCGTGCCTGTTGAAGTTCTCTAAGAGGGGAACGACGCGCACGATCTCGGCTTATGTTCGGGAGCCCCCCGATCAGCTCCATCAATGAACGTTCCAATTCCCGAAGCCGCTCCGTTGCCCACCGTGCGCGAGCCTGCGCCGCCTTCGGCGGATGATACCAGGCGGGCGGAGGAGTTGATCGGCGGGCTGAACGGCAAGCAGGCAGAGGCCGCGCGCACCATCGATGGGCCGGTAATGATTGTGGCCGGGCCGGGGTCGGGGAAGACACGGACCCTGACGCATCGAATCGCCTATTTGCTGGCGACGAAAACGGCGTGGCCGAGCCAGATCCTCGCGCTGACCTTCACCAACAAGGCCGCCCGCGAGATGCGGGGCCGCGTCGAGAAACTCGTAGGCGGGGCGGATGCGAAGGGCCTCTGGATGGGCACCTTCCACTCCGTGTTTGCGCGCCTCCTGCGCCGCGAGGCCGAGAAAATCGGCTTCTCGCGCGACTACACCATCTACGACACGGACGACACGGAGCGGATGATCAAGCTCCTCATGGAGCGATACAGCATCGATCCAAAGCGGTACACGCCGCGCTCCATGCGCGGGCGGATCTCCGGCGCGAAGAACCAGATGGTGACGCCGGGCGAGTACCTCAGCCTGGCCAACGACCCGTTCGAGGAAGTAGCGGCCAGGCTTTACGGGCCGTATAACGAGGCCCTCCGCCGAGCCAACGCGATGGACTTCGACGACCTCCTCGCGTGGCCCATCCGCCTGTTCGAGCAGCATCCGGATACGCTGAACAGCTACCAGCATCGCTGGCAGTACCTCCACATCGACGAGTACCAGGACACCAACCGCGCGCAGTACCTCCTCGCCAAGATGCTCGCGGCGAAGCACGAAAACATCTGCGTGGTGGGCGACGATGCGCAAAGCATCTACGCCTTCCGAGGCGCCGACATCGAAAACATCCTGTCGTTCCAAAAGGATTATCCCAATGCCAAAACCGTCCGCCTCGAGCAGAACTACCGCTCCACCGGGCGCATCCTGCAGCTCGCGGATGCCATCATCAAGAACAACCGCGACCAGCTCGAAAAGAAGCTCTGGACCGAGAACCCCGAGGGCGACCACATCCTGCTGATGGAGGCCCTGTCTGAGCGTGACGAGGCACAGAAGATCGAGCGGAAGATCCGGGATCTGTTCGTCCGTTCGGGCCACCGATACAGCGATTTTGCAGTGCTCTACCGCACTAACGCCCAGAGCCGCTCGATGGAAGAGGCCCTTCGGCGCGGCGGCATACCGTACCGGATCGTCGGTGGCACTTCGTTCTATCAGCGCAAGGAAATTAAGGACGCGCTGGCGTACCTCCGCCTCGTCGTCAACCCGCACGACGACGCCAGTCTGATGCGCGCCATCAACACGCCCACGCGCGGCATTGGGGCGAAGACGATGGAGCAACTCCGCGCCTACGCAAACGCGCACAACGCGCCGCTCTGGGACGCTGCTCGACACCCGGAAGAAGCCGGGCTATCGGGCCGCGCCGCGAAAGCAGTGGGCGGGTTTGCCGAGATGATTCTTGAGCACACAAATCAGTCACGCAACCTCCTCGCCGACGAGGTGTCCCGCAACCTGATCCAGGCGTCCGGCTTGCTGCAATCCCTCCGCGATGAAAACACGCCCGAGGCTCTCGTCCGCCTCGAGAATATCCACGAACTGCTCAATGCCGTCGCCGAGTTTGTGGAGGGTGGAGAAGGCCGCACGCTCAGTACGTTCTTGCAGGAAGTCTCCCTCCTCGCCGACATCGACAGCCTGGAGGAAGACGACAACCGCGTGACGCTTATGACCCTCCACGCCTCAAAGGGGCTGGAGTTCAAGGTGGTGTTCGTCTCCGGGCTGGAGGATGGGCTGTTTCCGCTGGCCGCTGCTGCGCAGGATCCGAAAGAACTCGAAGAAGAACGCCGGCTGTTCTACGTTGGGGCCACGAGGGCTGAGGAATCGCTGTTTCTGTCATTCGCGAGAACGCGCTATCGGTTTGGGGAATCGCAGGCCGGCGTACGCAGTCGGTTTTTGGATGAGGTGGATGTGGAAGACGTCGTCATGACGGAATCAGGCCGCGCATTCCAATCGAAGAAGGGCCGGTTTTCGATGGATGGCCGAGGCGGTGGCTCAGGCCGCTCAACCAAGTACGGCGGGATGGATCCGCACTATTATCGCCAATCCCTCCGCGATGAGCCTAAGATGCCTGCTCGCGGGCAAGACGCAGGTCGTCGCGTGGTGTACGATGAGGGCGTGCTGCCCATCGTTCCGGGCGTTCAGGTGGAGCACGCCACATTCGGCCTCGGAAAGGTGATCGCGATGGAAGGGCAGGGCGACCGCACCACCGCCACGGTTTTCTTCCCGGACATCGGCCAGAAGAAATTGAACCTCAAGTTTGCGAGGCTGCAGGTCGTGGGATAAAAGGGAAAAGGTCGTAGCGGGGAAGCTAGAAAGTTCCTGCGTCTCCGATATCCGAAATCCGATATCCGAAATCCCATATCCGAAATCTGCGCCCTGCCCTCCGTCCACTGTCTCCCTTTCCTCCCCGATATCATTTTCCGATATCCGATATCCGAAATCGAGAATCCCAAATCCACCACTCCTTCAAGCAGGGCACGCTGGAATGCGCTGTTTTCTTGGGCGCGATACCCTACATTGGGCTCCCTCTCTCTGACACGATGCCCCGACAGCGGGGCGCACGACCCTTCCCGCCATGCCCCGGTTGGACTTCACCGACGGCTCCCTGAAAGCAGCTCTTAAGGAGGCGCTTGTCGAAGTGTTCGATGAGCAGCGGGATCTGCTTCAGGAAATCATCGAAGACGCGCTACAGGAGATGGCGCTGGCGGAGGCCTTGCGCGAGATTGAGTCCCACGAGCGAGGCGTGGGGCAGCGAGCGGGGTTTGAGCCCATCAAGGGTGAGGCGTAGATATATCTCGCCCAAATTGGCACAACGACATTCAAAACCGTCCGCGCGAGTAAAGGACGTTGGTGTGAAGTAGTTTCTGCCTCCACGTCATCCTTGGCCCGTGTCTCGCTTTCTGGTTTTTCTGATTGTTCTTGTCGTTGTTGCAGGCTGCACCTCCGACGGCCGAGAGCAACTCGTAGTCTACTCGCCGCACGGCAAGGAGCTTTTGGAGGCTTACGAGCTGGCCTTCGAGGCCGAGCACCCCGAGGTAGATGTCGTCTGGCTGGATATGGGTGCGCAGGATGTCTACGACCGCATCCGCACCGAGCGCGCGAATCCGCAGGCAAGCCTTTGGTGGGGCGCCCCGCAGACACTCTACGCGCAGGCGGCGGCAGAGGGGCTCTTGCAGCCCTATACGCCCACGTGGGCCGATTCGGTGGGGCAGGATGCGCGCGACGAGCAGGATCGCTGGTTGGGCACGTTCCTCACGCCGGAGGTCATCGCGTTTAACACGGAGGCGCTGGATTCCACGGCGGTGCCCGCAGATTGGGACGACCTTCTCGATCCGCGCTGGCGGGATCGCGTCATCATCCGCTCGCCGCTGGCCTCGGGGACGATGCGCACGATATACGGCGCGATGATTCTCCGCCAGCCGACCATTGAAGAGGGCTATCGCTGGCTGGCGCGGCTTGACGTGAGTACCAAGACCTACACGGCCGACCCCACCCAGCTTTATCTCAAACTGGCGCGCGGCGAAGGCGACCTCACGCTCTGGAACATGCCCGACATCGTCCTCCAGCGCGACGAAGGCGGCTACCCGTTCGACTACCACCTTCCGGTTTCAGGCACGCCCGTTCTGGTAGATGCCATTGCGATCGTGGCCAATTCGCCTAATCCGGAGCGGGCGCAGCAGTTCTATGAGTTTGTGACTACCTCGGATGCCCTCATCGACCAGGCGCGACGTTTTCACCGCATCCCGGCCCGGCGCGACGTGCCCGCCGACAGCTTGCCCGGCTGGATGCAGGCGCTGGAACTCCGGCCTATGCCACTCGACTGGGACCGGCTTGCGACCGAAGGCCCCGACTGGATGCAGTACTGGGACGAGAATATCCGCGGCCGGGGGGAGGAGTATTTGCGAGACCACCCCGGAGAGTAACGCGCAGATCTTCATCCTAGCTGGTTCCGAGGAGCCGATTCAAACCTTGAAAATATCCGGTTCTGGGAAATTCAAACCGGTGAAAGTTAAATTTCATGATGGTGACAATCTAGGCATAGCGGATGTTATTTTTGAGCCACCAATTCTCTAGAAACATTGATGCTCGCCTATTCGGAGGGAATCTATTTGTTGAGCCAATCACAGCCGATTGATTTAACGACTTTGGCTGCATCAACCCACCGCTTCGCCTTCAAACGAGACGACGGATCGCGCCGCCGGCGTTCTCGAGCATAACCCTGTCCCGAATAGCCGATTATTGTTTCCAGTAATCCATGAATCCGTTCCTAAAAAAGAACTGGCCAGGAATCAACTCATTCTGCACTCGAATTACCTTTTCCACAAAATCAGTGCTATTTCTGAACCAGAACCACATTGTTGATTCGGGATGGTAAACCGATGCTTCAAAGCCGTATCTTTCGAACAATATGGCCATGCTCCTGTTAGTGTGCAAGGCAACATGAACCGGAAGCAAATAAAACCACTGCAGATCGCACGGGATATTTTCTCTGACAAGAGTATGCACCATAAAAACGCCTGAATCACTTAGTATATTCATCATTTCCTTAACTGGATCTATGCTCAGAAAATGCTCCATTGCTGACGTATTAATGAGATTGCCATACTCTTTGGCTATCATTTGACTATATGTAATATATCCACTATCACAACTGCTCATATACCTGTCGTATTTGTCAACTTCAATAGCAAATTTATCCTTTAACATACAAGCGAGTTGGCCATCCCCGCATGCGTAATCTACCCATGGTGCATCGACAGGAATCACGCGAAGCTCTGTCAACCTGCCAATAACATTTGCCTGCTTTGTGAGTCTTGAGAGCCACTTAGGGTCGTCCTTTGCAGAATCAGTTCCCTGGAATGACGAATGTACAGCTTCGTTAAGTTCTTCCCATTGACCCTGGGACATGTCGCGATGCGTTTTTGACAACACAAAGCCACAGTTGAGGCATTTCCAGTATTCAACAAACTTAAGTCTATATAAGCCCTCAAAATTCTCTGTAAAAAAGGGGCGTGTTTCAGAACTACAAACGTAACACTTCATAACGACTTCTCGGTAGACTAATCCGCGCGTTACGAGGGATTTTGAAAAAGAAGCTTCGTTTCACATGTTGGTTTTAAGCTACCAACGTCTGAGCCGAGTTGTTCCAGTTCACGCTCACGCTCCGTTATGAGGCTCTTTACCATAGGCGCTGCCCAAAACCATGCTCCGACCTGGAGCATGCTAGATCCGGCGACACCTGCCGGCGGACACGACGAGCATCTCGCTCAGGTAAACAGTTCGGCGACCACCACGGGCGTGCGACGATGCGTTGTCTGGCTGGGCGTGCGGCCGGCGCGGCTCCTCGGAGCCAACTGGCCATAAAAACCGGCCAAAAAAAGGGGATGCCGCTTTGCGCGACATCCCCTTGAACAAGACGATCTGGGTTACTTCTTGCCTATGAAGTAGTACAGCAAGAGGCCGCCGAACGGGAAGAAGAAGATGAGCAAGCTCCACAGCAGCTTGTCGCCCGTACTGCGGCTGCTGTTGATCACTTCGACGATGGCAATGACGTCGAGAACGAGGAGGATGAGGCCACAAATGCCTCCGAACGGATTCTGAAGCCGCTCGAAGAGGTTCGGCCCTCCGCAGCCTACGAGGAAAACGGTCAGGGCTCCAAGAGCTAGAAGGGGCGCGGTACGGATGCGATCAAACATGGTTAGTCAGGATGATGTCGGGGGGAGGGTCAGCTCGCGGCCTCGATTTTCTTGCGGCCCCAGAGAAAGTAGATCACGATGCCCACGACCGGGATGCACAAAAGCACAATGAAGGCCACCTTGATGCCGATGGCGAGGTAGGCCTTCCATACGGCGAGGGCCGCGAACGCCGCGAGAATCGCATTCAGGACAGCTAGCAGCGCGATCAGCACCGATTTGACGAGGCCGAACAGCGAAGCGACGAGAATGAGGGATAGCACGGTTTTGAAGCGAATTCAGGCGGTGCCTACGGGAGGATTCGCGGGAGGGTTGCGCTGTTTGTGAGGACCGAAGACAGCCGACGGCGGAATTTCGGCTTTCTTTCGTTGTGCTTCGGTCTCCGTGCTTCGGGCCATTCCTTTGATAATCGTGTTCTGGTTGGCTGTCGGTGTTCCCTGCCCACGGTCCTCCGTCCTCCGCCCACGGTCCTCCGTCCTCCGCCCACGGTCCTCCGTCCTCCGCCGTCAGTATCCACAGTCCGAAATCCGACATCCCAAATCCCAAATCCGAAATCCGAGATCGCCGTTCTCCACTTCAGCACTCATCGCTCATCATTCAGCATTACGATTGCCCTTAAATTGCCGCCCTATGCGCATTGGCGACATCGATCTTGGCCCGCGCCCACTGCTCCTCGCCCCTATGGAGGACGTGAGCGACCCCCCGTTCCGCATCATCTGCAAGCGGTACGGCGCGGATATGCTGTATACCGAGTTCATCTCCTCGGGTGGCCTCGTGCATGGCGCCGAGGGCTCGGTGAAGAAGCTGGAGTTTTACGAAGAGGAACGTCCGGTCGGGATTCAGATTTTTGGCGGCGACCTGGAGCAGGTCCGTCAGGCTGCGCGCATCGCCGATGCCCAGGAGGCCGATCTGATCGACATCAACTTCGGGTGCCCGGTCAAAAAAGTGGTGTGCAAGGATGGCGGCGCCGGCATCCTGCGAGATCTGCCCAAGATGGAGGCGCTCACGGCGGCTGTCATCGAGCAGGCGACGCGGCCCGTGACCGTCAAGACACGCCTCGGGTGGAACGAGGAGTCCATCCAAATTCTCGATGTGGCGCGGATGATGGAGGACGTGGGCGTGCAGGCGCTGGCCGTCCATGCCCGGACGCGCGCGCAGATGTACCGCGGCGAAGCCCGCTGGCCGTGGCTTCGGCGCATCAAGGAGGAAGGGCTCCGCGACATCCCGCTCATCGGCAACGGCGACGCGACCACGCCCGAAAAGATCAAGGCCATGTTCGATGAAACGGGCGTCGATGGTG
>JADFQN010000134.1 GCA_022561755.1 Bacteroidota bacterium
TGACATCCGGGCGCAGATCCCTGGCCAACGACACCGCTTCCACTCCGTTGGCAGCCTGACCCACTACCTCCAGGCCATCCTCCATATTCAAGACGGTCGCCAGGCCTTCCCTCACGATGGGGTGGTCGTCAGCAATGAGGATTTTTATCGGTTCGGCCATTGGGGTGACGTCTAACCTACCGGCAAGGTCGTCTCGACCAGGGTTCCCTTGCCTGGGCTGCTCTCCACTCTGAGCTCGCCGCCAAGTAGACGAGCGCGCTCTCTCATGCTGATTAGACCGAAGCCGCCTCCGCTGGCGTTCGGCTGGCGTGGGACGTCCGGGTCAAAGCCTCTGCCGTCGTCCTGCACGATCATCTCGAACGACTCGACCCACACGTGTTTGACGTTGTTGATGGTGCGGCTAACCTCTGTGACGGCAGCCTGGGCGGCCTCGCTGAATCCAGCGGTAGACTGTGAGGAAACCTCGATGGTTTTGGCGATGGACATGGGCTTGGGGAAGTAGAGTGATCGGGTGACCGGCTTTTTGCCGTGGTCTTAGATGGTACGAAACACCGATGACATCTGCGCCTACCTCTGGCAAGCGATAAAAAGTGTGAGTGAAACGTGATTGCCAAAGGGGCGCCACGCGCTTAGCATCGTCATCCACACGATTCCAATACTGGTGATGAATGTTTTGACGGCGCCGGACAGCGCAACCCACGAGCAGGTCCGCGCTTACTACGGCCGCGAACTCACGTCCTCCGCCGACCTGAAAACCAGCGCCTGCTGCACAGAGGAGGCCATTCCCGAGCACCACAAGCTCATCCTGGCCCTAATTGCCGAAGAGGTGCTGGCTCGTTTTTATGGGTGTGGCTCGCCGATACCTCCGGCATTGGAAGGCTGTACGGTACTCGATCTCGGCTGCGGAACCGGCCGCGATGTTTATCTGGCTTCCGTGCTGGTCGGGGAGCAGGGCTGGGTGATTGGCGTGGATATGACCGAGGAGCAGCTCGCCGTAGCCGTCCGTTACGAGGTGGAGCACGCGGAGAAGTTTGGTTATGCCGAACCGAATACGAGCTTCCGGCTCGGCGCCATCGAAGATTTGGGCGCGGTGGGCATCGAAGATGAGAGCGTGGATGTGGTGATGTCCAACTGCGTCATCAACCTGTCGCCGGACAAGGAGGCCGTCTTCCGGGAGATCTTCCGTGTGCTCAAGCCGGGCGGAGAGCTGTACTTCTCCGATGTGTTCTGCGACCGGAGGCTTCCGGATGTGGTTCAGAGTGATCCGGTTCTGCTAGGCGAATGCCTCGGTGGCGCGATGTACGACGAGGACTTCCGCCGTCTTCTGCTCAACCTCGGCTGCCCCGACTACCGCTTGGTGGCACAACATGAAATCACCGTCGAAGATGCGTCACTGATAGCGAAGCTCGGCAACGCCCGGTTCACGTCGAAGACCATTCGCGCGTTCAAACTGGATTCGCTGGAGGATCGCTGCGAGGACTACGGGCAGGTGGCGTGTTACTTGGGCGGTCTCGAAGGCGCGGAGAACACCTTCCCCCTGGATGACCACCACCTGTTTGAAAGGAACCGCCCGATGCTGGTATGCGGCAACTCCGCCGCAATGGTCCAGGAGACACGCTACGGTGCGTACTTCAACGTCATCGGCGACCGGAGGGCGCACTACGGTCTGTTCGGCGGCTGCGCGGAAGACTCAGCAAACGAATCGGCTAGGACGGGGAGTTGCTGCTGAACCTTAGCATTCGCAGGTACTCCGCAGCCGCCGCCATGCCAACATCCCGATCAACCCGAAACCGACGCCGTTGAGCCATCCGTGGCGCGGGATCATCGCGATCACATCCGGCGAAGACCATCCAAACCGGGGGCCGAGGTTGAAGGCGAACGCCCACAACATGGCAAGGCACAGCGAGGCCGCCGAAAGACCCAGCATGATCGCGCCCTGACGATCCGGGAAACGGGGCGCTTGCAGCAGTCCCATCGACCCGAGGCCGAATGCGCTCGCCGTCAGTAGCATCACGCCAATCGTTTCGATGGTGGGCGAGCCCGCGATGCCCATCGCTACGAGCGGCGTACCTGCGATGAGCCCGACCCCGACCACCCGAAACGCCGGATACGTCTTCGATCTATCCGCGGCTGCCGAGCTCCCCAGTTTCCCCGCCCACACCGGCGCCACAAACGCGGCAAAATGGAAATGGACAGCAGTAAGGAGGACGATCAGCTCTCCGTACGGGCCCGGATCGGCCCCAAGGCGACTTAGGAATAGCCAACCGGATCCGCCGGGCAGATACAGGAAGCCAACGGATGTTACGAGAACGTGAACGGAAAGTGTGCGGGTTTTGATGTGCTCCAGAAGACGGCGCAGACCTTCCAGCGCAACGAAAACAGTGAAGAGCATCCACGGGGCCCCGAGGACGGCTGCCGTTTGCCCGGCGGGAACGAAGAACGACGCACAGGCTCCCAGTGCGCCAATCGGGTGAACAAGTACGGCGAGCCGGTAGGGAAGGGCGTTTCTTCCATCACGGCCCGGTGTGGCTGCTACGTCCAGCGCCAGCGGAACGACGACGAGCACACCCAAAAGCAGCACCGTAGCCACATCCGCCAGTGGACCGGCCACAGCCAACGGCGCGAACAAGAGCCCCATCCACACCAGCCCGCCAACAACCGCACTTCGCGTGAGGATGCGGGCATCAAAAAAGGAGCGGGAGGACGTCAGCATGAGTAGGGCAATGGGCCGATGTATCGAGGCGTTAACAGCCCGTCGAAGAAGTGCTCCCCGCGACAAGCGCGGGGCAACGCGGAGATCGGCCGAAGGGCGCCGCCGCAGGCAGGATGACTTCTTCAACAGCCTCTTAAGAGCGCGCCGTCTTTTCAGAAACTGCGCCGCAGGCCCTGCCGTAGAGGCTGTGGCTTGCGTACGTTTGCACGCGGCTCTAGAGGCGTCTGTCGGACTTAGGACGACTCTACTGCGGCGGCGGTTAATCGGCCCATTCTCCCGATATTTTTCGTTACGTAGCCCCACTATGCGCCTCAAAAGATCGAGAAACTGGTCTCGATTCCCCGCTCGCCTCGTTACGGCCTGCCCCGCCTTGGCGGGGAACTCCTAAGTCGGACAGACTCCACGCTTACCCCATTCTCGAACCCATGAAGAAAGTAGCCCTTCTCCTCGCCCTTCTCCTCGCCGGATGCGAACAGCCCGCGCAGTCTCAGAATCAAGCCACGGTACCGTCGCCGCAAAGCGTACAGCCGGACGCGCTGAATAATGTGGAAGCCAGGCTGGACGTCAGCCGCCGGACAGCCATCACACGGGCCGTAGAAGCCGTGGCTCCGGCCGTCGTTTCCATCAACGTGATTGAGGTGCGGCAGGTGCACTACCGCGATCCGTTTGCCGGCGATCCGTTCTTCGAGCGCTTTTTTGGGCGCCGCCCCGACCGCGTGTACCAGCAGCAGGTGCAGAGCGTCGGCTCGGGTTTTGTGATATCGCCCGACGGATACATTGTCACGAACGACCACGTGGCAGGCAACGCGACAAAGATCACGGTGGCCTTTCCGGACGGCTCGCAACGGGAGGGCGTGCTGATTGGCTCGGACCCCGAAACCGACATCGCGCTCATCAAAGTGGACGCCGAGTCGCCGCTTCCCTTCCTCGCGTTTGACGACAGCCACGACGCAATCGTGGGCGAATGGGCCGTCGCGTTGGGCAACCCGTTCGGGCTGTTCGAGGCCGCCGAACCCACCGTAACTGTGGGTGTGGTGAGCGCCATAGGGCGGAACTTCGCGCCGCAGGAAGGCCGCATTTTCCGCGACATGATCCAGACCGACGCCGCGATCAATCAGGGGAACTCCGGTGGGCCGCTCGTGAACGCGCTGGGCAAGGTGATGGGGATGAACACCTTCATCTACTCACGCTCGGGCGGCTCGGTGGGCCTCGGCTTTGCCGTCCCGGCCTGGCGGGTGGAGAGCGTGGCCAACGAGTTGAGAGTACATGGCGTTGTGGATCGGACTTTTGAAACCGGCCTGAATGTGCAGCCCGTTAGCGCCCGCCTCGCTCAAGTGCTCAACCTCCCCGAAGCCCGCGGGCTCATCGTGCAAAGCGTGGAACCGCAGTCCGCCGCCGAGGCCGCGGGATTCAGGCCCTACGATGTGGTTGTAGCCATCAACGGCGAAGACGTGTCCTCCAACGCCGACGTCCGCCAGCGCCTTATTGACTACCGGGCCGGCGACACGGTGGTCGTTACCGTGGTGAGAGATGGGCGAACGCTCGACGTGCCGCTTCTGTTGGCCGAGCGAGGTTGAGTTCTTGCAGTATGAGGGTAGAGTGTGTGAGAGTTTGACGACAGGTATCGGGAGGCGCGGGCCAGGTGCCAGAGGACAGCAATCCGAGTCTGAAGAACAACGCACGAAGAACGACCTCAGCCTTTACCCTTCACCCTTCTATCCCACCCTTTCACACGTTCTACCGTACTTACTTTGGTGCTAGAGAGACGTTTTCTTCTGGCGTCAGCGCTCCTCCTCATCCTTGCGCAGATCGCCTGCCTGCCATCCAGCCAGCGACAGATCACCCACGAGCTGACGCCGGGCGACTCGCTGTCGCGGGAGATTGCGGCCGCGGCGCCGATTGATTCGTTGCAGATGGTTTCCGTCATCTACGGAACGGAAGAATCGCCGATGGAGCTTCCCACTTCGCTGGAGTGGCTCCCCGATTCACTCGGGGGCAAGCTATTCGTGGTCGATACCCGGAGAGCCAGCCTGCACGTCATTGGCCGCGACGGAGTTTATGAGGAGGAGTGGCAGCCGGACGGGCTCGAGTATCCCTACGCCGCCGGTGTGCGCGGCGACACGCTGGTTCTTCTGAACCGGGGACAGAACCGGCTGGATTTCGTTCGGGAGGCTGAGATTGTGCGGAGCTCGCCGCTGCCTGAAGAGGAGATATCGGCGGCCCTTGTTACGGATTCGGAGATCTTCGTAAAGCGGTCCGACGAGAAGGCCATCCGCCTGCTTCGCGTATCGGAGAGCGGTGCGCTGGTGGCGAGCTACAATCTGCCCGGACCATACTGGCGGCACATCGGGTTCCTCCGCGCGTGGGGTGATTCGCTACTGTCGCTTTCGGGCTACCGGCCGGTGGTGGACGTACTCGCAATGGACGCGCCGGACGGAGCGGCTGCCGATTCGATGGCGCTGGCGGGGTTCGACTCGCCGCAACTCGTCCGCTCGAACCAGTACATGCTCGGCGAGGTGGACAAGCCGCCGCTGCTCGTGAGCTCGGCTGCGCCGTTCGGGGACAATCTCTTCGTCCTCAATCTCCGTGCCGACCACATTCGCATCGACGTGTACGACCGCGAGGGCCGGATCGAGCGCGTGCTTGTGTACACGGATGTCGAGGCCTTGCCCAACGCCTTCCCCGTGGACATCGCCGTCCGGCAAGACGGCGACGCGCTTCTCTTTGCGCTGGTGATGCAGAACCCGGGCAGGCTTCTCAGCGACCCCAGCGGGTATGTGCTGATTCTGAGGTGGAGTCGGCCGGCCGCCTGAGCCCCCGAAACGGCTATTTTGGGATGACAAACCGAGAAGCCGTGGACGAGACCTCCGATCAAGGGAAGTACCGATAAATCTCCTTCCGGTCCAGAAACCGCGCGAACACAACCACGTCACCATCGACGATCAACCCCACACGGTAGGAGCCGAAACGGGCTTTGTAAGCGTTGAGGAAGCCCTTCATCTTTTCTATTCGGCCCGTTTCGCCTAGGAGGCTGTTGAATTACGTGCTCTGTCGCCGAGACAGCCTGCCCCGACTTGTCGGGGAGCGCATCTCGGTTGATATCAAGACGCGAGATCGTAGTCGAATCGGTGATTCGGCGAGCATCTCGCAACGAAGAGATCGGCCGAGAGGCGCCGTCGCAGGCAGGATGACGTTGTTCAACAGCCTCCTAGCAGCCCGTGGTACGGTTTCGAAGGCAAACTGCTCGACCTGTTGACGGGTCGAAGGGGGAATGCGGGCGAGATCCTTCAGGAAGCGCTTCCGATAAACGGTATTCACTCAGCCTTCGGTAACGTGCCGTAGTAAGCCTGTGCTTCCTTCAAGCTCAACGGAGCGTCGTTCTCATCTTCCTGCATGAACTGGTAGAGCGCGTAATCTTCCAGCACCGTCTCGATCTTCTCGAACGTAGCAAGGTCGAGCTGCACTGCATCGGGGGGATTGTGTTCATCCATGAGGAATCGCTTCTGGATGGGCTCCATACGTACATGGGACCTCTTGAGATACAAATGTGCAACCTTGTTGGGGAGAAGAGGTTCAGCCATTCGGTGGGCTCCCGAGATCTTGGGAGCGCCTGAAGCAATTCCCCACGGCTATTTTCGGACAACGAACCGAGAAACCGTGGACGAGACCTCACCCGACTCCAATCTTTGGTCGCACCTTTGGAATGTGCTGATCGCGCTGGTTGCAACGGCGGCGGCGTACTACATCCCGCTCACGGAGGTCTCGGGGTTCATGGGTACGGGCTCCGCCTCGACCGTCGAAGGCCTGCTGACGGTTCTGTTCGGGCTGGATTTGGCCGTTCGTCTAAGGCGGAGCCGTGAGTTGCCGGCGGCAAAGCAGCGCGGCGCCCGGTTTGGCCTCGCCCTCGATCTGCTGGCTGCCATCCCGTTCTTCCTGCTTCCCGGCGGAGAATTGCTTCGGCTGCTGCGGCTTCTCAAACTGTACAGGGTGGGGCAGGGGATGGGTAGGTTGGGCCATCTCCACATCGTCCACGGCACCGTGCTCAGGCTCACGTTTTTTCTATACTGGCTGGCGCTGGGCCTCCACTGGATCGCGTGCGGATGGATCGAGTTGATCGGGGGCGCCTCGCCCGGTGCTACACAGGCCGCGTATGTGGATGCCTTTTATTGGACTACTTCGACCATCACCACTGTCGGCTACGGCGACATCGTGCCGGTCACGATGGGCCAGAAGGTGTACGGCATCGGGGTGATGATGCTCGGCGTGGATATCTATGCCTACCTGATCGGCAACATCGCATCGCTCATCAGCAGCCTGGACCCCGTGCGGGCGCGCTACATGGAGCAGCGCGAGCGCCTCAGCGCGTTCATGCAATACCGCGCGCTGCCCACGCCGCTCCGCCGCCGCATCCAGCGCTACTTCGACTACGTGTGGGAGGAGCGGCTGGTATCGGACGAATCGGAGGTGATGCAGTCGTTGCCGCCGAGCCTCCGCGAGGAGGTAGCCCTGTTCCTCAAGCGCGATCTCATCAAAAACGTCCCCCTCTTCGATGCTGCGAGCGACGCCTTCGTGCGCGACGTGGCCCTCAACCTCGAGTCGTTCGTGGCCCTCCCCGGCGACTTTGTTGTGCGCATTGGCGAAACCGGCCGCGAGATGTTCTTCCTGAGCAGAGGTGAAGTGGAGGTTGTCGCTGGGGATGGAACCATCCTGAACACGCTCAGCGACGGAGACTTTTTCGGCGAGATCGCCCTCTTCCTCGACCAACCACGCACGGCCAGCGTCCGCGCCATCACCGCCTGCGACCTCTACGAACTCGACAAACCCATGTTCGAGCGTATCGTCTCCACCTACCCCGATGTAGCCGGCACCCTGGAGGCCGAAGCCAGGCTTCGGTATGGGGTGGACATCGAGTTGAGCGAGGATTGAGCGGGTTGTGCAAATGGGTTTGACAAGACCCCCGGCATCACTATAATTGTAGGGTACATAGACTCGTGCTCGGATATGCTTCGTTTTGCTGTTTTCCTTTTGCTGCTCTCCCAGAATGCGGTGCACAGTTCCGCACAGACGTTCACGGATCGGACTGATCTTCTACCCCAAGGTGGCGCCAACCAATATTTTGGAGCAACCGTGGTAGATGTTGACGCCGATGGCCGGGTGGACTTGGTCGGACCAGGCAGGTTGCTACTTCAAAAGTCGGGAGGATTCGAGGCGGTTCCGATTGATGCTGAGCCGGAACCGTGGGGTGTAGTATTCGCAGATGTTGACGGAGACGGGCTTCCTGAGGCGCTCATTCTATACGTCTTTGATCCAAACGTGTACAGATTCCACCGAGCTCGAGAGATGTTCGTTCCGATTCCCAACGGCGGAATCAATTTGGGAAGCTCATTCGGGTTTGCGCAAGGTTCCTTGTTGCTGGATTATGACAATGATGGCGCCCTCGATGTGTTCATAGGAGATGACGGCGATACGGATCATCTATTTCAAGGACTGGGCGATGGTACATTTGTAGATGCAAGCAGTTTGCTTCCACCAGTTCCGAGGAATGACTATGGAGCCCAAGCCGCAGATTATGACCGTGATGGAGACACCGACATATACATTGGCATCTGTCCGGAGATTGAGAATATCCTCTACCGAAACGACGGTGCCGGCGGCTTTGCCGAGGTAGGCGTTGACGTTGGTCTTAACGACGGCAGATCAAGCTGGGGCGTTTTTTGGCTCGACTTCGACAATGATGGGTGGCTCGATGTGTTTGTGGCCAACACCGATCAAAACGACGGCCTCTTTAGAAACCAGGGCGACGGAACCTTTGTAGATGTGGCGGCCGCGGCTGGGATTGCGGGGCCAACCAATGAGGGAAGCTGGAACGTAACGGCAGCGGATTTCGATAACGACGGCTGGATAGATGTATTCGTCGCAAACGATCCTGCCGACTCGCGCTTGTTCCACAACAACGGGAATGCAACGTTTTCTGATATCACAGCCGCCGCCGGGCTGAGCGGCCTAAGAGGCACGCCAATTGCGTCCGGTGATGTAAATGGCGATGGCTGGGTGGATCTGTATTTCTCGGGGCAATCGGCATCAGAGGCGCT
>JADFQN010000135.1 GCA_022561755.1 Bacteroidota bacterium
AGCACGCACACTCTCCCCCTTGACAAGGGGGAGTACCCCGGCGAAGCCGGGGGGAGGGGGTCCATAGAGAATGGCAAAGATCTAGGAGGAAACGGGTCCGTGGAGAAGAACCCACCGATCCCCGTCTACGACACGTCCGGCCCCTACACCGATCCGGAGGCCACGATTAACTTGCGCGTGGGGCTTCCCAGCGTGCGGAGTGCGTGGATTGAGGAACGAGGCGATACGGAACTCCTCAGCGGATTGACGAGCGCGTTCGGCCGTGAGCAGGCCAACGACGAACGCCTCGATCACCTGCGCTTTGAGCACGTCCGGCCACCCCGACGGGCGATGCCCGGGAAATGCGTCACCCAGATGCACTACGCGCGGCGAGGCGAGATCACTCCCGAGATGGAGTTCATCGCCATCCGCGAGAGCCAGAAACTGGAGGCGCTGCGTGAGACGAATCCGGACCTATTTCAACAGCACGCGGGCCAGTCGTTTGGCGCAGCCATCCCGAAGGTCATCACGCCGGAGTTCGTGCGGAGCGAGGTGGCGCGCGGGCGGGCCATCGTCCCGGCCAACATCAACCACCCCGAGCTGGAGCCGATGATCATCGGCCGCAACTTCCTCGTCAAGATCAACGCCAACATGGGCAACTCGGCGGTTACGTCGAGCATTGCGGAAGAAGTGGAAAAGCTGGTTTGGGCGATCCGCTGGGGGGCGGACACGGTGATGGACCTCTCGACCGGCAAGAACATCCACGAGACGCGCGAGTGGATGCTCCGTAACGCGCCAGTGCCGATCGGCACCGTGCCCATCTACCAGGCACTGGAGAAGGTCGGCGGCGCGCCGGAAGACCTCACCTGGGATCTCTTCCGCGACACGCTTATCGAACAGGCCGAGCAGGGCGTGGACTACTTCACCATCCACGCGGGCGTGCTCCTGCGGTTCGTCCCGCTGACGGCGAAGCGGCGGACCGGCATCGTCTCGCGCGGCGGCTCCATCATGGCAAAATGGTGCCTGGCGCACCACGAGGAGAGCTTCCTCTACACGCACTGGGACGATATCTGCGAGATCATGGCCGCCTACGACGTGTCGTTCTCCATCGGCGACGGCCTCCGTCCGGGGTCCCTCGAAGACGCCAACGACGACGCCCAGTTCGCCGAACTCTACATCCAGGGCGACTTGACCAAACGCGCCTGGGCGCGCGACGTGCAAGTAATGAACGAGGGGCCGGGGCACGTGCCCATGCACCTCATCCAGGAGAACATGCAGAAGCAACTCGACTGGTGCGGCGAGGCGCCGTTCTACACGCTCGGCCCGCTCACGACCGACATCGCGCCGGGCTACGACCACATCACGTCCGGCATCGGCGCGGCGATGATTGGGTGGTACGGTTGCGCGATGCTCTGCTACGTGACGCCGAAGGAGCACTTGGGCCTTCCCAACCGCGACGACGTGCGCGAGGGCGTCATTACCTACAAGATCGCCGCCCACGCCGCCGACCTCGCCAAGGGCCATCCCGGCGCGCAGGCCCGCGACAACGCGCTCTCCAAGGCGCGGTTCGAGTTTCGGTGGGAGGACCAGTTCAACCTCGGCCTC
Source organism: Bacteroidota bacterium (assembly GCA_022561755.1). Lineage (GTDB taxonomy): Bacteria > Bacteroidota > Rhodothermia > Rhodothermales > Rubricoccaceae > JAHEJB01. The sequence continues at coordinate 1,585 of JADFQN010000135.1, forward strand.
GATCCCGAACGCGCCCGCGAATACCACGACGAGACGCTACCAAAGGACTCGGCCAAGGTGGCCCACTTCTGCTCGATGTGCGGTCCCAAGTTCTGCTCGATGAAAATCACCCAGGACGTTCGCGACTACGCTGAAGAGCACGGCGTTGACATAGAGGCTGCTATCCCCGAGGGCATGAAAGAGAAATCCCGTGAGTTCGCTGAGGCGGGTGGGGAGATTTACCAGGAGGTTTGAGGAAGTGGGCTCATCACCTAACCACTTTCATGGCTTTGACGAAATGCGAGCCTCACCAACTTTGCATTCGCTGTCATCAAGAGTTCGATAGGCAGATTGATGGAATAGTGGACGTGTTAGTTCCGTCACACGACAAGTCGGCGCTTCCAGAATTGAATCCGAGTTTTAACGAGCGGCTGGGTAGGATGATTTGAGTACTCGCCAGGTATGTATCATGCGCGCCGGCGTGGAATACTTCGTAACCTCGTAAATGGGAAATGTGGTTCCCGCGTGTCACTCACCCGAACTCATAATTCAATGTCGCCCTCGAGCTACGATATCCCCCCCACGATACTCGCCGGAATAGGGAAAGGTGTACCTAAGGGAATGGAGGGTCGGCCGATAGCACCCATCTCTGCCTCGAAACGGGAGGCAGTTTTTGGAGTGCTGCCCGCTGAGGACAACCTTCTGCTGCCTGAGGACGAAGATTCCCCCAACGGGAAAATTGCCCCCATCGTCATTACGGTCTCCATCATCCTCGGTGGCCTGATCATCACTGCGCTCTTTCAAGACGAGCTTATGGCGCTGGGCACACATTTTCTCCGCACGTATGGCCAGAACTGGATGGATGCCATTCTATTCTTGATCACTGCCATAAGCAGTACGCCTCTCTTCCTCCCCGTCTGGGGCTACGCCCTCGTCGGAATATCGATGGGATATGGCGTCGTCCATTTGGCAATTGTAATGGCCATTGGAAGTTCTACAGGCTCCCTTGTTACTTATTTTATTGGACGATATCTCGGAGACACTCAACGGATCCGGCGACGTTTTCCAAAGATCGCCAAGCACCCGTGGACGGAGGGTCGGCCACGGCGAGTAACAACGCTATTCTTGTTTTTGGGGACGGCCTCTCCAATTCCTTGCGACGTACTCTATGCGGCGTGCGGACTCAAGAAATATCCGTGGTTGCTCTTCTGGGCCACGCTGATCCCCGCGCGCTTCGTTAGGTATACGTACTTGGGCCTTGGATTCGAATTCATTCTGGCGTAAACGAACATAATTGGAGCGCGTAGCCTTAACTCATGTATGCGCATCTAAACGGATGCGACAAAAACCCGGCATCATCGCGACATGTCGGCCTGGTAATGGGTTCTGTCGTTTGAGCCTCGGCCGAATTTGGAAGCATCGCTTTTGTTTTGGGCAAGTGCAGTAGAGCCGGCGTGAATCGAATGCTGGCAGAGACGAGGGTCGTCCCTAACCACAAACGATCGTGAGGTGCCGCATGGCTACCCTTCTCCCTTTACCCTTTTCACTTCCCCCTTTCCCCCGGGTCGCCTTCCCGCTTGAGAAACCGGTTCCACCCGCCAACCATCCACGACAGTCCGAGGGCGCCGATGAGCGCCATGGCGGCGAAGCTGAACGTGAGCACCCACTGCGCGCGCCGGTGCTCGTCGCGGACGATCTGGCCCGATTTCTCGTCCACGCGGATCAGGATCGTCTCGCCCTCGTGTCCCTCCAGCTCTTTGATGAACACCAACTGCATCTCCACCGGGCGCGATTCAACGTGCGTGCCGTCCGGAAGGGTGTACGTGAGATAGACTGCCGCGTGGGTGATCTCACTCCGCTCCCGCACATCCAGCGAGTCGATGCGGGCCTCAATCACTTCGCCGTAGTCGGCCGCGTTCTTCTGCCCAAGTCCCGCTTTGACGAGCGCTCCCGAAATCACAAACATCAGAAGCGGAAGCGCCCAAAGTAGCCGCGCGACGATGGGGTTGGAAAGGAAGTTCATGCGATCTATTGCGTATTTCCTAGTGCGTACTGCCTAGTACGTATTGCGGGCTTGCGTCTCAGCTTGCTATTTGTACCCGTGCCCTACGCAATACGAAATACGCTATAAGAGCGCCGCTATGCGGCGTAGAGATACGGCTTCCAGGACTCTTCCAGCGAACCGAGGAAATCGCGGAGGTACATCACGTGCGAGGGACGGAACGGGCCGCGCCGAAGCGGCATGCCGGCTTCGGCGGGTGTGTGGTTGCCCTTCTTGTTATTGCAAGGCACACAGGCGGCCACGAGGTTATCCCACGAGTCCGATCCACCACGCGACCGGGGCACCACGTGGTCCAGCGTAAGTCGCTCGCGGCCGCCGCAGTACTGGCAGCGGTTGCCGTCGCGGCGGAGGATGTTGCTGCGCGTGAGCATGATCCGCCGGTAGGGCACGCGCACGTACACCTTCAAACGGACGATGCAGGGCCACGGGAAGCTCGCGTGTGCCGACCGCACCGCGCGACCGTTGTGCGCCTCTACCAACTCAGCCTTGTGCAGAAATACCAGCACCAGCGCCCGCTGGACGCTGCACACCGATAGCGCACGGTAGTCCTGATTGAGCACGAGAACGTGTCCACTCAGCGCGCTCATGGCTGATCACATCCCGCAAAACGGGGATGCCTCGACTGTATGAAGCAGTATGGGAAGGCCGATTGGGGGTTAATTATTTCGGCGCCATGCCAAAACGAATGCGCAGAAGATACGGCAACGCCCCCCGCCAACAAGGCAGAGGGCGTTGCCCTGGCCGTAACCATGTGGTTATCGGTCGAATCGAGTGGTAAAACGGGTTATTGAACGCGCTCCCACACCTGGGTGCGGCCAAGCAGCGAAATACCGATGTAGCCGCGGACGCGCAGCCGGTTCGGGCCATCGAGTTCCATCTTGCAGCGGTAGGTGCGGCCGTTCTTCGGGTCGATGATGGTGCCACCTGACCATTCGTCGCCGTCGGGCTCCATGTCCCGAAGAACGACGACGCCAACCATGTCGCTGCCTTCGAACTGATCGGCGCAGTCTTCGCAGAGCCTACCCTCAGGGAGAAGCTTGAGAACGCGGCCGAAGAGCAAGCCACCCTGCTCGTAAATCTCGATGTGCGACTTCGGCTCGCCGTCGTCGTCGTCAATGGTACGCCAAACGCCATTCGGCGACTGCGCCATGGCGGGGAAAGCAAACGCGAGGAGGGCGACGAGGCCCAGGATGCGGCTGGAGGTAAGAGTTTTCATGGGAAGCAGAGAGAGGCTGGTGGTTGGACTGGACTGCGGTGTAGCCGGTCCTGGACAGTTTCGAGAGTGAAGGACGGACAGAACACCCCAGAAGTTATTTCAAGGTGAAAGTACGTTGTGAAGCCCGTTCGGCAAACTGAGATGCAAGCGCTGTTCCGAAACGTCGGGCATCAGAAGCCGATTTGCGCAGCAACGAAGAGTACAACGAGGCCCAGCAAGAACAACACAAGTTGAAGAGGCAGAATCCAGCGAGCCCAGGTCGTCCAGGGTACGTCCGCAAGCGACAGCACGCCCATGAGCACGGCGCTGGTGGGGATGATCATGTTCGTAAAGCCATCCCCCATCTGGAAGGCGAGCACAGCTGTTTGGCGGGTCACGCCTACGAGGTCGGCGAGTGGCGCCATCAGGGGCATGGTGAGGGCGGCCTGGCCGCTGCCGGAAGGCACAAAGAAATTGATGGCGGTCTGCGTGCCGAACATTGCCATCGCCGCGCCGGCGGAACCCATTTCTGCCAGCGCCGAGGCCATCCCGTGGAGAATGGTATCGATCACCTGGCCATCCTGGAGGACCACCAGAATACCCCGCGCGATACCGATAATGACGGCGGTTGCGACGAGGTCTTTTGCCCCGTCCATGAAGGACTTGGAGGTTTGGTTGGCGCCGAGGCCACCGACCCACCCCATGACCACACCCATTGCGATAAAGAGCGCCGCAATTTCGATAATGTACCAACCCATTCCGCCTTTCTCGGTTGGCAACACACCCCACACCAGCACGATCAATCCCAAAAAGAACACGGCGAGCACGGCTCTTTGCCGTCCCGTAAACGTGTCGTCGGCGTCGTCAAGGCGCATCCCCTCCTCTCTTTTGCGGCGATCGAGTTCGGCCGTGGGGCTTTTCGAGGGATCGCGACGGACGCGCCTGGCGTGCCACATCACAAATCCGACCACTATCGACGTAGTGATGAGCCACAAGACCATCCGAAATCCAGCGCCCGAAAACAGCGGTACATCTGCTATGCCCTGCGCCACGCCCACCGTGAATGGGTTAAAGAATGCGGCGGCGAAGCCTGCGGCCGAGCCCAGAAACGGAATGGCCGCGCCGGTAAGCGAATCATAACCGAGCGCCAGGGCCAGCGGCACGAAGATGAGAATGAACGGGATGGTTTCCTCCGCCATCCCGAATACGGCCCCGCCGAGCGAGAACAAGACCATGAACAACGGTATGAGCATCATCTCGATCGCTTTGGACCGCTGAGAAGCCCGCACCAATCTCCGTAAGGCCGCCGTCACGGCGCCTGTTTTCTCCAGCACGGCGAACGCACCGCCGATGAACAACACAAACGCTATGATCGGGGCAGCGTCCTCGTCGATGAAACCGAGAATAGGGGCCTGGAAAATCATCCCGGCCGAGTGCCGCAGGCGCGGCCACACGCCGGTTGCCTCGCGCTCGATGATCTCGAAGGTGCCGGGCACGACTACCTCACGCGTACCCACTCCCTCCACCTCCATTTCCGCTTTCTGGTAGGCTCCCGGGGGCACAATCCACGTTAGGATGGCAGCCAGAACGATGATGGAGAAGATGATGAGGGGCGTATCGGGCGCCTTGAAACGAGAGCGCGCCGCGTTTCCCACGTTTCCCGTGGTTTCCTTGGTTTCCATTCGGGCGGAATTACAGTTTGAGGTAGGTGAGGCCGTACGAAGCGACCCTAACATACGTTTTCACGTCACATCGCTCGCTGTCTTTCGGAAGATCTCCCTGCCGACTTCTGAATCGAAGCGTTAACTTTTTAGCATGATCCGTCTACGCCTCCTGCTTTTTGTCTGCATTTTCGCCGCTATCGGCGGTGGAAGCCCCGTGAGAGCGCAAGATCGGGGCAACGGCCTGACGAACGTGGAGCCGCAGTCGCAAGCGCTGTTCGTGCGTGCCCTCACCGAGGCCTACCTCGGCGACCACGAGCAGGCCGTGCAGTTGTTCACCAACGTTCTCGACACACGCCCTGGGGAGCCTGCTGTTCTCTCGGCCCTGGCGGAGTCGTACACGGCGCTTGGTCAAACCGCCGAAGCCCTCTTCTACGCTGCCGAGGCCGTTGAGCACAGCCGCGACGAGCCGTCGTATTACGCGACGCTGGCGGAACTTCAGACCGAGTTCAACCAGCCGGATGCGGCGATTTCTACGTACTCTGCGCTCCTTGCACTTCGCCCGCGCGACGCCGAGGCGCTGGCTGCGCTCAGCCGGCTTCAGGAGCAGAGCGGGCATTTTGAGGAAGCGCTCTTGACCTACGAGCAACTAATCAATGCCGCCGGTGAGACCGTTGCTCTCCGCCTCCGCATGGAAGCACTACACGCCCGGCTCGGTAATACGGAGGAAGCACTTCGTATGCTTGGACTCGCCGCCGATGCCCACCGAAACGAGCCAATGATCCAGTTCCGCCTGGGGATGGCCTATCGCGATGCAGGGCGGACCGACGACGCCATTCACATCCTCGAGCGCTACTTGACCCTGGAGCCGGCCAATGTTGAAGGCACGCTCATGCTCGCGGATTTATTGGAGGACCAGGGCGAGTACGAACGAGCCATCGCACTACGCAACGGGCTCACGAGCGGCTCTTTCGCGGAGGAACAGCTTCGCCGCGCAGCTCTTCTTTACGAGAGGGCGGGGGACGATCCGGAAGCCGCTGCGGAGGCCAGACAGATTCTCGGATCGCTCGCCGACGACGAGGAGGCGCCGACCGACGTGCTTCTTATGCTCGGCGACCTTGCCTTCCACCACAAGGACTTTGCGCTGGCCGCCGATGTCCTGGGCCGTGCCATCGAGCAGGATCCGCGTAATCAAGGAGCCTGGGAGCAGGCCGCAGCGTCTCGCCTCTACGTGGGGAATGACGAAGGCGCGGTCGAGTTGGCCGAGGAAGGTCTCATCCTATTCCCCGGCAATGTGGCCCTCTATCGTGTGGCTGCTTACGGCTACGCCCACCTTGACCGGCCGCGGAAGGGCATTGCGAAAATAGCAGAGGCGCTCACGATCCTCGAAGACGAGCACCCGGACGACATTAAAGACTGGACGCGAATGCTCTCCCTGAGGGGCCTGTTGCACGACAAGCTCGGCGAGCACCGCCTGGCTGACGAGGCCTTCGAGGCTGCGCTGGAACTCGACTCTGAGAATGCGCTCGTCCTTAACAACTACGCGTACATCCTCTCGGAGCGCGACGAGCACCTGGACGAGGCGCTGGACATGGCGGTGAGAGCCAACGAGCTCGATGCAAACAATCCGTACTTCCTCGACACACTCGGCTGGGTGTATTTCAAACTGGGGCGGTTAGCCGAAGCCGCCGAAGCCATCGAACAGGCCGTCGATGCAGACGACTCATTCGCGCTGCTCTACGATCACCTCGGCGATGTGTACGACGCGCAAGGCCGAACAGCCGACGCCCGAGACGCATGGGCGCGCTCACTTGAACTCGATTCTGAGAACGAGGCGGTGCGTGCGAAGCTGGAAGGACGGTAGCCGATCGGCGGCTGGGAGGTATGCATGCTCGCCGAGCGCGTCGTGGGGTGGATGATCGGCAGAGAACGGAGGACAGAAGACGGAGGAGGACGGTAGGGCATGATCGCCGAGCGCGCCGGTTGTATGATGGAAGACGGAGGACAGAAGACGGAAGACGGTAGGGCGTGATCGCCGAGCGCGCCGGTCGTATGATTGAAGACAGAGGACAGAGGATGGAGAACAGTACGCAGAGTACGAAAACAGCAGGGCTCGGCTTGGGTGCGAAGACCAAAGACTGAAGTACAAAGCACAAAGGCCACAACACGAAGACCAAAAAACCACGAGCGAAGCACCCAGTATGGGAACTTTTTCGCGCTGCCGTTTTCACCCTTCACCCTTCACCCTTCACCCTTCACCCTTCACCCTTCACCCTTCACTCTCCACCCCGCACCCTTCCCCCTTCTTCCGTCACCCCACCC
>JADFQN010000136.1 GCA_022561755.1 Bacteroidota bacterium
CAACAATCGAGTACAGTGCGGACGGCGAGGAGCTATGGAATGAGCGGTTCGGCTAGTTCTCGGGTGGGTACCAGATGGTTCTGGACTCCGCTTCGAACGTGTTCGTGGTCGGCGAGAACTTTGGACCGGATGTCATGGTGCTGCGGTACGATTCCGACGGTGAGCTGCTATGGGGAACCACCTACAACGGCCCTGCCAACGACCAGGACCGGGGGCTCGACCTCGCGCTGGACTCCGAAGGCAACGTCGTGATCGCGGGAGAGAGCTGGGGTTTGACGGATCCGGGCGACGGCACGCAGTGGAACTACACCACGCTCAAGTACAGCCCCGGCGGCGCGCTCCTCTGGGCCCGGCACTACAACGGCCCCGCCGAGGACGTGCCGAGTGACCACGCGTTCGCCGTCGCCGTGGACGACGACGACAACGTCTACGTTTCGGGGTGGAGCGACGGCACGAGCGAGGCCAACCAGTGCCTGACGATCAAGTACAGCCCCGAGGGCGAGACGCTCTGGGAGCGGCGCTACCCCGAGAGTGGCCCCGCCGGGGCCGCCTGCTACGACCTGCTCGTCGACCACGGCTTCCTCTACGGGGCGGCCTGGGGCGGCGGCGGCGACACGCTGCTGAAGTACGACCTCGACGGGAATCTGTTGTGGCCGCGGATGTATGCGCACTCGGCGATCTTCGCCACGAACCCGCCCCGGCTCGCGGCCGACACGTCGGGCAACGTCTACGTTACGTCGATCAACTCGGTGGGGCGGGCCGACTACGTGGTGCTCAAGTACACACCCGAGGGGGAGCGCGTCTGGGAATACCTCTACCCGGGTTAGGGGATGAACACGTCGAGTGCGGCACGGGACATCGCCGTTGATGCGGGCGGAAACGTGTACGTGACGGGGGAGAGCTACGCCCCGGTGTGCCCCTTAGGCGGAGCCGACTACCTGACGCTGAAGCTTTCGCAGCCGCTCACGCCGGCCGAAGAGCCCGATGTGCTGCCGGCGGGGTACGCGCTGGGGCAGAGCCGGCCGAACCCGTTCCTGGGTTCCACTACCATCAGTTATACGCTGCCGGAAGCGGTGCACGTCCGCCTGGAGGTCTACGACGTGCTGGGGCGGCTGGTGCGCACGCTGGTGGATGCGCCGCAGGCGAAGGGCACTCACGAGGTAGCGTTCGTGGCGGCGGGGCTTCCGGCGGGCGTCTACACCTACCGAATGCGGGCGGGGGCGTTCAGAGAGACGAGGCGGGTGGTGCTCCTCGAGTGAGCGCGCGCGCGCGGGTAGGTGATCGTGCTCACCTGCCATGCCGGACAGCTTTCCGCGGCCGAACGCACCTCTTCAAGCATGGCGAAAATGTTGATACGGTTGAGGAAGAGAGGATCGTGGAGGCGGTGTTGGAGGCTATAGGAATTGGGACGAGGCGGCGGAATAGGGGTAGCACTAGGAGTCTGTCGCAGTAGAATCATCCTGAGTCCGACAGACTCCCTGAGATAGCAGCTCTTCTGCCTACTCCCCGCGCAGTCTCCTGCGTGGGGCGTAGCTTTTGGCCTCAGTTACCGAATATCACCTTGCCCGATCCTCCGCTTCGCATCGTTTACATGGGCACGCCAGATTTCGCCGTGCCGCCACTGAGCGCGTTGATTGAGGCCGGCTATTCCCCGATTGGTGTGGTTACAGCGCCGGATCGAAAGAGCGGCCGTGGGCAGTCGCTGCGCCCGTCGGCCGTGAAACAAGTTGCGGAATCGGAGGGGATCCCCGTGCTCGAGCCGGAGTCGCTACGGGATGAGGCTTTTGCCGAAGAACTTGAAGGCCTGGAGGTTGATGTGATTGTGGTGGTGGCGTTCAAGATTCTGCCACCTGATGTCTATATGCTTGCGAAGAAAGGCGCTTTCAACCTGCACGCGTCGTTGCTGCCGGCATTTCGTGGCGCGGCACCCATCCAGCGGGCGCTGATGGCCGGGGTCAAGAAGACCGGAGTGACTACCTTCTTCCTCAAGCCCGACGTCGATACCGGCGATTTGATTTTGCAGGAGCAGATAGAAGTAGGGCCAAATGAAACCGGCGGCGACCTGCACGACCGGCTGGCTGAACTCGGAGCAAAGGCTGTTGTGGAGACAGTTCGGAGGATCGAAGCAGGGACGGTGGATTCGACCCCACAGGACGATGCGCTCGCCGGCCCGGCGCCCAAGATTTTCAAGGAGGATAGGCAGGTGGATTGGAGTCTGCCGTCGAAGCAGGTCCACAACCACATCCGAGCACTGTCACCGTATCCGGCCGCGTGGACGACGCATGAGGGCGAATCGCTCAAGCTGTTTCGTTCCGTCGTGTTTAACGATGCGCTTGCAAACGCGCCGCCGGGCGCCATTCTCGAAGCCGGTGATCGTATCGTCGTGGCGTGTGGGGCGGGCGCCGTGGACGTGCTCGAACTCCAGCGAGGCGGAAAACGCCGCATGAATGCCGCCGATTTTTTGAATGGATACTCCTTGTCGATTGGCGATGTCCTGGTCTGAATACGGTGCGCTACTACCTGATTGGAATGCGGGGGAAAGAACCTCCCCAGTGGGGCCGGCACAGGCAATAAGCACAGCCGCTGTGCGTATCATCGTGGACATAAAATATCCCGCCCCTTGATCGATCACGATGCCCACCACCCAGTTGCTCCAACCCGAATCCGCGCCACGCCCCGCTTTTGACCTGGCGGCCGTCACCGAGCGGGTTGCGGTTCAGAGCCGGTTTGTCCGGCCGTTGCTGGAGGAGATAGGACGCGTGGTGGTGGGGCAGCAGCATATGATTGAGCGGCTGCTCGTGGGCTTGATATCGGGTGGGCACGTGCTGTTGGAAGGGGTGCCGGGTCTCGCGAAGACACTGGCCGTATCCACTCTGGCGCAATCCGTCCGTGCACAGTTTCAGCGCATCCAGTTTACACCGGATCTCCTCCCGGCCGACCTCATCGGGACGCTCATATACCATCAGGCGGAGGCCCGGTTTGCCGTCAAGAAGGGCCCCATCTTCGCAAACATCATCCTGGCCGACGAGATCAACCGTGCGCCGGCCAAAGTGCAAAGCGCACTGCTGGAGGCCATGCAGGAGCAGCAGGTAACCATCGGCGACACCACGTATCCGTTGCCGGAGCCCTTCCTGGTTCTGGCCACGCAGAACCCTATCGACCAGGAGGGCACGTACCCACTTCCGGAGGCGCAGGTAGACCGCTTTATGCTGAAGGTGACCGTCGGCTACCCAACGCGCGACGAGGAGATGACCATCATGCAGCGGATGGCCAAAACCGGGAAGGCCGAGGCCGTGAGCCCCGTCGTTGGCCCCGAGCAAATCCTTGCCGCCCGTGCCGAACTCAACAACCTGTACGTTGACGAACGCGTGGAGGGCTACATCGTGGATCTGGTGCTGGCCACGCGCGAGCCCGAGCGCTACGGCCTGCGCGAACTGAATGGCTTGCTGGAGTTTGGCGCCAGCCCCCGCGCAACCATCAACCTGAACCTTGCAGCGCGTGCCCACGCCTTCCTAGATGGCCGGGCCTACGTCACCCCCGAAGACATCCGCGCCCTTGCCCTCGATGTGCTCCGCCATCGGCTGACGGTGACGTACGAGGCCGAGGCCGAAGATGTCACGTCCGAGGATCTCGTTGCCCGCGTGCTGGAAAAGGTAGAAGTTCCGTGATGCGCAATCCCGATCCCTTCAAGAAAGAGTCGATTACCGTCGCCTACGTCATCGAGCAGATGCGCACGCGGGTGGGCGTGGACATTGAGAAGTGCAACACTGCCGGCACAGAAAAGCGGCTTGTCACCGATGTAAACCTGCACAGGCCGGGCATTGCATTGGCAGGCTACACCGAGTTGTTCACCCACGAGCGTGTGCAAGTTCTGGGCAACACCGAGTGCCGGTTTCTGATGCACATGACCAAGAAAGGCCGGCAAAGCGCTTTTGCAAAATTGTTGGAGTACGACCTGCCGTGCATCGTCCTCACGGATAACAACACGCTGCCCGAGTCGCTTCTGAGAGCGGCGGAAGAGCGCGGGGTGCCCATGTTTCGCACGCCCGTACCCACGACCGCGTTCATGTACCAGATGCGGGATTTTCTGGAGGACCAGTTTGCCCTCCAGCTTACGCTGCACGGTTCGCTCGTGGACGTGTACGGAATCGGCCTGCTTCTCACCGGCCCCAGCGGAATAGGGAAAAGCGAGGTGGCTCTCGACCTGGTGGAGCGGGGGCATCGGCTCGTGGCGGATGACGTAGTGATCGCATCAAAAAAGGCCGAAGGTTTGCTGATGGGCTCAGGCACGGAGCTCGCACAGCACTTCATGGAGATCCGCGGCCTTGGCATTGTGGACGTTCGCGCCATGTTCGGTGTGCGGGCCATCCGCCACCAAAAGCGCATCGAGGTGATCGTGCGGATGCACAAGTGGGATGAGGATGAGGAGTACACCCGAATCGAAATGGAGGACGACTCAGAGCCGGTTCTCGACGTTGAGCTACCCCTTGTGAAGCTCCCCATTATACCCGGTAAAAACGTAACGGTTATCTGCGAGGTGATTGCGATGAACCACCTGCTTCGGCACTATGGGTACGATGCGGCAAAAGTGTTCAAGGGCCGGTTATCCGAGCAGATAAAGAAGGGAGACGGCCCGGCTCAGCCACGGCGCGGCATCGAATGGTTCGAGCACGACTTCGAGTAGCCAAAAGCTCCTGAAGAGCCGTTCTCGGCACTGTAATTACGTGAAACGTTGAGATTGCAGGGAGATAGGGTGGAGACTTGTTTACATGCTGGGAACGTAGTTGACACACATAAGGCCACCTTCTATATTCGGCAAGCTTTGAAAGCGCTCCCACCACGTGCGATTCCACTTTGTCTTGGTAGACATTTGCGAGTTGCATGCGCTTAATAGGATGCTACGGTCTGATGTTTGCCGGGCGGCCACTTAGGAAGTGGGAGCGCTAAGCCGCCCGTCTGTACGAATGCATTACCCCGTTCTGCAGGTTGAAAACCATCCGCTTTCTTTCTGGTAAGCCCAGCGGCTCTGTAGCCGGTCCCTCATGCAACGCTACGCCAAATGACGAGCCCACCAGAACAAACGTAGATGCTCAGCGCCATGCTCCTCCTAAACCCGCCAGTTGCGCATGTCATCTAACAGCTATTTCTACTACGACCACGAAGCCTGCACTTTTGTTGAGGTACAGCCCAGCAAACGACGTTGGTTGGTCCAGGCAGGCGTGGTCGCCGGGCTTGTCCTCGTTCTGACAACGATTGGCACGTGGGTGATCTCAAACAACATCACCACGCCCAATGAGATTGCGCAACGGCAGGAAATAGAGGTGCTGCGTGGTGAACTGAGCACCGCCAACAACAGCCTTTCTACGTTCTCCAACCAGCTTGAAACGCTGGCCGAAACGGACCGCGAGATTTACCGGGCGGTACTTGGCACGGAGCCGATTTCGGAAGACGAATTTCAGGTGGGCGTTGGCGGCGCCAGGAACGGCGGCTTCGACCGGTTCTCCGGCCCCACCCGCGATCTCCTCCGCCAGACCAGTGACACTTTCGACCGGCTAGAGCGCCAGTTTGCCCTTCAGACGCGTTCGTTCGAGGAACTGGAAATCCTCGCCTCCGCCCATCAGGATGTACTGCGTCAGCAGCCCGCCATCCTGCCATTGCGGAATGCACGCTTAACGTCGGGTTTCGGCAGCCGCTTCCACCCCATCCTCCGCACGCGACGCATGCACAGCGGCGTCGACTTTCTCACGCCGCGCGGAACGCCGATCTACGCCACGGGCGACGGTGAGATCTCGTTTGTGGGATCCAAGAGCGGCTATGGCAACGTGGTCGAGGTTGATCATCCGCTGGCAGGCCGCCGGACACGGTACGCCCACCTTTCGCGCGCAGCAGCGGGTGTCCTCGCAGGAACGCCCGTCAAGCGAGGCCAGATCATTGCCTACAGCGGTAACACGGGCCTCTCAACGGCTCCCCACTTGCACTATGAAGTACGCCGCCTCAGCGACGGCCAGGCGCTGAACCCGGTTGCGACGTTCGTGCCGGGTGTGAGCGCAAGCGAGTATCAGGAGTTGCTTATTGCAGCACGGCAGGAAACCGCGTCTTTCGACTAGGATCTGTTAAGAGGCTGTTGAAAAACTCCACCTATCCTTCCCGCCATACGGCGGGATTGCCCGATCTCTACGTTGCGAAATACTCAACGAATCACCCGATTCGCCTGCGATTTCGCGCCTTGATCTCGGCCAAGATTCGCGCGCCTCGCTTACGGCATAGTATTTCAACGGCCTCTTAGTAAACACGAGGTAGACGTACTCACCCGTGGCGGTTCTGGGCCGCGCGGCGGCATTGTCCGGAACGAAGGAGCAGATACATTGTTTTCTGCCCAAAATGAGCGGGTGGAAGGGTTGCATTTCAGTGTTCTACGTACTATCGTCCGCTCTATCGGTATCACCACCCACTAAGGACACTTCTGCCGCACCAGGGGCACGTAAACGTACATGTACTGGACGCTGGAACTAGCTGCAAACCTCGAAGACGCCCCGTGGCCGGCTACGAAGGACGAGTTGATCGACTATGCTGATCGCACCGGCGCCCCTGCCGAGGTGATTCAGAATTTGATGGAAATGGACGACGACGGCGACCCTTACGAGAGCATTGAAGAAGTGTGGCCGGACTATCCGACTGCCAACGAGGACTTCTACTTCGAGGAGGAGTAGCCGTGGCAGCGGTCCTCACAGCGAGGGTTGCTACCCGATGACCCCCCACACAATCGGTTCTCTCAACCTGGTTCGCCACCGTCTCGTGCGCGCTCTTTACATACTGATGGGCGCGGGAGCGCTGTTCATATGGACGGCTCCGACCGGAACGGCACAGCCTGCCGGCCTGCCGTTGTTGAAGGGGGTTAGCGTAGAGGGCAACCTCGCTCCGTTCTCCCAAGAGGAGTTATCAGCCCAGATCCGAACACGCGCAAACAGTCGTTTTTTGGGGATTACTGGGGTTACGCCGGGCGTCTGGTTCTACAATCTGGGTGGCGATGGAGAGGGTGGCCTGGCGCGTGCCATCCGGCGGGCGGGCGAGGCCCCCGCAACGTTCGATCCGGCAGTGCTTGAGGATGACGTGGAACGACTCGAAGCCCTATACCGGCAGGAGGGCTTTCTCAACGTGGTTGTTGAGGCGCACGTGGATACGCTGGCACAGGAGGCCACGGACGAGCCTGCCCATGTCCGGGTGGTCTTCGTCATTGACGCAGGCACGCCCACGTATGTGCGGTCCGTCCGGTACGAAGGGCTTGATGTGTTAGGACCGGAGGAAAGAAAGGAGTGGATAGCTTCTTCGATGCTTGCACTGCGCGCGGTTGACGCAGATTCGTTGGTGTTTACCGGCGTCGGGCAACGGTTTGCGGAGCGAGAACTCCTGGGCGAGCGTCAGGCCATGCTCGATTATCTCCGCCACAACGGTTTCGCCCTCGTCAATCGCGATTCGATTCAGGCTATTGTTTTCGGGATGCCGGACGGAGCCGCCTCAACAGCGGCCCCGGACTCCGTAGACGTGCTGTTCAGGGTCAGTGCCGGCGAGCGGTTTCTTTTTGGAGACGTGGCTTTCGTGGTCAATGGGCCGGAAGTTGATGTGGAGCAACGCGTGGATACGCTGGCGCTCGGGGACGGTATCGCTTCGGTGCAAATGGACGGCGAGCGACGGTTGTCCAACCGCTTGTTGCGTCGTTCGCTTCAGTTTCAACCCGGAGACCCCTACGACTTCGAAGCACTACTTGCCACCAAACAGCGGCTGGAACGGACGGGTGTGTTCACGTTCTCCGACATCATCCGTCTGGCCCCGGACTCCACGCGCGGCGGTATGCTGCGGGCGCCACACAGGGTGAGTTTGCGTACACGAAAACGGCATGGGGTACGGCTGGAGGGTTTCGTTTTGCAGCGCTCCGGCCTGCTGGGAGCAGAGAGCGAGGAATTGGCGCTCGGCGCCGGCGTCTCGTACCGGAACGCGAATCTGGCCGGAGGAGGCGAGGCCTTCACCCTCAGCACCACAGGCTCGGTTGCCGGCGACTTCACCGAAGGATTCCCCACCGCACAGTTGGAAATAGGATCTACGCTAGCGCTGCCCTCGCTGGTGGCCCCGTTCGGATTTGTTGAGCGTGCCATCGATCCGTTGGACAGCCGTACACAAGTCTCACTAGGGTTCCTGATTGCCCGCCGTGAGGCGCTCGGGGTCATCATCCGCGGCCGCGCCTCGCTGGGGCTGCGGCTGGAAGCGCGCCATAACACGGTGCGCTCCTCCTTCCTCGATCTGATTGACTTCACCCTCAGCGATCCGGATACGTTGATGGGCTTCTCGGAACGATTCCTCTCGTTTGTTGAGGATCCCGTGGCCAGCCAATTCGTGCTGGACGACTACACCCAGCCTCAAATAAACAGCGCGGTGCGTTACACGTTTCGCTCGACCACGGCCAATCCGTTTCGGCGAGATCGGGGGCATACGTTTGAGCTGTCGGCGGAAGTGGGCGGCAACCTGTCCCAGTTCCTGGATCGTTTCGTGTTTACGCCGGATTCATTGGAAGGCTCGCTGCCTGGTCTCCCGTTTTTCGGAGGTACCGACGAGAGTCGGCTGGAATACCGGCCGTACGTTCGCGGCCTTGTTGATCTGCGCCGGTACGTTCCGAGAGGGTCGA
>JADFQN010000023.1 GCA_022561755.1 Bacteroidota bacterium
AATCCAAACGCAGGGATCGAGGCCAGAACCGCCAGCCCAATCATCTGAAGCGCGCGACGCGCCGGAAGGCGGAAGCCGTCCACGCTACGACGAAGCGCAATGCGGAGGGCGGCAAGCTCCACCCAGGCGCCGCACGAGGCTCCAATGGCGAGGCCAACAGCAGCCAGCGTGAGCGGACGGGCCGCGGGTGGAAGACCGAGGGTCTCAACGAGACCGAAGCCGTCCAGCCAGAACATCAACCCAGCGCCTACGAGGCCAGGTACAACCACACGCATCACAGCGATCTGGGCCGGAGTTTTCGTATCGGTGAGCGCGTAAAAGCTGTTCTGCAGGAGCCGAGAAACAGCCGTGGCGCCAAGGCCCAACGTGTATCCCGCGAGGATGAGGTAAACCAGCCACGTATCGTCGAGGTCGAACGCGCCACCACCAAACAGCCCTCCAACAATCAGAAAGCCAAACGTGAGGTAGCCGATGACGGTCGGGATGATGAGGTAGAGCATCTGGCGTGTTGAGCGCTCAACCCGCTCCAGAAAAACGGCCAGCCGCTCGGCACTGATCCCAGAGAGTTCGGGGAGTTCACTCGCCGCCACGCTCATTCCAAACAGCGAAATAGGGAGCATATACAGGACGAGTGCCGGCCGAAGGGCGCCCAGCGTACCGGCAGTAGCCAGCCCGGCGAGGATTATATCCACGTAGCTGGAGAGCTGCGCCACACCGCGCCCGGCCACGACGGGTCCGAACGCACCGATGGCGTCTTTCACTCCCTCCACAGCCATAGAGGTCGATAGTTGGAATCCGCGGATCAACCGGAAGACGAGCGGAAGTTGCACGACAAACTGGAGGATGCCTCCCACCAGCGCTCCGAGCACGGCGGCTATCAGGAGCTTGTTCAGGATGGGCACCGGGACAATCTCGAGTGCGCCTGCGGCGAACGGATCGTCGAAGAACGTCATCGCTGCAATGAACAGCGCCGCGATGACGGCTACGTTCATCAGGGTGGGTGCGAAGTAGGGGAGGAAGAATCGGCGGTGGCTATTCAGCACGCCCAGCGCCCACGCTGAGAGTGCCAGGAACGCTGCCATGGGGAGCGTAATCCGGAAGGCATACACCGCCAGATCGAACCGGTTGACGGTCAGTTCGCCCGAGGCGACGAGCGCGGCATCCCCCAGAAAACCCGGCGCAATAAGTGTTACGACGTACTTCGCAGCCAGCACACCTACAATCGTCAGAGTGGTTACCGTAACCAGGAGCAAGCCGAACACGGCGCCTGCGAAGCGTCCTGCGTCCCGCTCGCGCCCCTCCTCCAACATCCGGCTATAGATGGGGATGAACGACGCCGAGAGCGTTCCCTCTCCGAGGAGGTTATTGAGCAGGTTCGCCCCTTTCATGACGAGCTGATACACGTCCAGGTGTGCGCCCAAGCCGAAGAAATAGGCCACCACTTTTTCGCGGACGAGCCCCAAAATCCGGCTCGACAGAATCCCCAGCGCAATCAGCAGCGCCGCGCTGCCTGTGCGGCTTTCGACAGACGGCTCCTCGGGCGTGAGCTCAGCCTCCTGGTTCGGGGCGATCGGCTCAGCCATCCACCCTTTCCTCGATGAACAACCGCACGGCAAGCTGGTAGCCCGCTGGGCCGAGGCCGCTGATGACGCCCCTGCACACCGCCGAGAGTATCAGTCGCTGCCGAAAATCCTCCCGCGCGTGGACGTTGGAAATATGGACCTCCACCACCGGCGTGGTGATGGCAGCGATAGCATCCCGCAGCGCCACGCTCGTGTGTCCGTAGCCCCCAGGATTAAAGACGACGCCATCCAAACCATCGGTCTCCGCCTGCTGAAGCGCATCCACGAGCGCGCCTTCGTTGTTATCCTGCGCAAAGCGAAAGTCCACGTCGGGGAACGTGGTGCGCAGGCCTTGTTCGAGTTCAGCCAGCGAGGCCGAGCCGTATATCTCCGTCTCCCGCGAGCCCAGAAGATTGAGGTTGGGGCCGTTCAGGATGAGGAGACGCACGGAAGGATTGGACGGGGAACGTGCCGGAAAATAGCCGCTATTTGCCCTCTACGTACTTCTCTATGTCGTCCTCAACATAGAGTGTCAGGCCGTCGTAGGCAAGGTGGATGCCCTCGGGAAGCGCCGCGTCCGTTTCTGCGTGCGGGGTTGTGTGCGTCATGTGGATGAAGTACGCTTCCTTCGCGCCGACGCCCTGCGCAACGGCCGTGGCCTCGGCAAACGTGAAGTGCGTTTCATGGGGCTTCTCGCGGAGGCCATCCAGAATCAGCACTTCCAGATCCTCCAGAAGGCCGAGGCTATCATCCGGCACCGCGTTCACGTCGGTGAGGTAGGCAAATCTCCCGATTCGAAAACCAAGCACGTCCATCGCACCATGCCGCGCCGGAATGGGCGTTACCGAAACGGCGCCCGCGTGCCCGTAGCGGCTTCCCACCGAAAACGGCCCATCGATCTCGTGCAGCGACAGCTTGACGATGCCGGGATACGTGCCGTCCTCAAAAATGTAGCCATGCGTGCGCAGCAGCGATCCGGCCGTCTCTGCGTTGGCGAAGCACGGAATCTCCGTCTGCGGATCGAAGCAGTACGGTCGCAGGTCATCCACCCCTACGATGTGGTCGAAATGGTGGTGGGTGTATAAGACGCCATCTACCCGCTCAATACCGTACGTCAGGGCCTGTTGGCGGAAGTCCGGCCCCGTATCAATCAGCAGGTGAACCGGGCCTTCGACGGTTTCGGCGACGATGTAGGCCGAGCACCGTAACCGCCGGTCGCGCGGATCATGGGAACTACAAACCGCACACGTGCAGCCAATGACAGGCACGCCGGTTGAGGTGCCCGTTCCCAGCAGCGTGGCGCGGAGCGACGACACGGGCTAGTCCTCTCCATAATCGGGGGCATCGAGGGTTGCTGCGATCTGTGCCGCCCAAGCGTCTTCGAGTGCCGTGCGAACGGACGGGCGGATGTAGAGTTGGTCGTGCGGTAGTGACCGAAGGCTCTCGGCGAGAACCGCCATCTGGGCCTCGCAAGGGTGCATTTTATTAATGACCATCACATCATCGCCGTCTACGGTACAGCGGCCGCCGCGGAACTTGCCTCGCTCTCGGCGGACGGGCACGCCCAATTGTTGATGCGCTTCTTCAAGCGCTTTGACCAGCGCAGGAGCTTTCATGGCGATGTGGCTATCCGGGGGAGACCCCGGATGTTACGCCCAATCGGCCCAGATCGCCAGATTAGTTCTTGCAGCCTGCTGAAGTCGATTTCGGATTTCGGATTTCGGAGGACTGAGGACTGAGGACGGCGACAAGCTTCGGGCATCGGGTTACGATGAAGGACATCCGTATGTAACCAGTTCTCCTTCCACTAGCGGTTATCCATCCCCTGTCCTCTACCCTCCTTTCTCCGTTCTTCACTTTCCGTCTTCTGTTCTCTGCCGTCCAATTCGATGTCGGAAATCCGAAATCACAAACTCAAAATCGACTCAAGCGGACTTCTCGCTCTTCAGTTCGTACCGCGCCGTGAGCGACTTGCCCGATTTCTTGTCGCGCACGTCGAAGTCGAGCGGATGTATGCCGGCATCCTGCACCACTTCAAAGTTCAGTCCCTTCACGTTCCACTTCCAGCGGCGGATCTGCGTAATCATCCCGCGCTTCAGGTAGGCCTCGAACAGCGGATGCACGCGGAGAACAATGGGGCGGCTTCGATAGCGCTCCGGTACCGTGGCACGGTAGTTTTTCAGCCAGCTATCGATGCGACGCACCAGGTCGTCCGACGACACCGACGCATCAAGGAGCTCCGGCCCGAAATCGCGCTCAGGCTGCTTGATCTCGGAAGCCCCTGCGGCGGCCATTGCGGCAGCGGGGTCGCCCGCGTTGCCGTTCTCCGTGGCCGTGATACTCGGCCGTAGACGCTGGCGTGTGATCTGAATGAGCCCGAAATCGCTCATGGGGAGGAGCTTCGTCACGGCCCGGTCCTTGGTGAACTCGCGCTTGAGGGTCTGATACAGCTTGCGGCGGTCCGAGTCTCGCCACATGTCGATGAAGTCGATGACGATGATGCCGCCGAGGTCGCGGAGGCGGAGTTGCCGGGCAACCTCTATGGCGGCTTCGAGGTTGACGCTCAGCAGGTTCTCTGCCTGCGTCTTGCCCTTGCCCGCACGGCCGGAGTTCACGTCGATGACGTGCATGGCCTCAGTGTGCTCGACGAACAGGTAGCCGCCGGAACGAAGCGGAACCCGGCTGGAGAACACCTGCTCGACGGATCGCTCGATCCCCACCGTCCGAAAAAGCGGCGCGTTCGAGCGGTGCAGCTTTACGCGGTCGGCCATGTGCGGGGCCACCGCGCCCACGTAGGCCTTTATGTTGCGGTGCAGCTTCGGGTCGTCCACGAGGATGCGGTCGAAGTCCTCTGTGAACAGGTCGCGGATGATGGACGAAATCATGTTGACGTCCTCGTAGAGAAGCTCGGGCGGCGTCGGCCGGGCTTCGAGTTGGCGCGTAATCTTGCTCCATTTCTCTACGAGGAGCCGCATGTCGGTATCGAGCGTCTTGGCGTCGCGGCCTTCAGCTACGGTGCGTACAATTACTCCGAAGCCCTCCGGCCGGAGGCTCGAGGCGAGCGTACGGAGGCGTCGGCGCTCGCGCCCAGACTCGATCTTCTTGGAGACGGCCACGTAGTCGGCGGCGGGGACGAGGACGAGGAAGCGCCCTGCAAACGAGATGTCTGTAGAAACGCGGCTGCCCTTGCTGGAAATCGGCTCCTTCGTCAACTTGACGATCAAGCGCTGGTCGCGCTTCAGCAGCTCTTCAGGCCGAAAGGAAGGTGGCTCCTTGGTTGATCGCCGATCTTTCTTAGACGTTGATTTGCCTGATTGCTCGCGTCCACGTTCAGAAGCACGTTCAGAGCCACGTCCGGATTTACCGCGCTGCCGCCCACGGCCGCCACGCGCCGACTGGCGTTCGCGGCTCGGCTCGCTTTCTTCCTTTTCACCGGTTCGGGCGGAGGCTTCCGCCGCGGGGCGGCGCGATGAACGACGACTGCGGGATGACGTCAAATCTATCGTCCGCGCGTCCTTCACCGTCGTTTTTTCTTCGTCGATTTTGGAGTCGACCGCATTCGAATCCTGCTCATCGAGAGAGTCATCCTCGGTGGATACCTTTTCTCGCCTACGGTTGCGGTGTCGCCCACCGCGGCGGCCTCGGCGGCGCGGGCGGTGATCGGCGGCCTCTTCCGTATCCCTTTCCAGACCCTCCGGCGCATCAGCGATATCCTCAGCATCCGCCGACCTTGCCGACGGCGCGGCTGACGTCGCCGCTCTCGTCAAATCAATTTGCCCAATCGGGCCGCGCGGCTTTGCCTCGGGTTCGCTGCGGCGATTACTGGGGCGATCGTCGTGCTGCTGCTTCGGTTCGGCCTCGTCAACATCGCTGCCGGTAGCCTTGCTCTCGGGCTCCGTTTCGGCTCTTGTTTCAGGGGCCGGGTCGGGCTTCCGCTCAGTACGTGCCGACTTGTCGGCACGACGAGCTTTTAGCGTGAGATCGATCACAAACGGCGACCCACCGGCTGCCTCGTTCGTTTCTTCCTGTTCTTCTTCCTCCTCGCGGCGTGGGCGGTTGCTCCTGCGGCTTCTGCTTCGGCTGCGGCTCCGCGAGCGACTGGAGCGGCGGCTCCGCGACAAGCGGTTCTCTGTTGTGGATTCGGTGGCCTCCAGTTCCAACATCTCCTCCACGTCCGGCTCGTTCTCGTCGTCGGCTACGCGCTTTTGAGGCGCATGCGCGAGAACGCGGCTCTTGAGGCCCGGGACGTTCTCACCCGAGATGGCGAGGAGTTCACCGAGGTTGTCCGTCAGGTCCGAAAAGTGGAGAAACGCGTCCTGTTTTTGGCCGATGTCTACGAAAGCGGCCCGGATTGCGGGCATCACCTTGCGAACACGAGCGAGGTAGATGTTGCCGAGGGTTCGGACATTGTCAGGATGTTCTACGTAGAGTTCTACGAGCTCGCCATCTTCCACGATGGCGATGCGCGAGCGGTCCTTGCTCGCATTGACGATGATTTCTTTCTTCATGGGGGATGGTAATACGCGATTGCGCGGGTACTCCGGTGGCGCGAAGAACAGTCACGCGGCCTAAAACCAGAGCGCCGCGCCCCGCTTTGCAAGAAGCGGAGGCGGCGAGCGCAGCGAAGCGCGCTTGCGCAGGCGTGGCAACCACCGGCAGTAGCTCCGGAAGCGGGGTTAGCCGGCCGGCAAGCGCTTGAAACAGATACGAAACGAGTTGCATCGTTGATGATGCGTGCCCGGCCTAGAGGCGAAAAGCCATCGCCAGAAACATGTGGTGGTGCAAAAAGGCGCGTCTAAGCCCGAAAATCGGCGCTGTGAGCGAGATTGGCCCGGCAGCGAACACGCCCGGCGTATGCGGGCAGACAGAGGTTAGAGGGGGCGGAAAATGCCCATCAGAAGCTACGAAAATGCACTCTCAGCCGCAATGGCCGAAGCCGCCGGATAGCTTCCTCCGCAGGACTCCCCATATCCTTCATATCCTTCGCAAGTTTCGCACGAACTCCGCCTGAACCCATCCGTCGGGGCTGAGTTGGATTGCTATACTCAAAGGCTCTCATCGCGCGACCTCCGCGCAGCATCCAACTTCATTCATCCATATGTCAACTCCTGCTTCTTCGCAAACGGCTAACGGCACGGCCCCGAAGTTAGTGAAAGGCCTCGAAGGCGTCCTGGCGCTCGAAACTGAACTCTCTTTTATTGACGGGCAGAAGGGCGTACTGCTCTACCGTGGCTACGAAATCAGCGACCTCGCGAAGAATGTGTCCTTTGAGGAAGTAGCGTACCTCCTGTGGAATGGCGAGTTGCCGAATCAGAGCCAACTCGACGAGCTGAACCGCCGGCTCCGTGAGGAGCGCCCGGTCCATCCGGACATCATCGATCATCTGCGCCACCACACACCGAAGGACGCGGTGCCGATGTCGGCGCTGCGCACAGTGATCTCGATGCTCGGCCTCTACGACGAAGAGGCGGAAGACGACAGCCCCGAGGCAAACCTCCGCAAGGCCATCCGCCTTACGGCCAAGCTGCCCACGCTCGTCGCCGCGTTCGACCGCATACGCAAGGGCCTCGACCCCGTCGCGCCCAAGCAGGAAGGCGCCACCGCGTTCGACTTCCTCTACATGCTCAATGGGGAGGAGCCCGGGCCGGCCGGAGAGGAGATCATGGATGCCGCCTTCGTGCTCCACGCCGAGCACGGCCTGAACGCCTCCACCTTCACCGCTCGCGTAATCGGCTCAACGCTCTCCGACATGTACTCGGCCATCACCGGCGCCATGGGCGCGCTGAAAGGCCCGCTCCACGGCGGCGCCAACATGAGGGTGATGGAGATGCTGCTGGAACTCGACGCGAGCGGTGAGCCCGCATCCGACTACATCGACCGGAAGCTGGCCGCCAAGGAGCGCATCATGGGCATGGGCCACCGCGTCTACAAGACCATCGACCCGCGCGCGACCATCCTCCGCGGGTTGCTTGAGGGCCTCTCCGACGAGAAGGGCGAGCGCAAGTGGCTGGAGATGTCCAGTACGATTGCCAACGCGGTTACCGAGGCCAAGGGCCTCAACGCGAACGTCGATTTTTTCTCGGCGTCGGTCTACTACCTCCTCGGTATCGAGCGCGATCTCTACACGCCCATCTTCGCGATCAGCCGCATGACGGGCTGGACGGCGCACCTGCTGGAGCAGTGGTCTGACAACCGCCTCATCCGCCCGCGCGCAGGGTATGTGGGGTCGCGCGACAAGGCGGTGAGGCCGATTGGAGAGCGATAAATCCGCGACGGCCAGCCATGTGCAGCGGCACGATTGCGCCCGTGGCTCAGACTGTTAGAGCGTCAGATTCCGGTTCTGAAGGTCGCAGGTTCCGATCCTGTCGAGCGTACACAGTGAAAGATTCAATTCGATCAAGAGCAGTTCGTCGTTTGAAGAAAACTGAGGCCTTAGCTCGAAGCATGACTAGGAAGACGATTATAAACGTTAACGACTTATTTGAACAGTGGTGGATGAAAGCCCATGCGGAGGCCGAAGAAGTTCTGGGACCGCTCGCAGGGCTCACCACAATCACCGATCCTGGAACGGTTCTAGGAGATGCTATTCAACGAGCTCGCAATCTCTATGGCAATGGAGACGAACAAGGCGTGGCGGAGCTTGGACAGGTGTTGAATCTCTTGTCGAGCTTGAAAATGATTAAAGAAGCACGGCCGACCTCTTTTGCAGCCTATCGGTCTCGTCTTCTTGGTGCACCGAGTAATACAGGGGCGTTTATGGGCGTGAGGGCAGAGGTGTCTCTGGAAGTCATGCTTTTGGATTGTGGCTTCAGGTTTGAGAAGTCAGAGCACCCTGATTTTTGGATCTCGGGATACTCAGAACCTATTGCAGTTGAGTGCACATCAGCACGGATCTACTCTTCTGCCGTTTCACTGGGCGAGAAAATCGCAGCAACGGTTCGCAACAAGGAAAAGAGTTATCGCGCCGAGAAGTGGCACATCGAAGGCCCATCTATCCTCTTCGTCGATGTTACCAGCTTAAAGAAATCTCTACATGGCCTCCGGATGGATTCCGATCCGCTGCCCGACATGATCGACCAGGGGACTCTCACCGCGATACAAGAAACTCATTTCGATTACGTGTTCGTCACCCACGAGGTTCACGTCCTTGGGCTCGATAACTCGGCTATGCAAGGCCGGTTTATCAATAATACCTCGCCAAGCAGCGCTTCAGAGACCTTGATGCTCGACATTGAGCGTGCTTGGGATAAGAGAAAAGATCTAAAAGTATTGCTCTCACCCGACCTCTGAGCCCCCCTGCGTTCATTTATGCTCGTACGAGGTCAAGGCCCTTACTCCAAGAGCTCCGTCCGAAAAACCTGCGGCTCAGCCTCAATCTCCGGGTTGCGCATGACGATGCGGGCGCAGGTGTTCCAGCGCAGGATCGCGTCATCGTTGCCTTCGGGGCTTTGTGCCTCGGCCTTCTCGTAGTGGTCCATGGCCCGCCGGTACCACTCGTAGGCTACGTGGCCGGAGCCTGGGCCTCCGCGGCGGTAGAGGGCGGTGGCCCGGCGCTCGCAGATGAGGCCATCGTAGTAAACCCTGCGGTAGGAATCCTCCAGCCGGGGCAGCAGGGCGATGGCTTGCTTGTACCGCGCGCTCAGCCGACGGTCGAACTGATCGGTCAGGGCCAGGAGCAGGATGTTGATCGCCTGTTGGTTTTCGGGCTCGATGGTGAGCACGTCGAGGCAGATGCTCTCTGCGTGCGAGGGCTCGTTGAGCAACCGGTAGCGGTGCGCCTTCTCGAGCGACTTCTCGATGCTCTCCTTGTGGATGGGCTTCAAATCATACATGAGACCTTCGGTCAAATTCCAAAGTCCAAATCTCAAATTCCAAAAATGAATCGGACTTCATCTGCTTTCTCAGCGATTGGAATTTGGCGCTTGGGATTTAGGATTTCATAACTGGAACAACACGACTGCTGTAAGAATTGAGACCACGACTGCACTCCCGTAGCACATCAACGCAACCAAAAAGTTCAGATGCTTGATCTGCAGGCCATCGTAGAGGGTGAATCGGAAGCGATGGGCCCAGTGGAACATCGACAGCGAGATGAGCCCGAAGAGGAAGAGGCGCGTCAGCGGATGTTGCACGAGGGCCAGAGCGTCCTCATAACGGGGCGGTTCGATCCAGCCCAGCGGGATGGCCAGGCCGTTCAGAAAGAGCAGGACGGGTATGCAGAACGCAGCAAGAACGCCGCCCGCTCCGAAGAGAGCCCACCAGAAGGGCTCGTTGGTTTTCCCCTTGTGCGTTGCCATTTTCCTACCTCGTTACTTAGGCATTAGTTAGACCGTCAGGACGATCCAGGCGAGAATCAACGAAAAGAGTCCCCAGGCGGCGAAGTTCGCACCCGCAATCGCCCAGCCCGGAATGCGTGTGCGCCCCACGCGGAGGACCATCGCTTTCGGGGCCAGACTGAACCAGGTGATACTGTGGTACAACACCATGACCAGGGCAACAGTATGCAATGCCAGTGCGACCGGCGTCTGGAGCCAGGCCATGAAATTCGCGTACGCCTCGGGCCCCGCCGCCAGCGACCGCACGTGCAACAACAACACGATGGCGTAAAACGCCACGAACACGCTGGTCAATTCCCTCAGGATGAACCTCGCGTGCGGCCATTTGCGGACCCACCAGAAGATCGGCATGCGCTTGCTGTACACCCTGGGGCGGTACTTTTTATAGCGGGGATAGTGGGACACGGGCAGGCGGGTTGTTGAGTATGTGAGGGAGTTCAAGCTCGAAATTCCAAGTTCCAAGTACCAAGTTCCAAAGGGCTAGGCGGCGCGCTTCTGCTTGTCGACAACATTGGTGATGATGGCGGAGAGAATCTTGCGCAGTTCGTTGCCTTCTTGTATGAGGCGGCTTGCTTCGTCTGGGTTGTTCAGGTGATTCGTTTCGAGAATGAGGCGGAGCCAGTAGATACTCTCCTTTGCTTCCTTGCGGCTAATCCTCAAGCGCATCACACGGTCCTTATCGCCCAAAGCGTCACTCGCTTCTCGGTAGTTGGCGCCGACCGAGCCGGACGATCTGATTACCTGCCTGCTGTCCTCAATGGTTGCAACGGTCTTCGGCAACGTTTTGACAAACAGCCTTACAGACTTGGCGAACTGAAACGTGCGTTCCTCGAGATCGTAGTACCCATCGCTACCGGGTTCAGCGACAAACAAAGATTCTAGAGGCTCCATGAGACTACGCGAGGATTGAAGCTTAGAACTTGGGATTTGGAAACTGGGATTTGGAATTTATTGACTCCACGGCATCAGCTTTGACTTCCACCACTCGGTCGTGGCGGTCACTTTATAGCGTTGAATGGCGCCCGCCGGGTCGACAGACTTCGGGCACACGGCCGAGCACTCCCCCACCAGGGTACACTGCCAAATGCCTTCGTCGTCTGAAAGGACCTCCATGCGCTGTTCGTTGCCGGCGTCCCGGTTGTCCAGGTTGTAGCGCTGAGCTATCGCTATCGCCGCCGGCCCGATGAACCCCGGCTCCAGCCCGAACACCGGGCAGGCGGAGTAGCACAGCATGCAGTTGATGCACATGCTGTACGGCTTATAGTCCTCAAGCTCGTCGGGCGTCTGGAGGTACTCGCCTTCCGACACCGGCTTTTCTTCCGCCGGAATGATCCACGGGCTGACGCGATTCAGCTTCTCCATGAAATCGC
Source organism: Bacteroidota bacterium (assembly GCA_022561755.1). Taxonomy (GTDB): domain Bacteria; phylum Bacteroidota; class Rhodothermia; order Rhodothermales; family Rubricoccaceae; genus JAHEJB01. Next base: position 11,269 of record JADFQN010000023.1, read on the forward strand.
TCATCTCGATTACCAGATCGCGGACGACCGGGAAATTGGCTAACGGCTCCACCCGAATGGGGCCGGGCAGGTAGGTTTCCAAAAAAGCGGCACACGTGAGCACTGCGTCCCCGTTGATCATCATCCCACAACTTCCGCAGACTCCCATGCGGCAGGACCAGCGGTACGACAGGCTGCCGTCGATCTCATCCTTGATGTGATTCAACGCGTCGAGGACAACCCAGTCTTTCCGAAACGGAACTTCGTAGGACTGAAACGTGGGTTCCTGCTCCTCTTCGGGGCGGTACCGGAAGACTTCGAGGGTGATGGTCTCAGGCATGAGTTCTTCGTTCTTAGTTCTTCGTGCTTGGTTTTTGGTACCTGGAATTTGGGGCTTGGAGCCTACTGCTTGGAGTTTGGAATCTGGAATCTGGAATCTGGAGCCTGGAAATTGGTATCTGGAATTTGGAGCTTGGTCAGGTACTTCCGAAAAACAAAGTACCAAGCACGAAGCCCTACCTCCCATACACCCGTTCGCCCGGTGGCCAGCGCGTAATGGACACGTCTCCGTAGCTGATTCGAGGGGCACCGTCGGTACGGAAGGCTTGCGAGTGCTTCAGGAACGCCTCGTCGTCGCGCTCGGGGTAGTCGGAGCGCTGGTGGGAACCGCGGCTCTCGGTGCGTGCCAGCGCGCTATGCACGATGGTCTCGGCTACGTCGAGCATGAAGTCGAGCTCCAACGCTGAGGTGAGTTCGGTATTAAACGTAAGGCTGTGGTCGTCGAGCTGGATGTCGGAAAACCGGGCGCGAAGCTCGGCGAGCCGGTCGCACGTTTCTTTCAGGCCCGCTTCCGACCTGTATATGCCCGCCCCCGACTCCATCGTCTTCTGCATCTCCCCCCGCAGCGTGGCCACGCGTTCGCTCCCGCCCGTCTTACGAATGAAGTCGCGGGCCACTTGCTCCTGCTCGTCAACACCCTGTTTCTGGAGCGCAACGAGGTCGATGTCGGGATGTTCGACGGCGAACCGGGCCGCGGCCTCCCCGGCACGCGCGCCGAAGACCAGGAGCTCCGTCAGCGAGTTGGAGCCGAGCCGGTTGGCCCCGTTGATGTTGACACAGGCGCACTCGCCTGCCGCATATAGGCCCGGCAGCGAGGTGGCTCCGAGGAGGTCGGTGTCAATCCCGCCCATGAAATAGTGGAGCACCGGCCGGACGGGGATGGGATCGTACACGGGGTCGATGCCGGCGTACTTTGTTGCGAGCTCGCGGACGAACGGGATCTTCTTGTCGATCGTTTTCTCGCCGAGGTGGCGGACGTCCAGGTAGACGAAGTCTCCGTGCGGGCCCGAAATCGTGCGCCCCTTCTCCTGTTCCTTTACGAAGGCCTGGCTGAGCCTATCCCGTGGACCGAGCTCCATACTCTTCTTGACCGGGTGCTGAGGGTCGGTGATGTCGAGCGGCGTACCCAGGTCGTAGTCCTGTAGGTATCGGTAGCCGTCCTTGTTGACGATGATGCCGCCCTCCCCGCGGGCGGCCTCGGTGATGAGGATGCCGGTACCCGGAAGGCCGGTTGGGTGATACTGGACGAACTCCATGTCCTTGAGCGGCACCCCGGCGCGGTAGGCCATCGCCATGCCGTCGCCCGTCTTGATCGCTCCGTTGGTGGTGAACGGGAAAACGCGCCCGGCGCCGCCGGTGCAGAGGATCACCGCGCGACCCGCGATGACCTCCACGCGTCCGGTCTGCAGCTCTATGGCCGTCACGCCCTGGCAACGCCCGTCTTCGACGAGGAGGTTCGTGACGAAGGATTCGTCGTAGGGCGTGATGTTGCCATACTTGAGGGAGGTCTGGAAAAGCGTGTGGAGCATGTGGAAGCCCGTCTTGTCTGCGGCAAACCAGGTACGCTCGATTTTCATCCCGCCGAACGGACGCACGGCCACCCTTCCGTCCGGCTCTCGGCTCCAGGGGCAGCCCCAATGCTCCAGCCGGATCAACTCTGCCGCCGCTTCCTCGACAAACACTTCTACCGCATCCTGGTCCGCGAGCCAGTCGCCCCCGGAAATGGTGTCCATGCAATGGTCGTCGAGGCTGTCGTTTTCCTTGACGACGCCGGCCGCACCGCCCTCGGCAGCGACCGTGTGGCTGCGCATCGGGTACACTTTGCTCACCAGTCCGATGTTGAGCGTCGGGTTGGTTTCGGCGATGGCGATGGCAGCGCGCAGGCCGGCTCCGCCCCCTCCAACGATTACTACATCGTGTTCCGGCATAAAGCGCTAGGACGTGTTCATCGTGAGTGGATACAAAGAGCATCCGTGATCACTGGACAACACAAGGAGCCGCGATCCCGGCTGCGCCGGAATGTAGTGAACGAGAACCAGTAGGTATCGGTGGCGAACATCCACCCGTCTCGCTACCGTCCCCCGAGCTTGGCAGCCTCCAAGAACCGGAGCTTCGTTCTATCTTGAAGAGGGCCGCCCCTCTCGTAAAGTTCGCTTCGATATTTTCGAGCCGATAGCGTTCGCAAGAGCGAGCCTCCCAACGGGCATTATGAGTCAGACAGGAAAAAAGCTGCTTGCCGTCTTCCGCTCTTCGATCGGCAGGAAGCTGCTGACGGGCGTCACCGGGCTGGCCCTGGTCGTTTTTCTCCTCGAGCATTTGTACTCAAATCTGCTGTACTTCAGCACCGACCCGGATGCTTACAACGAAAACGCCCACTTTCTGATAAGCCTGGACCTGGTTTACGTGCTTGAGCTAGGGCTGCTGACATTCTTTGTGGTGCACATCATCGTCGGTGTCAGCATTTACCTACGAAAACGCAAGGCGCGCCCAGATGGTTACGCCAAGTACCAGAGCGCCGGCAAGCCCAGCAGGCAATCGCTCAGTTCCAGAACGATGATCGTCACGGGGCTCGTCCTTCTGGCCTTCCTAGTCATTCACATTATCTCGTTCAAATATGGGCCCGGCATCGAGGAGGGCTTCGTTGTGACGATTGACGGCGAGCCTGTGCGCGACCTGAAACGATTGTTGGAGGAGAAATTTCAGCATCCGGCCTACGCCTTTGGGTATCCCTTCGTAATGATTCTGCTTGGCTTCCATTTGCGGCATGGGATCTGGAGCGCGTTTCAGTCGCTGGGCGCGATGAATCCGAGGCTGACGCCTGTGGTGTACACCTTGGGCGGCGTGCTGGCCGTACTCATCGCGGTAGGTTTCCTAGTGCTCCCCTTGTGGATCTTCTTTAGTACTTAGTGATTTGTACTTCGTACTTCGGATCGCTCCGACGCAGCCTTATATCTGGAGAGAGAAGAACGAAAGCGAACAAAGTGAGCGTCCAAAGAACAAAGCACTAAGCATCCTTCGAACATGGAAATCGCCGAGCCTCACGTAACGGAAAGACCCGAAAGGTCTCGGCTCAAAGCCAGGGTGCCTGCCGGCCGGTTGCAGGACAAGTGGGACGTGTACAAAAACAACGCCAAGCTCGTTAACCCGGCCAACAAGCGGAAGCATACGATCATCATCGTCGGCACAGGGTTGGCCGGAGCTTCGGCGGCTGCAACACTGGGAGGGCTGGGCTATAACATCAAAAGCTTGTGCATCCAGGACTCGGCCCGGCGGGCGCACAGCATCGCCGCGCAGGGCGGCATCAACGCCGCCAAGAACTACCCCAACGACGGCGACACCATCTGGCGGCTTTTCTACGACACGATAAAGGGCGGCGACTACCGCTCCCGTGAGGGCAACGTCTATCGGCTGGCGCAGATCTCAAACAACATCATCGACCAGGCCGTGGCGCAGGGCGTGCCGTTCGCCCGTGAGTACGGCGGCCTACTCGACAACCGGTCGTTCGGAGGGGCGCAGGTCTCGCGTACCTTTTATGCCCGAGGCCAGACCGGGCAGCAGCTTTTACTGGGCGCTTACCAGGCGATGAGCCACCAGATTCAGGAAGGCCGCGTAGAGATGCTGCCTCGCCGCGAGATGCTCGAACTGGTCGTCATCGACGGCCGGGCCCGGGGCATTGTCACGCGTAATCTCGTCACGGGCGAGCTTGAGCGGCACGTTGGCGACGCGGTGCTGCTGTGTACCGGCGGCTACGGCAACGCCTACTACCTTTCGACCAACGCCCAGAACTCGAACGTGACGGCAGCATGGCGGTGCCACAAGCGCGGCGCGTTCTTCGCCAACCCGTGTTTCACTCAGATCCACCCCACCTGCATCCCGGTATCGGGCGACTACCAATCGAAGTTGACTTTGATGAGCGAGAGCCTGCGCAACGACGGCCGGGTGTGGGTGCCGAAGGACACGAACGACGCGCGGCCTCCCAGCCAGATTCCGGAGGGCGAACGGGACTACTACCTGGAGCGCCGCTACCCCAGCTTCGGCAACCTGGTCCCACGCGATGTGGCCTCCCGCGCCGCCAAGGCCGTCACCGACGAGGGGCTCGGTGTCGGGGAAACAAACCTGGCTGTCTACCTCGATTTCCGCGACGCCATCGAGCGGCTGGGCAGGCAGGCCATCGAGGACCGCTACGGCAACCTTTTCGAGATGTACGAGCGCATCACGGGCGACACGCCGTACGAGGTACCCATGCGCATCTTCCCGGCCGTGCACTACACCATGGGGGGCCTCTGGGTGGACTACGAACTGATGACCACCGTCCCGGGCCTCTTCGTGCTCGGCGAGGCCAACTTCTCCGACCACGGCGCCAACCGCCTCGGCGCCAGCGCCCTCATGCAGGGCCTCGCCGACGGCTATTTCGTCATCCCGTACACACTCGGAGGGTACATCGCCGGGGCCGAGTTGGGCGACGTGACTATCGGCCACAGCACTTTCGCTGACACCGAGCGTGCTGCCGGCGAGCGCCTCCGCCGCCTGCTCGACGTCAAAGGTGGCAAGACCGTGGCCGAATTCCACCGCGAGCTCGGGCAAATCATGTGGGACCACGTCGGCATGTCGCGCAACCGCGATGGCCTTCTCCAGGCCGCCGAGGCGATCCGCCGCCTCCGCGACGAATATTGGCAGAACGTTAACGTCGCCGGCCGCAACGACACCCTCAACAAGAACCTCGAGTTCGCGGGCCGCGTGGGCGATTTTTTGGAATTGGGCGAGATGATGGCACTCGACGCGCTGCACCGCGAAGAATCCTGCGGCGGCCACTTCCGTGAGGAGCACAAGACAGCGGAAGGCGAGGCCCTGCGCGACGACGACGACTTTGCTTACGTGGCTGCCTGGGAGCACACCGGCGATCACGCCAGGCCGCAGTTGCACCGGGAGGATCTTGAGTTCGAGTATGTTCGCCCTTCGACGCGCTCGTATAAGTGAGGGAGAACGAATGACCGTACACCTCAGAATTTGGCGGCAGGCGGGGCCGGACTCGCCCGGCCGGCTGGCCGAGTACACCGTTGAGGATGTCAACGAGCACATGTCGTTTCTCGAACTACTCGACGTGCTCAACGAGAAGTTGATCACGGAGGGCGAAGAGCCTATTGAATTCGACAACGACTGCCGGGAAGGCATCTGCGGGTCTTGCGGCCTGATGGTCGGAGGTGTGGCGCACGGCCCGCAGCCGAGAACGGCCATCTGCCAGCTCCACATGCGTCACTTCAACGACGGAGACACCATCGTCGTGGAGCCGTGGCGGGCGACGGCTTTCCCCATCATCAAAGATCTGGTAGTCGACCGCTCCGCCTTCGACCGCATCATGGCGGCCGGAGGCTACGTCTCGGTGAAAACAGGGGGTGCTCCGGACGCCAATGCGCTGCCTGTTACCAAAGAGGACGCCGACCTGGCCATGGACTACGCGTCGTGCATAGGCTGCGGAGCCTGCGTGGCAGCCTGCCCGAACTCGTCCGCCTCCTTGTTCACGGCGTCCAAGATTGCGCACCTGGCCATGCTGCCCCAGGGCACGCCCGAGCGCCGCCGCCGGGTCCTCAACATGGTCGATCAGATGGAAGCGGAAGGCTTTGGCGACTGCTCCAACCACGCCGAGTGCGAAGCGGTATGCCCGAAGGGTATCTCAATCTCGGCCATCGCCCTGATGCGCCGCGAATACGTGAGGGCCGTGCTGTCGTCGTAGGAGGATTCGTTTTAACCGACCGCTAAGCGTTTCTTTTGGGGGCAGTCCGCTGCGATGCATTTAGCCCCGAGGATCAGACCAACCCTTGAGGGAATAATGGTTCAAGGCTTCGGTCTGCATTCGGAGAATTGCGGCAAAATCTTTTTGGTATTGCTTTCTGCCTTATACTGTACCACTCTTGGCTGGGGTCGGCATACAGCGACCCCTTAAGCGCCGTTCCCTTCCCCAAAACCACTACCGTCATGACTTCTTACAAGTTCAAAGCAGCTGCTTGGCTGCTCAGCGGTCTACTTGGCCTCGCTCTTCTGGGTACCCCTGCTGCCGCCCAAGACGACGACTCAGGTCTTCTCACAAGCACCAGTTGGGCCGGCGGCGGCGCGGGCATCGTTGAGATGGCCCACCCCTCGGGCGATCCGTGCGCTACGCCCTCGACCCCCGGCTGCCTCGAATACGGCGGGAATACGGCTTGGCACGACGCGAACGTGAACGACGACTATTACATCTCCGGCGGCGGTGGCGACGGCTCCATCAACCGGTTGAGCCGCTATATCGAAGCCACCGGGCCCGATCAGTTTGAGATCCGCTTTACCGCCTCTGGTGGGCTCGCAGTGTATGCGTTCACTACTGACTCGCTTGCCGCCGTGCCCTTTGAGGTTTGGAATATCGGAGATCCGGACGACGGCGGAGACGACATCCGCATGATTCCCTTCCTCGTTCCTAATGCCGCCGAGGTCTCGGATTGGGCGGACGCGTTTACCGGTACGGATTCCTGGCCGCTTGGCGCCGCTACACCAATTACAGACTGGATTTACGGCATGATGCCGGATCGTGCAAACGGGTATGATATGTTCGAGACGGCTGCAATAGGATTCGGAGGTGCCGGCGAGGTGTACGACTCGGCATCAGACGGCGACGTTCAAATTGACCCTGATCCTTTTTTTGGTGGTGACTGCTTAAATCAGGGGTACTACGTCGATTTCTGCTACCGGAATCAGCCTTTTGCAAACAACACCGGCGGCGGACCATCGAGCTTCATCTACCCAATCGGACGGGTCGTATTTGCGGACCTGGCCGGCGACGGAACCACCCCGGAAACGGGTACTATTGTCCGGCTAATTGCAGAAGATACCGGCTTCCCGAACTGGGCCGGGAATGGAGCAGGTATCGTTGAGAGCGAACATCCAACGGAGGATCCGTGTGCGGGCGGTGATCCTGGCTGTGCCGACTACTTCGGCAATACGGTCTGGCACGACCCGAATGTCGATGGAGATTTCTACGTTTCGGGAGGAGGAGGCGACGGATCCATCGACCGCTTGCGCAGGTACGTTGAGATCGCGGCGGCTACGCGCGCCAATTTTGAGATTCGGTTTACGGCCGGCGGAGGGTTTGGCGTCTACGGATTTGCTGCCAATACCATCGTATCGGTGCCTTTCGAGGTGTGGGCCATTCTTCCAGATGGATTTGAAGCCCGCTTAATTCCCTTCATTAACAACAACGGAGCGGAGCTCTCGGACTGGACGGACATGTACACCGGAACGGATTCTTGGGCGATGGGTGGCGGCACCCCCATCACGGACTGGATCTATGGCATGGTTCCAGACCGGGACAACGGCTACGATCTGTTCGAGGCGGCGGCGATTGGTTTCGGAGGGGCAGGGGCGACGTACGACCCGCTTGCGGACGGCGACGATCAGGTCGATAATGACCCGTCGGGCACGAGTGGGGATGGCCTCACTTGCGACAATCAGGGCTACTATGTTGCCTTCTGCTTCATGAACACGGTGCTGACGGGCACGTATCCGGGTGGCACCTTTGGCTCCCAGTTCATCTACCCGATTGGCCGGACAGTCTTCGCGGACCTTGCGGGGGACGGTACGACACCGCCGGAAGGCACGGTCATCTCGATGTATACCAACAAGTCGAACCCCGTACCCCCACCACCGCCTACGGACACAGAGGACAGCCCTGAGACACCACAGAATTACGTGTTGCATCAGGCCTATCCCAACCCGTTCAACCCTCAGGCTGTGGTTCCGTTTGACGTTCCGGAGCTAGCAACGGTGCGCCTGGCGGTCTACGACATACTCGGCCGAGAGGTCGCCGTACTTGTAGACGGGCAAGTGGCGGCCGGCCGGCACGAGGTGGTGCTTGACGGCAGCAATCTGGCCAGTGGCGTTTACCTCATCCGGATGGAATCCGCCGGGAATGTCCAAGCCTCAATGAAGGTGCTGTTGCTCCGTTGAGCAACTCCTTCTCCGTGGTCATCAGCACCCCGGTCGTCCAAACGGCCGGGGTGCTTTTTTGGCTAATGGATTCACCGTTCCCAGCCTTTGGCGTTCAAATGGAATTTGGCAGGTGAACTCGGGTAGGATGTCGGAACGAGGCAGTGTGGGATGGCAGCCAAATCTCGAGTCGAAAGCAGGCGATAATACAGCCAACCATTATGAAACGGGATGTAAACCGGCTTGTACAACTCACCTTCCTTGGAACGCCGCAACATCGACCGCTACTTTACACCGATCTAACCATCCCAAGGCCGATGGAGGCCGCACTAAAGATCCTATTTGTCGACGACGAGCCGGACCTGGCTCCGCTCATCCGCCAGAAATTCCGGCGGCATGTGCGAGACGGCCTGCTCTCGCTTGAGTTTGCGGGGGACGGCGTTGAGGCGCTGGAAATGCTCGATAGCGATCCAGGGATCGAGATCGTCGTCACGGACATCAACATGCCCCGCATGGATGGGCTGACGCTCCTCGGGCGTTTGAAGGAAGGCGAGCACCGACAGAAAGCCATTGTCGTGACCGCATACGGCGACATGGAGAACATCCGCACCGCCATGAACCAGGGCGCGTTCGATTTCCTCACCAAGCCAATTGATCTTTCAGATCTGGAGGTGACGCTGAACAACGCGCGTGAGGTTGTTGCCAAAGAACGTGAGGCCGTGTTCGTCCGCGAGGCCATTGGGCGCTACCTCTCTGATGATATCGCCAAGGCGGTTCTCGCCAACCCTGATGCGCTCGCGCTAGGAGGTGAACGCCGGGAAGTAAGTGTTTTGATGAGCGACCTCAGCGGCTTTTCCGCACTCTCGGAGCGTCTTGAACCCGAGCGCGTGGTGGAGCTCCTCAACGTCTACCTCGGCAAGATGACCGACATCATCGACGAATACGGCGGCACGATCGACGAGTTCATCGGCGATGCCATCCTCGTCATCTTCGGCGCGCCGATCCCGCGTACCGACCATGCGGAACGAGGCGTTGCCTGCGCGGTGGCCATGCAGCGCGCGATGAGCGACGTAAACGAAGAGATGGTCCGGCGAGGGCTCCCACCACTCGAAATGGGGGTGGCGGTGAACACCGGCGAGGTCGTTGTAGGTAACATCGGCTCGGAGAAACGCGCGAAGTACGGGGTAGTAGGCAGTCCGGTCAACCTTACCAGCCGCATTCAGGCACTGGCTGCGTCCGGCGAAGTGGTGATCTCCACAACTACGAAGGCAGCCGCCGGCGAAAGCGTCCGTGTGGGTGCTTCACGAGAGGTAGCCATGAAGGGCTTCGCCGAACCCATTATGGTCCACTTCATCACCGGCGTGGGCGGGGACTACGAACTGGAGCTTCCTGAAACAACGGCGGATCCTCTCACGGCGCTCTCCGTCCCGCTATCCTGCACGTACGCTGTGCTCGACGGCAAGGAGATCACGGGCGAGGCGCTCAAGGCCGAGGTGGTCCGCCTGTCGCCAACGCAAGCCGTTGTCCTGACGGCTCAGCCTGTGGCCGAGCGAGCCGACATCAAACTTTCCATTCCGATTGGTACGGACGGGGCCTTCGATGACGTGTACGCAAAAGTGATAGAAGCCGAAACCACCAGCGTGGGCGGCCCGATGCTCACTATCCGCCTTACCTCCGTGTCCGAGAAGGCTGCCGAAGTACTGGAGCGCCTTCGTTTGGCCGGCGCTGCCGAAGCCACCGCCTGACCTCGACGCGATGCGCACGGGCCTTTTTCCGCAGTTGGCTTGCCTCGTGGCCTTTCTAGCTGTAGTGGTAGGCGCGGCTTGCTCGGAATCTGCGTGGGCGCAGACTATTTCCTTCCGGCACCTTTCCGTTGACGACGGGCTTTCGGAAGACAAAATCAATGCCCTGCTACAGGATGCGCGCGGGTTTATCTGGGTCGGCACCCTGGACGGCCTCGACCGATTCGACGGATATACGGTGACGGAATTCCGGAATGCTGCGGATGACACCACCACCATTTCTACCAATGGTGTTATCTCGCTCCTGGAAGACCTCGACGGGTACATCTGGGTGGGTACGTCGGATGGTGGCCTGAACCGGTTCGATCCGGCAACGGAGACGTTCACGCACTTTCGCCACAACCCTGACGATCCCGATAGTCTCCCCAACGATGATGTGTTGGCACTGGTACAAGCGGATGACGGCACAATCTGGATAGGTACCGATGACGGCCTCTGCCGCCTCGACGAAGACACGGGCGCCTTCACCACGTACCAACATGCCGAAGGAAATGCGTCGTCGTTGAGCCATGACCGCGTGCTTGCCCTCTATATCGATAAGAATGGAACTCTCTGGGTAGGTACGGATGGAGGAGGCCTCAACCGCTTCGACGGCGAGTTTGAGAGCTTCACATCCTTTCAGGTTGTGGACGACCCGCCGGGGAATTTCGTCTCGGCCATTGCACCCAGAGAACGCGGAGGTCTCTGGATAGGCACTTTCGGGGGGGGCGTCAGGAGCTTCGATCCGGTTTCGGCGGTATTTGAGCCCATTGAACTGGAAGGCGGTATCGGTGCCACGGTTATTACGTCGCTGTACGAAGACACGGACGGCAGCCTCTGGATAGGTACGGCGGGAGGAGGACTGCACAAACTGGACGCCGACAACCGGCAGTACAGCTACCAACCCAATGAAAATCGCTCCGATGCCCTAAGCCACAACTTCGTCCGGACGATTATGAGCGACCGCCAGGGTGTGCTTTGGGTCGGCACGTATGGCGGCCTCAACTGGTTCGACCGCGCTCGCAGCGCCTTCCGGATGTACACGCATGAGAGCGGCCGTGAGCAGAGCCTGAGCAGCAACACCGTACTCTCGGTCACCCAGACATCCGATAGCACATTATGGGTCGGGACCGACGAAGGGCTCAATCGGTTGATCGACGCGAATGGAACGTTTGAGCGATTCATGCCACCCGAGGCGCTCGGCGGAGGCCAACAGTTTATCACGACCATATATGAAAGCCGAGCCGGCCAATTCTGGGTGGGGACGCAAGAGGGCTTGCTGGAGTTCAACCGAGTGCGGGGTTCGTTTCGGTCTGTCCTACTTAACGGTCATGTTGTATCTGCCATCCATGAGGACAGCACAGGACAGCTGTGGGTGGGTAGCCTTGACTTCGGATTGGTCCTCTACAACCCGGCAACGGGCGCTTCTGAGGAGATCTCACACGATCCTGAGCGGCCGTCCAGCCTGAGCCATCAGACCGTGCAGTTCGTGGAAGAATCATCAGACGGCATAATCTGGATCGGTACGGCCGGCGGCCTTGATCGGTTGGTCGACGAGGACAATGGCGGCGTGTTTGATCATTTCCGCAACGACCCGTCGGACTCGACCAGCATCTCAGACAGTTCCATCATGGCTTTGCACGCACGTGCCAATGGGGAATTGTGGATTGGAACCGAGGCAGGCGGACTAAACAAATTCATCCCAAACAACCCCGGCGAGGGTTTCAAGGCCTACACCGAAACCAACAGTGACTTGCCCGGCAACGCCGTGCGCGCCATCGTGGAAGACGGGTCGGGCTTTATGTGGCTGAGCACGAGCCGGGGCCTGGCACGTTTCGATCCGGTAACGGAGACCTTTCGTGTGTTCGACAGCGAGCGAACTCCGGGGCTGCGCTCTCTGACGGACGCCGCCTTTAGCTCGCCGAGCGGCTCCCTCTTCTTCGGAGGAGCCGACGGGCTCATCGCGTTTGATCCCTCGCAAATACGCACATCCAACCCCTACCCTCCTCAGGTGGCCCTCACCAGCGTTCGGATTCTGGAAGAGAAAGTCGTGCATGGCGAGGATGCTCCTTTGAGGGAAGCTGCACCTGTAGCCGATGCCATCTACCTCGACCACGACCACATGGTGGTCACCTTCGAGTTTGCAGCGCTTCATTTCAGCGACCCGGATCGGAACCGGTACGCAGTCATGTTGGATGGATTTGAGGACGAGTGGCGAGACCTGGGGCTGGATCGGCGGGCCGTTTACACCGGCCTCGACCCCGGCCGGTATACCCTTCGCGTAAAGGCGGCCAGCGCCGACGGCGTCTGGAGCGAAGAGCCGCTGGCCGTCCGCATTCATGTTGCGCCGCCGTGGTGGCGCACCATCTGGGCCTACTTGCTGTACACCCTGCTATTCGTGGGCCTCGTTGTCGTAGCCGATCGGTTTCAGCGCGAACGGCTTCTTAGACAGGAACGAGTGCGTGCCGAGCACCGTGAGGCCGAGCTGCGCGCGGAGATGGCGGAGGCCGAGGCCAGGGTGCTCAAGGTGGAGAACGAGCGGAAGGCAGCCGAGCTCGAACAGGCACACGAACTGGAGAAAGCCTACACCGCGCTTGAGGAAAGCCATCAGCATCTCAAAACCACCCAAACCCAGCTCATCCAGGCGGAAAAACTGGCATCGTTGGGGCAGCTCACGGCCGGGATTGCCCATGAGATCAAGAACCCGCTCAACTTCGTCACCAACTTCGCGGAGCTGAGTGTGGATCTGGCTGACGAACTCAACGAGGAGTTGAGCGCGGACCCATCGCGCCCGGTTGGCGAGGTGCTCCCCGAGGTGAGCAACTTGATCGAGGATCTAAAGGAGAACGCCCGGCGCATCCACGACCATGGGCAACGCGCCGACAAGATCGTCCACGCCATGCTTCAGCACTCGCGCGGCGGCGCCGGCGAGGCTTCGGCTGTGAACATCAACGAATTTGTCGAAGAGTACACCAACCTGGCTTTCCACGGGCAACGCGCAAGGGACATCGAGTTCGACGTCGAGATGAAGCTGGACTTCGATCCGGAGGTGGGGGAGGTCGAACTAATCCCACAGGATATTGGGCGCGTAATCATCAACCTGTTAGGCAATGCGTTTTACGCCGTCCAGGAGGAGTCGAAGAAACGTGGAGAGGGCTTCCGGCCAACGGTTTCCGTGTCCACGAAACGAGGCGCGCGCGCCGTCGAGATCCGTATTACCGACAACGGCTCGGGCGTTCCTGAGAACATCCGCCGGAAGATCTTCGAGCCGTTTTTTACAACGAAGCCGTCCGGCGAAGGCACAGGTCTCGGCCTCTCGCTGTCCTACGAGATTGTTACCCAGGGCCACGGCGGCGCGATGAGCCTGGAAAGCTCCGAAGGCGAAGGAGCGACTTTTATCGTCGAGCTTCCGATTTAGAATAGGCGATGGCCCCTTGGCCTCAACCTCCCGCTCCTAAAGTTTGAAAACTGGGCCTACGGGTGCTCTATCGACCCGTCCGTAATCGTGAACTGCGGTAACGTGCGCGCGGTGATCTCCACGCTTGTAGCCTCGGGAAACGCCATTTCTGTAATCGGGCGCGCGCGAATAAAGTCGGCGCAAACTGGCTCCTTAGATCCGGGCACGTTGGTCAGCAACTCGCCAGCACAGCCCGTAAATGGGGCGTCACCGTCGTAGTCTGTAGCCACGATAAGCTCTCCATTAATGCAGATTACATGTACCGACGTGGGCCCACCTGAGCCGCGTCCGGCTACAGCAGCGCGCGACGAGCGGTTTCCAGCGCCATCCAGAGGAACTTCCGCCGAATGTTGAAGAAGCCCGCCCAAGTAGTACTCTATTATCATCAGCGAAACGTTCATTTCCGGAGCGAAATCGAACAAAATGTCATGCTCCTTCGCACTGACGGCTTCGTTAAAGACCGTTGCCAGCGCCGTCCGGCCGCTGGACGTTTCGCCGAACACCTGCATCCCCCAGCGTCCGTTGTCCGGAATATGGACAGGCATCGTGCGAATGTCCGCCACCTCAATCGGCATGTCCGGCGTGACGCGCACGCCGTCGTTGCCGGACGAACCGATATTGCCCACCTCGAGGCCATCGTCTGACACATCCAGTTCGGCCTGACCGATGACTGCATACGTGACTCCTTCAAACGTAACTTCGGTGGGCCGAGAGGAGTCCGCATTCGTGTCGCAGGATGCGAGAACAAAGCCGGTGCCCGCAATGAGAATCAGGGCCACGGAAACATGGTGGAAAGTCATAGCTAGGAAACGGCGAAATGTGGCGGGATGACAAGGGTACGGCAAGGCGCCCGGCCGGTCAACACAGAAACAATGCTGATGCAGGAGATCGCCTTGTCTGCCTCTCATTCATGCACAATAGGAGTCTGTCGGACTAGGGGTTCGTAACGAGGCGAGTGGGGAATCGAGACCATTTTTTCGATCCTTTGAGGCGCATAGTGGGACTATGTAACGAAAAAGATCGGGGAAATGGGCCGATTAACCGCCGCCGCAGTAGGATCATCCTAAATCCGACAGGCTCCTAGGGCGCTGCACCGTACCTTAGAAATAGTCCCGCATGTTGGGAATTCTGGCCTTGTGGCTCTCAAGATCCGTGTCTGTGCACAGCCTCTGGAGAAACGTGCTGCGTAGGAGTGAGGACGGAGAAGAGGATGTACTCCGCAACATTCCGCTGTTCGACGACCTCGGTCGGCGCGACATCGCTATACTTCAACGCGTCCTCCATCGCCGCGAATACGTTGCGGGCGAGTCGATCTTTACCCAAGGCGAGCCCGGTCTTGGGATGTATATCATCGCGAAGGGCGTGGTATCGATTCAGAGCGAGCCGTCGGGCCGGGAATTAGTCGAGCTCAACGACGGCGATTTCTTTGGAGAAATCGCTCTGCTCAATGAAGTCATCCGCTCGGCCACCGCCCGCGCCAAGTCGGATTGCCTGCTGCTCAGCCTTTTTCAACCCGACCTTCTGGGTCTACTCGACCGAAATCCGCGCCTCGGCGTCAAGATTCTACTCTCGTTGTCCCGCCTCGTCGGCATCCGCCTCGTAGAGGTGAGCGACGAGTTGGAGACCATGCGCAAGGACTACGAGCGCCTCAAGACGGGCGCTGCTGAGCCGAGCCGAGAGAACGCCGCCACGCCGGATCGCCCTATCTCCGATGACGACGCGGATCACCTGGCTTAAAGCCGTGCTATGGCTTGCGGTGCTTGTTGCCGTAGGGATGTTGCTGGCATACGGCCGCGACCTCGTGCTGCTCGTCCTCGTTGCGGCCATCCTCGCATATCTCTTGTTTCCGCTGGTCAACAACCTGGAGCGGCGCGGTGTGGGCCGCACCCTTGCGGCGTCTATCGTTTTCTTTGGCTTGTCGTTGATCCTGGGTGTGCTCGGCTGGTTGTTGATTCCCCTTCTTGCCGAACAAGCGGCTGAGTGGCAGGAGGGCTTGGGGAATGGGCGCCTGTACGCGCTACTGGACCGGCTGGAGGCCGATATTGCTGCACACCTCCCCCTTATCGAGCCCGGCACGCTAGGATTGTCCGAGTCAGTCCGCGAAACCCTGGAGGCCCAGGAGGGCCACCTTCTAGTGTACGCTGGCGACGCCCTGTCCGTCATCGGCAATCTCATCGTGATCCCGTTCGTGCTGTTCTTCCTCCTGCGAGACGGCTCGGGGATCATGAAAAAGCTGGTCTCGCTCGTCCCAAACCGTTACTTCGAGTTCACGATGGGCGTTCTCTACAAAATCGATGAGCACTTGGGTGGCTACCTCCGAGGGCAGTCGCTCGTGGCCGTACTGGTCGGGCTGGCAACGATTATCGGGCTCGGGCTCCTGGGCGTGGACTATTACCTGATGCTCGGGTTGTTTACAGGAGTGGCGAATTTCATCCCGTACGTTGGGTTCATCGTCTCGGCAGGGTTGACGTTGGCCGTTTCCATTCTCTCGACGGGCGGGATGGGGCAGGTTCTCGGCATCGTGATTGTGTTCGCGGTGGTGCAGACACTAGAGAATGTGGTGCTCCAGCCGTGGATAACGGCACGTAACGTGTCCCTACACCCCGTTACGGTTCTGCTGGCCATCCTGCTGGGCGGGCGCTTGGCCGGGGTATTGGGGATGGCGCTCGCCGTTCCCACCGTGGCCGTGGCGAAAGTGATTATCGTTGAGACGGCTGTCACGCTCCGCCGCTTCCGCCTGTAGGCACGCTCATACGCGACTTTTCCCCCATAACAGAAGCAAATCCGGAGCAGATGCACGTCCGCTTCTGGGGCGTCCGCGGCTCCATCTCCACGCCGAAGGCCACACACCTTGGTATCGGCGGAAACACGGCGTGCGTGGAAGTACGCCTCTCAGATGGCTCTACCTGCATCCTGGACCTCGGGACCGGCGCCCGCGAACTCGGCCGAATGCTCGTTAAGGAAGCAGGGGGCGGCCCGCTTGACCTCCATGTTTTCCTTTCCCACTTCCATTGGGATCATATCCAGGCTGTCCCATTCTTCGCTCCTTTGTTCGAAGAGGAAAACCGTGTCACATTCTACGGTTCGGATACGGAGGGAGAACCGATGGATCTGCTGACCGAGCAAATGCGCGTTCCGTTTTTCCCATTTTCTTTCAACGAACTTGCGGCGGAAACAAGGCAGATAATCCTTCAGGAAAACGTGTCGGTTACGGTTGGCGGCCTCACCGTTACCCCCTTCCCTGTCCATCACACCCAATTTGTTTTCGGGTACAAGCTGGAAGCCGGTGGAGCCTCGGTGGTGTACTGCACTGATTACGAGCACGGTAACGAGCGCCTCGATTTATTGTTGGGCGTGGTGGCATCCGGCGCCGACCTGCTCATCTGCGACGCGCAGTACACACCAGAAGAGTACGCACACTGCGTAGGATGGGGACACTCCACCTGGGAACGCGCCGCACAGCTGGCCGCCGAGGCAAAGGTGAAGCGTCTGGCTCTCTTCCACCACGACCCCGCCCACAACGATGAACAACTCTCCGAAATCCTAAGCGCGGCACAGGCGGTCTTCCCCAATACGGTGCTCGCCACCGAAGGAGCAACCATCGTTTGCTAGGAGGCTGTTGAAAAACGTGCTCCCCGCAATCCCGCAAGCCTTCGGGACGGGGCAGGCTTGTCGCCGGATCAGATGATGTAGTTCAACAGCCTCCCAAGTACCAGATTCCAAGTATCAAATTCCAAGCGTTCTCATGAAGCACCCATTGTGATTTGACACTTGGAACTTGGTACTTCAGACTCACAATTCCCTACCAGTCTGTTGAATTTCGTGCTCTGTCGTAGGCCGCATGACTTATTTCAACAGCCTCGTAGGAGCCTGTCTGACTAAGGCCGGATCTACTGCGGCGGCGATAAATCGGCCCAGTTCTCCGATCTTTTTCGTTACGTAGCCCCACTATGCGCCTCAAAAGATCGAAAAAATGTACTCGATTCCTCACTCGCCTCGCTACAATCCCCTTAGTCAGACAG
>JADFQN010000024.1 GCA_022561755.1 Bacteroidota bacterium
GTGGTGTGCCGTTGCTGGTCGGTATCGTCAGCATTATCGGGCACACACTTGAGTCGGCGTTCCTGGGCCGAGTTGCTACAATTAAGGCAGGGCTAATTTTCCTGGCCGGCATCGTGGGCTTGCTCCTCCTTCTCAGAGTCGGAGGAAAGGTGATTGCGATGGCCGAAGTTGTACCTATGCTGTTGTTTCCGGGCGTCATCATCCTCGCGGGCTTCCTGGGCTACATGCTTGCGGGCGAGCGCAGCTACTTCATCCTGACGGATAACCGTGCCCGGCTGCTCACTGGAACGCTTGGCGCCCTCTTCGGCATTTTCATGCTCTTTGCGGCGGCGCCCACCGGCGTGGAATTCTTCCCGCAGACGGATCCGAGTCTGATTCAGATCACCGCCGAGGCGCCGCTGGGGACGAACATCGAGGAATCGAACCGCGTGGCGGCCGACGTTTTTCGGCGCGTATCGAACTTGTTGGCAACCGACGAGGCCGCCGACGCCAACACCAAGAACTTGCAGACCGGCGTTGGTGTGGGTGGAGACCTGATGTTCGGAGGCGGTTCGGCCAGCCCGGAGCGCAGCATGGTTACGCTCAACATGGTAGACTATGGCGCTCGCGCCGAGCCCTCCAGCGAAACGATGCGCAAGGTCCGCAATGAGATTCAGGGCATTCCCGGTATTGATATTCAGGTGATTCAGGACGAGGGTGGACCACCAACCGGCGCTCCGGTGAACATTGAAATTTCCGGCGAGGACTTCGACCAGATCGTTGAAATCTCGCAGGGCATTAGATCCCGGCTCGAGGATGCCGCAGAAACCGGAATCATCCCCGATCTCGTGGATATCCGCGACAACCTGAACTCGGGAAGGCCGGAGTTCCAGGTGGTTGTTGATCGCGAGCGCGCAGGGCAGTTTGGCCTCTCCACCCAACAGATCGCTTCCACGGTTCGTAGTGCGGTGAACGGCATTGTAGCAAGCACCTGGCGTGATGGGAAGGACGAGTATGACATCACCGTGCGCCTCGAAGAAGCCGACCGCGCTAACCTGGAGTCGCTCGAAAGCCTGACCATTCTCGAGGACGGCATCCAGATACCGCTCACCGCGGTAGCGCACATAGAAGTAGGCAGCGGCCTAGGATCGGTGACACGCCTCGATCAGGAGCGCGTCGTGACCGTGCAGGCCGACGTAGCGCCCGGCGCCAACGGAAACGCCGTGCTTATGCAAGTTCAGGCGCACCTCGCCGATTACCTAGCCTCGGTGCCTCTAGGATACACGGTATCCTACACCGGCGAGAGCGAGGACATGGACGAAAGTTTCAGTTTTCTCTTCACTGCACTAATGATCGGTGTCACGCTGATCACCATGATCCTCATTGCTCAGTTCAACTCGGTCAAGAATCCGTTCATCATCATGGTAGCGGTCGGGTTGAGTCTGATCGGCGTGATGCTCGGGCTCATCCTCACACGCACGCCATTCGGCTTGATGACATTCATCGGCGTTATCTCACTCGCGGGCATCGTTGTGAACAACGCGATTGTGCTGGTGGACTACATCGAAAAGCGCCGCGCTCGAGGAGAGGACAAGCACGACGCCATCATTAACGGTGGCGCCACACGTCTCCGTCCGGTGGTTCTAACTGCATTGACGACGGTTATCGGGCTGATTCCTCTCACGTTCGGCATCAACATCGATTTTGTGGGGATGGTCACCGACCTGAATCCTAATTTCCAATTCGGCTCCGAGAACACACAGTTCTGGGTCCCAATGGGTACGGCTATCATATCCGGCCTGACCTTCGCTACGTTCCTGACGCTCGTTATCGTGCCGGTCATGTACTCCGCCTTCGACTCGCTGGCTATTCGGCTCTCAAGCCTGCGTGGTTCTGGTTCGGATGTGACAGGAGACGGCCCTATGGAAATTGGGCAACTTGTACCGGTCACCGTGGGTGCCGATGGGGAGGGTAACGGCGCGCCCGTTGAGCCCGTCAGACCGCGTGATTCCTGATTGAAAGGCGACGGAGCCATGCCCAATATCGCGGCGTAGCTTCCTGGCATTCTCCCAGGCAGTTCCATGCGCCGCCTCGAAGACTTTCCCGACGCCCACCTGCGGATCTTCGACCGTCCAGCTTTGCCCGATGCAAGTGACGTTCGAAGCGTCTACCTGATTGGGATTTGCGGGAAGGGCATGGGCGCGCTGGCGGAGCTTTTTGCGCAGGCCGGTAACACCGTACGCGGCTCGGATGCCGCGGCTTACCCGCCCATGAGAACGCGTCTAGAAGGCCTCGGCATCCCGATTGACGAAGGCTACGATGCGGCGCACCTCGACCCGGCCCCTGATCTGGTCATCGTTGGCAACGCCTGTACGCCGACACACGCGGAGGCCACGCATGCAAGAGAGCATCGGCTCGTACAGGCTTCTTTCCCCGAAGCCCTCGCCCACTACTTTTTGAAGGACCGCCGGCCGGTTGTGATCGCCGGAACCCACGGCAAAACCACTACGACGGGCCTTGCCATACATATTTTCAGGGAGACCGGGCTCGATCCGGGCTTCCTCGTCGGCGGAGTGATGGCGGGCGATGAAGCCACGAGCGCGGTAGGCAGCGGCTCGTATTTCATCATCGAAGGCGACGAATATGACTCCGCGTACTTCGATAAGCGGCCGAAGATGCACCTCTACCAGCCGCAGGTCGCCGTCGTCACGTCGATGGAGTTCGACCACGCCGACATCTACGACGACTGGGAGGACTATCAGGAGGCGTTCCAGGCGTTCGTTCGGATGATTCCGGAAGATGGATTGCTCGTCCTGAATGGCGATGACGCCGGCGTGCGCTCGCTTGCGGGCGAAACATCCGCCAACGTCGTCTTTGTTGGCCACGATGCAGATAACGATGTGTCGGCAAGCAGCGCCCGGATCGAGGAAGGCGGGCAACGGTTTGAAGTCGTCGTGGATGGCTACGAGCCGTTCGAGGTCATCCTCCCGATGGGCGGCGCCCACAACCGTTTCAACGCGCTGGCCGTCATAGCGGTGGCGCTTCACGAAGGCATTCCGCCGGGTGAACTCGCTCGCGGGATTGCTTCGTTCAAGGGGATGAAACGCCGACAGGAAATACGCGGTGAATTTGGCGGCGTGCTCGTGGTCGATGATTTCGCTCATCATCCGACCGCTGTGGCGGGTACCATCCAGGCCGTCCGTGAGTGCTGGCCGGGCCGCAGGGTCATCGCCGTGTTCGAGCCGCGCTCCAATTCCAGCCGCCGCAAACTGTTTGAGAGGCCGTACGGCGAGGCCTTCGACGACGCCGATCTGGTCTTCCTCTCCGCTCCGCCCCTACGTCACAATGACGACCCGACCGATTTTCTTGATCCTCACATCGTCGCAGAAACGATTCGCGGACGCGGAACGCCTGCGAAGGCTCACGAGGGGGCGGAGGCCATCCTGCCGGCCATCCTCGCCCAACTCATGCCGAACGATCTCGTCTTGATCATGAGCAATGGCTCATTCGACGGGCTGGTGGATTCGCTGATTTCTGCCCTTCACCAACGTCAGTAGTGACCCCGCCATTCGGCGGGGTCCGACAACCCCGAATAAAAAGCCCCGCACAGACGCATCCATGCGGGGCTAATTCTTTGGCGTGATGTGTCTAGATCGTCGGCACGCAGTGCGTGTTGTCTAGGTTGCTGTCCCAACAAGCCCGTTCTCCGTTGTTGTAATTCCAAGCCGTGATGGAACCGGCCTTTGTAACGGCGTCCCATTCGATGTAGTGGTTCTGACCCGGCGTGGATTCCTGATAATCGACCACGCGGTCGCTGTTCTCAGCCATGTAATAGACCGAAGCGCCGTGCGCATCCTGGTTCGGGTTGGTATCCGGAACGCTGAACGTCAGCTCGTGCTGGGCGCCCGTCTGCTCGTAGTGGGCGTCCAGTACGCGCGTCCGGTCCTGGCCTTGAATGTTGTAGTACAGGCTCCAATCGCCCACCAGGCCACCGATTTGGGTGGTAGCCGTATAGAGGACGAAGTTGTCATACGCCTGGCCACCGTAGTTGCTGGACGTGATGTACATCTCCCAGTCTACCTCGGAGCCACTCGGCCTATCCTCAAGCCGGACATCGACGACGCTGTTCTAAACGGTTAATGTGTTCTCCCAGATCCAGGTGCCGTTCTCCATGTGCGCTGTGTCCTGCCCAGCAGCCACGGTTGCTGCTGCGGGAACTATAAGGTGGATGCAAATAGCCAGATTGACGAGGAAGACGGTTCCATAGGCCCTTGTATGGTGAGTGCCATTGGCTGAACTCGTGCTCTGTCCTGGCTGGGCCGATGTACTGGTGAACGACTCATCGTCTAATTCAAATACACTCGAAGAAATGAGTGCCGGCGGCGCATCCGTGATCGAGTCCGGGGTGGACGAGTCGCACGCGGTGAGAACGAGACCTAGGGCGCAGACCGCAACGAAACCTCGTGAGAAAGATCTTGAGGCAAACATGATGGTGGGGGGGAGGCTGATGGTTGTCGGATGCCTGTCGGTTTGCAAGTGACATGCCGTGAACCGTTAATCGTCCAGAATAAGTGGGAAACGAACAAACGTGCCGATGAAAAGCGTTTCCGGATCAGGCCTCAGGCGTCCATTGTTCGATGCGATCAGCAATATAATGTTGGATGTTCTCGGC
Organism: Bacteroidota bacterium; assembly: GCA_022561755.1. Taxonomy (GTDB): domain Bacteria; phylum Bacteroidota; class Rhodothermia; order Rhodothermales; family Rubricoccaceae; genus JAHEJB01. Next base: position 4,652 of record JADFQN010000024.1, read on the forward strand.
CGGAATCCGGTCCTGCGCCATCGTGTCGCGATCGCGGATGGTGACGGTGTCGTCCTCCATCGTCTGCCCATCCACCGTGATGCAGAACGGCGTGCCGATCTCGTCCTGGCGGCGATACCGGCGCCCCACGGCGCCCTTCTCGTCGTAGTAGACGTTGAATTGTCCGCGCAAGTCGGCCTCGATGGCGTGGGCCTTCTCGGGCATCCCTTCCTTTTTGACGAGCGGGAAAATGGCCACTGTGTAGGGCGCCAGTTCGGGGTTGAATTTTAGCACAGTTCGCTTGTCGCCGCCCACTTCCTCCTCGCGATACGCGTGGCAGAGTAGCATCAGGATGGTGCGGTCCAGGCCAGCTGAAGTCTCGACGACGTACGGGATGTACCGCTCCTGCGTCTGCGGGTCGAAGTACTCCATCTTCTTCCCGGCGTACTCCTGGTGGGCGCTCAGGTCGAAATCGGTTCGGGAGTGAATGCCTTCAATTTCGTTCCAGCCGAAGGGAAACTCGAACTGGATATCCTGGGCCGCATCTGCATAGTGTGCGAGCTTCTCATGCTGATGCCAGCGCAGCTTTGACGGACGGATGCCGTTGGCAACGTGCCAGTCGAGCCGCTTCTGGCTCCAGGCCTCGTACGCCTCCATCTGCTCGCCTGGCTTGACGAAGTACTGCATCTCCATCTGCTCGAACTCGCGCATCCGGAAGATGAACTGCCGAGCGACGATCTCGTTACGAAACGCCTTGCCGATCTGGGCAATCCCAAAGGGCACCTGCAGGCGGCCCGTCTCGCGCACGTTGTGGAAGTTGACAAAGATGCCCTGCGCGGTCTCGGGACGCAGATAAATCGTGTTCTCGCCGTCGGCCAGAGCGCCGATCTGCGTCTCGAACATCAGGTTGAACTGGCGCACTTCCGTCCAGTCGAACGCGCCGGAGTCCGGGCTCCTGATCTCCTCCGCCACGATCAGATCGTAGAGCGCCTTTGGTGCTTCGTCGGCGTTCAGCGCCTCTACCAGCGCGGCATGGACCCTTGCCGCCGCATCATCCTCCCCCTTCTTTTCGAGGCGAGCAATGTGCCCCTCAATGAGTTGATCGGCACGGTACCGCTTCTTCGAGACCCGGTCGTCAATCATTGGATCGTTGAAGGCATCCACGTGGCCTGAGGCCTTCCAAACCATCGGGTGCATGAAGATGGAGGCATCCACCCCCTCAATGTTGTCGTGGCCGTATACCATCGCCTTCCACCACCGGTCGCTGACCTTCCGCTTCAGTTCTACGCCAAGTGGTCCATAGTCGTACGCAGCGGCTAGCCCTCCGTATATCTCGGAGGACTGAAAAATGAACCCGCGGCGCTTGGAAAGCGAAATGATCGTTTCGAAGAGGTCTGCCATGATCGATGGATGCTTACGTCGAACGGTGCAAAACAACCAAACCAACGCCTGCTGAACCGCAAACACCCCGCGAAAACGGATCGGGACTGAGGAGATCAGCCCGTATCTTTGGCGCCTCCCGAAAGTCTCCTCCGCTCGTTACGTTGAACACGCCCTGTCCCGAAACCCTATCGGGAACTGATGCCGACAGACCTATTCGCATTCAGATGCTAACTGGTGCTACGCGCGTCCTCACTGTCTGTGCATTAAAATCTCCAGACCACTTCTAACAGAAGCGACTAATACCTCGATGCCTTCGCCCTACTGCTATTTGAAGGTCAGCTAGAACACCCGAAGCGTACCTTTCTTAGTCTCAATTGAGAGCAGTCGTGTGATCTTGCGTACGCCTTTTTCCAGTCATACGTTTTCCCCACGAGCGCTTTATTAAGCTGCTCGGAATCGTGCTTACCATCGCGTTCGCATGTCGGGCTGTCGTTACGTTTTCGCTCGATCTCCCGTGGGCGAGTGGAGACACTCGGGCCTATCTGGACATGGCGACCAACATTCTTGCCGGTACGCCAAGAGCCTATTTGCCAAATGGCTATCCGCTATTTATCGCGGGTATGCGAGCTGTTCTTGGCGAGGCGTTGCTCATACCTGCACTTCAAATTGTGAACGTGCTTGCCTCTACCGCCACTGTAGGCGTTATCGCCGTGCTGGGTCGCCGAATCGCAGGTGAACGAATTGGTGTGTTTGCTGCTCTTGGGGTTGCGCTCTACCCTAACCAGATTAACGCAGTACGCTATCTCCTGACCGAATCCATTACGGGCTTTCTGCTAGTGATCGGTATGCTGTTGTTTCTTGTGCCTCGGCGCCTTCTCTCTGTCGCTGCATTTTATGTGGTAACCCTTTTCGATCTACGTATTCACTCCTGCTGCCCATTTTGGTAATAATATCGCTGGCTTTCCGAGAGCCGAAAATATCTCTGTCTCGCTTTGTGATAGGTATCCTCATTCCAGCTTCGCTCTACGGACTGCTTCTTGTTGGCGGAGTTCTACGGCCAAGCAACAACCTTGGGGTCAATTTCTTGATCTCCATCCACAACCGTAGCCACGTTGGAATTGATTGGCCTGCGCCCAACGATTATCCTGAACAGGAGCGTGCTCACCCCGTGCGCACGTACGTGGCGTTTGCACGTGATCATCCAGATGAATTTGTGATTCAACGACTATCCTCATTATGGACCTTATGGGGGCCCATGGCCCCTATGGGCAGCGGCGACTTACGAAGGAGCTTGGGCTCGGCGCTCTTGTTGGGCCTCAGGTTTCCACTTCTGCTGCTCGCCCTCGTAGGGATTTTCCGCAACAGAGGGAATAGGGCTGTGTGGGTTGTTGCAGCGCCACTATTTGCGGTTACTCTCGTGCACACGATATTCTTCTCGAGCCATCGATTCACCGTTCCCATCGAGCCGCTGTTGATTTTGTTGGCCTTTTTGGGAGTTTCCGCCATCGTAACCCGATTCAGAGATAAAGCGAAACCGGCGTAAGGGCTCTTGCTGCTTCGCTTGAGATTATCGTGATCGTGCCCTTGGGCGGCCCAGGAATCATCCCGACAGAGATTTTCTGGGCCGAACAGGTATTAGGCTTGCTCTCCAACAGCACAAGGGGCCTGATAAAGACCTCACCGGTGCGAACCCCCTTCGAGAGAACTCCACTCTGCGACTTCCACTTCAAGTCCGCACGCGCCGTTCTCAGAGGTATTATTCCCCTCACGCTAATTGGGCCAAGGCATGAGCACAGGCTCTCCACGAACGATGAGCGCAACGTCCGTTTCCTCCGATGGCTTGCGCCTCAGAACGATTGTCAGGGCACTCCGCCCCCATCAGTGGGTCAAGAACGTCCTCGTGTTCTTGCCATTGCTGATGGCACATCAGGTCTCGGAAGCCAGTTTGCTGCTGGACGCATTCATTGCCTTCGTCGCGTTCAGCTTGCTTGCCAGCGGCACGTACATCGTCAACGATCTGGTGGATCGCGAGTACGACCGCCAACACCCCACAAAGCGAACGCGGCCCTTTGCGTCAGGCGCGCTCTCGCCTGCTTTCGGATACGTGCTCTCGCCGTTATTGATTGCGGGCGCTTTCGCAATTTCACTGGTTGCGCTCCCGATGCCCTTCGCAATGGTGTTGGCGGTGTACCTGGTTGTAACGCTGGCGTATTCGTTCGGGTTGAAAAGATGGACCGCGCTCGACGTGGTGATCCTCGGGGGATTGTACGCGCTGCGTGTCCTGGCTGGAGCGGCTGCAACGCGGGTAGAATTGAGCGAGTGGCTACTCGCCTTTTCCCTCTTCTTTTTCCTGAGCCTTGCAATTCTCAAGCGGTACGCAGAGTTGCGGCTCATGCAAGAGACGAAGGCGACCGACTCGAAAGGACGTGGATACACCGTAGAGGACGTGGCGATGCTCCGCGGCCTCGGCCCAGCGACAGGCTTCATGGCCGTGCTCGTGCTTTCTCTGTACATCACCAGCCCAGAAGTGACCGCTCTTTATCAGCACCCCGTTCGGTTGTGGTTGGTCACACCCCTCCTCCTCTATTGGACGATGCACATGTGGCTGGCGGCGCATCGGCGTGCGATGCCCGACGATCCGTTGCTCTTTACCGTACGCGATCCGATAAGTTGGAGCGTCGGCGCACTTGCCGCGGGCATCGTCCTGGCGGCGTCGCTCTAGTTATGAGGCTGTTGAAATACGTCATCCTGCCTGCGACGGCGCCTCTCGGCCGATCTCTTCGTTGCGAGATGCTCGCCGAATCACCGATTCGACCGCGATCTCGCGCCTTGATCTCAGCCGAGATGCACTCGTCTCGGCGACAGAGCACGTAATTCAACAGCCTCTTATGGGGAAGCCAACGGCCGCCAGTCAGCGCGCCTTCCAATCGTGGGGGCGCTATCCGAAATCCGAGCCCACGCGCATCGTTGGGATCCAGGATCGGTCGAGTTTGCCGGAGTTTGCCGGCGGCAAATCGACTGTATTGGCTTACGGGCAAGGCCGCTCCTACGGCGACGTCTGTCTCAACAACGGGGGTACGCTTCTCAGCACATCCGCGCTTGACCGCTTCATCAACTTCGACCCAGATACCGGTTTGTTGAGGGCCGAGGGCGGTACTACGCTTGCGGACGTACTTGTCCAAACGGTCCCGCACGGATGGTTTTTACCTGTTTCGCCGGGTACGAAGTTCATTTCGCTCGGTGGAGCCGTGGCCAACGACATCCACGGGAAAAACCACCATGTGGCGGGCACGTTCGGCCGTCACGTCACGCAGTTTGAACTCGTACGCTCGTCGGGCGAACGGCTGATCTGCTCGCCGGATCGTAACACTGAGTTGTTCGGGGCCACTATTGCAGGCCTGGGACTAACTGGCTTCATCACGTGGGTGGAGTTCCAACTGAGACCCATCGAAAGCGACCAGATCGACATGACGACGACGCGCTTTCGCTCACTGGATGAGTTTCTGAGCTTGTCCGAGGCGGCCAACGAGGAGAGCCCGTATGTGGTCGCGTGGATCGACGGACTGCGCGCCGAAGGCCGAGGGCTTCTTATGCAAGGCGATCACGCGCCAGCGGGGCCCGGCACCTCTCTCCCATCTACGCTGCCTACCCGAAAGGCGCGTCTTTCGGCTCCGTTTGATGCGCCCGGATGGCTGCTCAACCCCTTCTCTATCCGCGCTTTCAATACCGCCTATTTCCGCAAGCAGATTGCCCGCGTGAAGCGGACACGAATCCACTACGACCCTTATTTCTACCCCCTTGACGCGATCCGCGACTGGAATCGGGGCTATGGAAAGCGCGGCCTCTTGCAGTACCAGTGCGTCGTTCCGTTCGATGACTCGAATGCTACGGTCCGCGAACTCCTCAGTCGAATTGCAGGAAGCGGCGCAGGATCGTTCCTCGCCGTAATCAAAACGTTCGGCGATATCCCATCGCCTGGAATGATGTCGTTCCCGCGCCCCGGTATTACACTGGCCCTCGATTTTGCGAACAAGGGCGAGAGAACCATCCGCTTCTTCCACAGCCTGGACGCCATCGTCCGTGAGGCCGTCGGAGCCGTGTACCCAGCCAAAGATGCCTGCATGTCGGGCGAGAGCTTCCGCGCGTATTTCCCACGATGGGAAGAGTTCTCAACCCACATCGATCCCGCTTTCTCCTCCTCCTTCTGGCGACGCGTCACCTCATGAGAACGGTATGAGTACGGTTCTGATCATCGGCGCGACGAGCGCCATTGCCCATGAAGCCTCTCGCCGGTTTGCCGTGGAGGGCGCGCGTCTGCTCCTCGTAGCTCGGAACGAAGCGAAATTGCAAGCCAATGCAGACGATCTGATGGCGCGAGGCGCTTCCAGTATCGATACGTTTATCCTAGACGCCAACGACTTCGACCGTCATGCGGCGTTGATGGAAGCCGTTCACAGCACTTTCCCCAATGGCCTCGACCATGCACTGCTGGCCTACGGAACGCTGCCGGATCAAACCGAGGTCGCGGCCGACGCCGACGCTGCCGTCGATGCTTTCACCACGAACGCGACCAGTGTAATTGCGCTGCTGACGCACCTGGCGGGGTTGTTTGAGAAACAGGAGCGAGGCGCCATCGCCGTCATCTCCTCTGTAGCCGGCGATCGCGGGCGGCCAAGCAACTACGTCTACGGCGCGGCCAAAGGAGCTGTCAGCCTGTTCGCTCAGGGTCTTCGCGCCCGCATGGCGAAGCACGGCGTCTCCGTAACGACTATAAAACCCGGCTTTGTGGACACACCCATGACGGCCGACATACCGAAGAATCGCCTGTTCGCTGACCCGGCCGACGTAGGCGCTCGCATCCACAAAGCCATGAAGAAGGGGCAGGATGTCGTCTACATTCCGGCCTTCTGGCGCTGTGTGATGGGCGTGATCAAAGCAATCCCCGAGCGGGTTTTCAAGAAGCTCGATTTGTGATGATCGTTGGCTTGCCTGCTGAATACATGCATCCGATAACTCAAATCAACCCGCGATCCGCAAACGAGGTGTAGCCCCGCCCCGCGATGATGAGGTGATCATTTATCGGAACCCCCATCAGCTTGCCCGCTTCTACCAATTGTTTGGTGATGGCGATGTCTTCGCGGCTGGGCTCCGGGTTGCCGGAGGGATGGTTGTGGACGCAGATGATCGATGCCGCGTGCTCAAGAATGGCTTTCTCGAACACAGCGCGAGGTTCCACAATGCTTCCCGCGAGCCCGCCCTCACTGATCGTGTAGTCGCCGATTATGATGCCGGCCGTGTTGAGGAGAACCACGATGAACACCTCTCGCTTGAGATCGCGCAGCCTGGGGCCGTAGTAGGCGGCGGCATCGGCTGGGGATTTAACCCGAATACGCTCTTCTTCTGTTGCGCCTTCCACACGTCGCCCAATCTCGAAAGACGCGACCAGTTGGGCTGCCTTGGCGGGCCCGATGCCTTTCGTGCGCATCAACGATTTTGCATCCCGCCGCGCCAACTCCGCCAGCGACCCATACGCGCGCAACACGGCCTGCCCTAGTTCGACGGCCGAGAGGCTCCGCCCTCCTATCCTCGTGCCACTCCCAAAAATGAGCGCAACCAACTCGGCATCCGAGAGCACCCCGGGGCCGTTCTTTAGAAGTTTTTCGCGCGGCCGCTCGGCCTCGTCGCGGTCCTTGATAGGGACGTAATCGTACTGGATCTCGGGCTCGGCGGCCGATTCGAACGTGGGGCGCATCTGCAAACTGACGTGTGATGCCCATATAGACACCTGAAAGCCGCCGATCTAACCCCAAAAAGAAAAGCGGAGACAACTTTCACGCTGTCTCCGCTTTGTGGGACACGATCAGAGCTAATAGGTTTGTTCCGGAACCAATTCGTTGAGCAGATGCTCGTTGGTGGGGCTGCGCTGAACCTGCTTGAGCAGGGCCTGCATGGCCTCAACCGGATGCCGCTCGGCGAGTACGCGGAAGAGCATGTTCCGCTGACGGAGCACCTCGTCGGACATCATGAGTTCTTCGTTGCGCGTTCCGCTCTTGCGGATGTTGATGGCCGGGTAGATACGCTTGTCGGCCAACTCGCGGTCGAGCACGATTTCCGAGTTGCCGGTGCCCTTGAACTCCTCAAAGATCACGTCGTCCATGCGGCTGCCCGTTTCAATGAGCGCGGTAGCGATGATCGTGAGCGATCCGCCGCCTTCGATGTTGCGCGCGGAGCCGAAGATCTTGCGCGGCATCACCAGGGCGCGGGCATCGAGGCCACCGGACATCGTGCGGCCGGAGTTGCCACCCCAGAGGTTGAACGTGCGGCCCAGGCGTGTGAGCGAGTCGAGGAGGATGACCACATCATGGCCCATCTCAACCAGCCTGCGGCTGTACTCGAAGGCCAGCGTAGCTACACGAACATGGTTGTCCTCACCAAAGTCGTTCGATGAAGCAAATACGATGGCGGCTGTGTTGCGCTTGAAGTCGGTAACCTCCTCAGGCCGCTCGTCTACCAGCAATGCCACCAGTTTAACTTCCTTGTGATTGGTGGTAATGCCCTCGGCTATCTGCTTGAGAATGACTGTCTTGCCGGCGCGCGGCGGAGCGACGATGAGGGCGCGTTGCCCCTTACCGAGCGGCGCGACGAGGTCGATAACGCGCATCGTGTAGTCGTCGGGGCCGGTAACGAGGTTCAGTTTCTCCTCCGGGTAAATGGTGGTGCCGGAGTCAAACTCTGTGAACTCGGCCCATTCTTCTGGGCTCACGCCCATTACCTCGTCCACCTGTGTCACCTGCCATGCACCCTTACGGCCCGGCTTGATGACACCCTTGAGCGTCACGCCGTCGCGCAGGTTGTGCTTCTGGATGAGCGGCGGCGGCATGAACGGGTCGTTGTCGCCCTTGCTAAGGGAGGAGCTGAAAGAGCGCATGAAGCCGAACTTCTTGTCGCCAATCAATTCCAGCATCCCGTCCAGCGGCTCGCCGGGATGGCTTCCGCCGTCGTTGCGCTTGCGGTCCTTCTTGCTGCGATCCCGGCTGGCACGACGATCGCCACGGCTTTCGCTGCGGCGATCACCACGGCCCCTACTATGCCCTTCCATACGAGATTGACCGTTGGGACGCAGTGCCGCGCCTTCTGCCGAAGAGCTGGAGTCGGCTTCTTGCGGCGGCCTTGCATGACCAGTATCGCTCTTGGTCAGATCGATCGTGCCATACTCTGCGGTTGCACTGGTTGAACTCCTGGTTTCGCTGCGCTCGGTGGGAGGATCCACAGAGCCATCAGCCACAGGGCCATCAAAAGAATCCAAAGGAGCATCCGAGGAAGCCACTGGGCCATCGGAAGATGCCGCAGGATCATCTTCAGTGGCTTTGACTCTTTTCCGAATCCGGGTACGCGCTGTGCCAGATGAACGCGCATTACGCCGCCGTTTGGGCTGGTCTGACGATTTGGGCCTGCTTTCGGCCTCTGGAGTTGATTCAGGGGCTTCGGAGCCCATATCGTCGTCTGGTGTGTTCTGGCTGAACAGTTCGTCTGCCATGAACCCGTTGTGTTAGTGATTACGAAGCCAGACGCTTCAAATAAGCGAATGGCAATGAAAACTTAAAAAGGGGGTTCCGTGCCGCCTGCACGGGAACGATCGGGAGATGTACGGGCGCAACGGAAGCAGAAAGCGCTACGGACGCCGGGAAATGGGGGCGGTACAGAGAACGAGCCCATTGCCGTCATTGGCATTGCACACGGACGCGCAAGGGCGGATCTTGGGACTCGGCCGGTGGATTTCCACAGGGCCGACAGCCCTTAGAATTACAAGCAACTATCGCGCCGCCCCGACGGTTTGTTTCCGCCTCTCCATCTCAACCCCGCGCCAAAAAGGCACCTTACTTGGGGTTCGTCTCATAAAGGACGACCCGAAGAGCCCTGCCCGCTCCGATGTGCTCGGTGTGGTGGAAGCGGCCTACCACCTGGTCAAATGCTTCCGACGGGCCCTGCGTATCTGTAACACGGTGGCAAAGATAGATGAGTTCCACATTGACGGCAACTTTTCCAGCTAACATCACCCCCGAATCACCACTCGGAGTGGCCAAATTCGCAGAGTATCTGCATGTAGAAGCTACCGGCGAGACGAACAATTCCCCACCCTGCTACTTCGCGGAGTGGTATTGCAGACTGATCTGCCACGAACACTTCCGCAGGTTTTGAAATGTGTTGGTTACACAGCATGGGCAAGGCAGAGCATATCACAAAAGCCTGATGAGCCCCTCCTTTTACCTCGAACGGAAACACTGGCGATCCGGCTGCCGCTACGTGGCCGGGCTCGACGAGGCCGGGCGGGGGTGCCTCGCCGGGCCGGTTGTGGCCGCCGCAGTCGTGCTGCCGCCGGATGCCAACCTTCCCGGCCTGAACGACTCGAAGAAGCTCTCGCCGAGCCAACGCAATGTACTCCTGCCCATCATCATGAGAGAGGCACTGGCCGTCGGGGTTGGTCGATGCTCCCCAACAGAGATTGACCAGCTCAACATCCTCCACGCCTCGCTGGAAGCCATGCGGCGGGCTGTCGCGGATCTCACACTCTCGCCGGACGTCCTGCTGGTGGATGGCAACAGGGCTATCCGGCATCCCCCGTGCGCGCAGCAAACCGTTATCAAGGGTGACGCAAAGAGCCTTTCCATAGCCGCGGCGTCCATCGTGGCCAAAGTCACCCGCGACCGACTGATGGTGGAGTTGGACTCAGACTTCCCCGTCTACGGCTGGGCGATACACAAGGGGTACCCAACAGCCGTTCACTACGACGCCCTCGCCGCCCACGGCCCGAGCCCCCACCACCGCCGATCGTTCAAGCTCGTTCGTTGAGGGCGCCGGTGATGGCTTCAACAACGGCGTCGGGTGAGAGGCCATCAGCCTCAACGATGAAATCGGCTTGCTCGTAGTAATGCGCTCGCTCGGCAAGAAGTTCTTCAATTCGTGCAAGAAGAGCGCTTTCAGAAAGCACCTCGCCATTCTGATCCTGCATGACTGGGCGATTCGTAATTCCCTTTAATCGCACAGCGAGCGCTCTCGCGGCAAGCCGCAGATAAATGACCGCCCCGGCGCTTTTTGCGAGCCGAAGTGATTCCTGATTGAGCAACGCGCCGCCTCCCGTGGCAACGACAAGATGGTCGCGTGACCTTGTCTCCTTAAGCACATCCGCTTCGAGCGCACGAAACGCTGCCTCGCCATCCTCCTCAAATACCGTCGTGATTGGCTTCTGAGCAAGCTCCTCCACTCTTTGATCCAGATCAACGAAATCGTAGCCCAGTCGCTCGGCCAGAATTGGCCCAATGGTGCTCTTTCCGCTTCTCATGAAGCCGGTGAGATAGATACGAGATGGGAGAGGCTTGCGAGGCATGGAATCTTATTGATGAGAAACTGCCACTCTAACTTCCACTTCTTGGAGCATACAGGACCTAGAGGTTCCCCGCCAAGGCGGGGCAGGCTGTAACGAGGCGGCGGAAAAATCGAGAACAGTTTATCGATCTTTTGAGTTGTCCCGCAGGCTTGCGGGATGTTACGTGTCGAAAAAATCCGGAAAACGGGCCGATTAGCTGCCGCCGCATTAGAAACATCCTACTCCTAACTTCCCACTTCCCCCCTTGCCCACCTACCGCCTCCTGATCGAATACGACGGCTCGGGTTTCCACGGCTGGCAGATTCAGCCGAACGGCCCGACCGTACAGAAGGCGGTGGAAGATGCATTGGAAGTCATCTTGCGCACGCCCGTCAACGTGGTTGGCTCGGGACGAACCGACGCGGGAGTCCATGCGCGTGGGCAGGTCGCCCATTTTAGATTTGGCGGTGATTTGGACGTCTTCAAACTCACCCGCTCACTGAATGGCGTACTGCCCGACTCTGTAGTCGTATTGGCCGCTGAGCTCGCTCCTGACGGCTTTCATGCCCGCTACGATGCCATTCGACGCACGTATTTTTATCACATCGCCACCGAGCCTCGTGCTCTCGACCGCTCCCTCAAGTGGGAACTCCGCGCTTCTCTTGACTTCGACCTCATGAGCGAAGCCGCTCAAGCCCTCATTGGTACGCGCGATTTCAACTCGTTCTGCATCACGCAGTCGGAAACAAAGAACCGCGTGTGTTCTATCGAACGGGCGGTATGGATTGAAGAACGGCGCCCAAACGACTGGCGGTTCGAGATTGCCGCAGACCGCTTCCTCCACGGAATGGTGCGGACCATCGTTGGCACGCTGGTGGAAATCGGGCGCGGCAAACGACCTCCCAACGACATGGACGGCATCATCGCAGCTATGGATCGCCGCTCGGCAGGCCAGGCTGCCCCCGCTCACGGCCTCGTCCTCGAACGCGTGGACTACCCCGAACCGATCTTTTTTGAAACGGGAACGGATCGTCAAAGCAGCCCTTCCATTGTGCCCAATTCTGGGGCCTGTTAACACTCAATCGTGGCGGGCCGTTCTGGTCCGTTTCGGTGTTACACTCCCCGCAGAGCGGGGCAGGCTGTCGCCCAGGACTATTGCCGCGACCTCCTCGTGCGCCTTGAAACGGACTCAGACTCTCCTCGAACCGACCTCACGCGCTAACCTAGGCTGAATGACACACCGACTCGTCTATCTGTCTCTTCTGACGGCTCTGTTCGCAACAGGGTGCGACCGCCCGTTTGTAGCCGTTGAGCCGCCGGGCATTGAGGTCATTAGCCCGGATCTGAGTGAGGTACAACTAAGCGCGAGTATTACACTCCGGTTTCGGGTCACGTCATTGCGCCGCATAACGGGGGTAGAGATCAACGGCGAAGAAGCCTCGCCAACTTCTGATAGCGGCGTATTCGAGATCATGTTAACCCTCTCGGAAGGTGTGAACAGGCTTTTCGTTGCTGCCTTTGACTCGGAAGGAAACGTAGGAAGCGACACGCTGTTCTCCGTCCACCTACCCTACGGCACTTCCGATATTCTTGCTGCCACCCTGCCGCAGCCGCTTGCCAACCACACCGCTACGCCACTTGCCGGCGGGAGCTTGTTGGTAGTGGGAGGACTTGATGCCAACGGCCTTCCATCCGCATTCGCCTACACGTACATCGAGCAAGGATTTGATTTTTTGATTTCGGAGTTGCCCGGCGAGCTCGCTCACGCAAGAGCCGGCCACACGGCGTCGCTCCTCCCCGATGGCCGGGTTCTAATCGTCGGTGGTTCATCTGTTCTCGACCCCGGCGGAGCGAGCGATTTCACGCCAACCGGAGAGCTGTACGATCCAGGCAGTGAACTATTTGCTACCCTCGCATTCGCCGGTGAGCCGGTGACGCGGGCCTTCCACACGGCGGCAACGCTCACAGACGGGGGCCGCACGTTCGTCTACCTGTTCGGAGGGCGCGGCATTGTCGCCGGATCGGCCGTGGGAACGCGGTCGGATGTGACGGTGCTGGAAGTGCGATCAACGTCGGCGGGCGATTCGCTGATCAACGTCTCACCCGGTGGAGCTGTTGGGGCCTTTCCTGCCGTTGCCCATCACATTCAGTTGCCGCTATCAAACGAGGGCGGGTTCCTCCGAACGTTTGCGGCGGGCACGTACGAACCTCCAGGTGGAGGTGAAAGCAACCCGGTTTCCTTTCGCTTCCTCTACACGCCTTCCACTTTCTTTTTCCCTTTTGAGGTGTTCGAGGAGTCACTTTCTCCCATGCAAGTACCGCGCGTTGGCCATGCAGCCGCACTCGCAACACCTGGGCTCGCTATTCTCACCGGTGGCCGCACGCCGGATGGGAGCGTGGTGGACAATCTCGAGGTCTTTGCCGATGAAGCGGGGCAGTTCTTCCGCTTCCCCTCCTCTACGGCTCTTCACACCGCGAGGCACCGCCACACTGCAACCTTACTCCCGAGCGGCCGAATACTGCTTCTGGGCGGAGTCAACACGTCCGGCACAACGATTGCCTCGGCCGAGTACATCCTCCCGCCCTTCCCCTGATCTTGCGCACCTCTTGCATCTATGTTAATTCAGTCATGCTAATTCAGCGCATCTTAAAACTCATGCTCGTCGCGATTGTGCTGATCGTGGCGTTTGCCTTGCTCAGTGTTCTGTTCAAGATTGGTATTGCGCTGCTGGGCATTGGGCTGAAGGTACTCGTGTTGCTCCTCATTGTCGCGGCTGTCCTCCGGTTCATCGAGCTTGTCCAGGAGCGCCGGCATTAGGGGTTTGAAGGTGGGCGGGCCTTGCCTGCCTTGTGGTTTTACGGCTATCGTGGAGTCCGAACGCCGCGTTGTGCGTTCAACCGTGCATTTTTCCAGTTTACTGTGCCCCAAGCCACCGCCGCTCGACCCGAAACCGTCTCATCGTCCGTTCGAGTTGCGTCTGAAACGGCGAAGCTGCGGCAGGTTGTCGTCCACACGCCCGGCGACGAGATGGCCCTCGTCTCGCCGGAAAACAAGGACGCGCTCCTGTTCGACGACATCCTGGATGTCAGCGAAGCCCGCAAGGAGCACGCGGTTATGTGCGAGCTGTTCGAGAAGATCGTCGGTAGGCCGGACGCGGTCCTCCAGCTTTCGCAGTTGCTCCGCGAGGCGTTCGACCAAGAGGACGCGCGTTGGGATTATGTGGAAATGCTCTGCAAGGCCCTCCCCGAACGAAACTACGAGGCCTACGAGCAGGATCTGAAATCGCTCGATTCGGAGACGCTCCATCGCTTCGCACTGACGGGACAGGCGCCCTTCCCCGTATCCGCGCATCCGCTGCCGAATCTGCTCTTCACGCGCGATCTCTCAGCCGTGGTCAACGGGCATGTGATTTTGAGCCGTGCGGCCACGCCCGCCCGCCTGCCGGAAAGTGTCATTCTTTCTACGGTAATGCGCTACCACCAACGTTTTGCCGACATTGGCGAGCAGCTGATCGAGCTGCCCGAACGTGTTTCGTTTGAAGGCGGCGATTTGATCGTGGTAAACGAAAAGCTCGTCCTGATCGGCCAGAGTGAGCGAACCAGCCTTGGGGGGGTAATGACCATAACACGTTCCCTCCTTGAAAAAACGCAGGTTGAGCATGTGCTGATGGTAAACCTCCCCAAACAGCGGTCGTGCATGCACCTCGATACCGTGTTCACGTTTGCCGATCCCGACACGTGCATCGAGTTTCCGCCCATCATTGAGGATGCGCGCGACAACGTGTACCACTTCGAGGCAGACGACGATCCACGTGGTTTTCGGACGCGCGTTCTGCCCAATCTGAAGGAGGCGTTGGTGGAAATGACCGGCCGCGACATCACCTTTATCCCCTGCGGCGGAGACGACCCAATCTCACAGCGCCGCGAGCAATGGACGGACGGCGCCAACCTGTTCGCCGTGGCACCAGGCCTGGTGATCGGCTATGAGCGCAACCGAAAAACGTTCGAGGCGCTGCGGGAGCACGGATTCCACGTGGTTGACGCCGAGAGCTTCCTCGACTTCTACGAAGGCAACAATGTAGGCGCAAATAAGAGGATGGCAATAACGCTGACGGGCCACGAGCTTTCGCGCGGCCGAGGCGGGCCTCGGTGCATGACCATGCCACTTGTCCGCGAGGCGTAGGAGCCTGTCTCACTTAGGAAGGATCTACTGCGGCGGCGGTACACCGGCCCATTCCCTTGCTCTTTTTCGTTACATAGCCCCACTATCCGCCTCAAAAGATCGATACAATGGTCTCGATTTCCCACTCCCCTCGCTACGTCCCTCTAAGTCAGACAGGCTCCTAGCTCCATGTCGCTGAACGCCATCCTAGGCCCCCATCGCCGCTGGATGCGTCTCGCCCTCAATGAGGCCGAGCGCGCTTTTGATGAGGGCGAGGTTCCGGTGGGGGCTGTCGTCGCGAAAGACAACGTATTGGTAGGGCGCGGGCACAATCAGGTGGAAAGACTAAACGACCCTACGGCCCACGCCGAGATTCTGGCCATCTCGGCTGCCTGCGAAACCGTCGGTTCCAAGTTCCTGGACGGCTGCACCCTCTACGTGACGCTCGAACCGTGCCCGATGTGCGCCGGAGCGCTCGTTTGGTCCCGCCTTGATAGGCTTGTATTCGGTGCTTTCGACGAGAAGGCTGGGGCCTGTTCAACGCTCTACGCCATTCCGCAGGACACGCGGTTGAACCACCAGATGGAGATTGTGTCCGGCGTTGAGGCCGACCTGGCCTCCGACCTGCTTCGCCGGTTTTTTCTCGAACGCCGGGTTGGCGCAGCCGGCGACGGGCAATAAGTGAACATGGTTGGGGCCTGTTAACACTCAATCTCGGTGGGCCGTTTCGGGCCATTCTGGTCCGTTTCGGTGTTACACTCGTCGTCCGGGACTATTGCCCCGACCTCCTCGTGTGCCTTGATACGGCCTCCCCGCAGTACTGCGGGGCACTCGAACCGACCTCACGCGCTAAGTGTTAACGGGCCCTAAATCAGGCAACATGGAGCTCCCCCGATTCTCTTCTGTTGATGTTCTCATCATCGGCGCCGGCCCTATTGGCCTTGCGTGTGCCATTGAGGTGCAGCGCGCGGGCTTGAGCGCGCGGATAGTTGAAAAGGAAGCGCTCGTCAACTCCCTGCTTGGCTACCCGACGGGCATGGAGTTTTTCTCCACGCCCGAGTTGTTGGAGATCGGCGGACACCCGCTGCCTACAGCCCGCTACAAGCCGGTCCGCGAGGAGGTCATTGACTATTACATCGCCGTTGCGAAGGCCGAGAAGCTCGATATCAACTTGTACGAGCGCGTCCTGCAGCTCGAAGGCCAGACGGGTTCATTTTCTGTCATCACGAACAATGGAACGCATCCGGCTCGCTCTGTCATCATTGGCACAGGCTTCTTCGACCAGCCCAATCTACTGGGTGTCCCCGGCGAGGAACTCCCGAAGGTGACGCACTACTACAAGGAGCCGTTCTCCTACGCCGGTCAACGTGTTGCCGTCATCGGCGCCAAGAACTCGGCGGCGAGGGTTGCGCTGGATTGCCGTCGCCACGGAGCGGAGGTCACACTCATTCATCGGGGGTCCGAGATCGGGCAGAGCATCAAGTACTGGATCAGGCCGGATTTGGAGAACCGTATTGCGGAGGGCTCCATCCGCGCCTATTTCAACACGTCGGTCCTGAAGATCAGCCAGGGCTCCATTGACCTGCGAACGCCCAGCGGACCCGTCACCATCGGTAACGATTGGGTGGTGGCGATGACCGGCTACCAGCCCGACTTCAACTTCTTGGAGGCCGTCGGCGTCGAGTTCGAGGGAGATGACCGGACGCCCATCCATCACCCCGAAACGATGGAGAGCAACCGGCCTGGCCTCTATCTCGCCGGAACGGTGTGCGGCGGGAAAAACACGAGCCGGTGGTTCATTGAGAACGGGCTCATCCACGCGGCGCACATCGCCGCGCATCTTACAGGACAACCAATTCCCGATATCGAGCCACAGGGACAGCCCTAGGAGGCTGTTGGCTTACGTCATCCTGCTTGCGGCGGCGCCTCTCGGCCGATCTCTGCGTTGCGAGATGCTCGCCGAATCACCGATTCGACTGCGATCTCGCGCCTTGATCTCAGCCAAGATGCACTCGTCTCGGCGACAGAGCACGTAGTTCAACAGCCTCCTAAAGTGACGCTAACACCTGCTGCGCTGTGAGGTGGTTCGGGTTAATGGAGAGTGCCTGCCGGGCGTAATGACGGGCCTGGGTGGCATTTCCGGCCTCTGCAAACGCCAGAGCGAGATTTGCCAGCGCATCTATGTGCCGCGGATTCGCTTCGACGGCTCGCTGGAGTATATGAACGGCCTCATTCGTTTGCCTCGTTTGTAGATAGAACGTCCCCAGATTGGCGAGGGCGTTGGCATTGAGTGGGTCGGTGTCTACGGCTCTCAGAAAGAGCGCGCGTGCACGGTTCGCATCCCCTCTGCCGGCTACGACTACCCCAAGGTTGGTCAGTGCATCGCTGTAGTCCGGTTCAAGATGGACGGCCTCACGCAACGAACGCTCGCCTTCGGCCGTCCGTCCGCTACGCAAGAAGGCCGTACCCAGGTTGTAATGGGCAGACGCCAGCCAGGGCTCGTCGCGGCTAGCACGCTGATACTCAGTCAGCGCTTCGTCGACTCTACTTTGAGCCTCAAGGAAGCGCCCAAGGTTTACTCGGATGCTCGCCTCGGACGGCTGAACAGCCAGAGCCCGGTGGTACAACTGCTCGATAGACGAAGGATCTCTTCCCACGGCCTCGTAGGCCTGCGCTAGCGTATTCAAACGCTCCGGCACCTCCGGGTTTAGTCGGATGGCCTCTTCCAAAGCCGGAATGGCAGCAGCAGCTTGCCCCAACTGGAGCCGGGCAAAGCCCAGCAGATACTGAGCTTCGCCAATTTCCGGCTTCTCCTCCAGCGCACCGGCCAACATCGATATCCCACGCTGCATCACGGTGCGGTTTGTGTTCTGCCGCCCGTACACAACGTACGCCATCCCCGTGTAAGCCTCAGCTTCGGCCCCGGCGCGGTCTCTCTCGAAATACGGTTGCAACTCTAGTTCTCCATGTGCTTCAATCCCCTCCGGCACCGCATCATCGCCAACAACGCGGATGAAGTGATCGGTGAACGAGGCATGGGGCGCATCATCGGCCGCCACCTTCGGCATGTGGCACGAGAAGCAGTTCGATTGGGCCGCGTGATCTGACCTGCTTTCAGAGGAAGCGAGTGCTGCTTGCAAGCCAACCGGAGCGTGGCAGCTTATACAGGTATCGTTGAAATAGCTCGGGCCAGCCTCCCGAAAACCCTCGTGAGGATTGTGACACGTCACGCAATCCATGGTCTGCGATACCGTGAAACACCGGCTTCGCTTCATCCGGTCGGCATGGGATATCACACTGATGCTGTTCGACTCATCCGACGCGATCCCAAAAATGGCCACGTGCTCGTCCAACGGTTGGGATGGCCGAAAGCTATACGCAGTCTCTCCTTCTCTCAGGATGGATACGGCTCCATTGGTGTGGCACTGCTGGCATACATCCAGGCGGAGCCCTACGGGTAGATGGGCAGGATTAACAATCGTCAGGTCGATGGAGTCTGCCGGTTCAGGGTCTGCCAGACGGGCCTCGACATGAAGCTGCCCAGGACCGTGGCATTGCTCACAACCGATGCCCTGGGCAAGGGATATATACTTCCCCTGCACGTGGGCAACCGGCTCCGACGTGCCGTTGTGGCACGACATGCAGCCTGGCGGAATCGCCCGTTCAAAGCGTCCGTTGACCTCCGCATAGCCGGGGCTGAAATCCCAGCGGCCTTGCCCACCGTTTGCCTGGGTGTACCACGTGAGCGGCAACTCATACAATCGTCCGTCCACCTCGGTGAGGTAGGTCCGGGCTGCCGAGCCACTACCGATAACGTAGTCCATCGTCCGAACCAGTTGATGCGTCTTGGCGCCACCAGCGTCAAGACGGTATTCCTCCTGAACGTATTGATCCCCTGCCTTCCTGGCAACGTAATAGAAACCGGTCTCCTGGTGCCGTACTACCGTGCCCGAAAAGTCCTCGACAGCAGTCGTGCTCGTTAACCGGTAAAACCCCCGCGCCATCCCGTGCTCCCGGAACCCGTTGAACTCGGCTTCGTGGCACGTAGCACACTGGGCATCTCCCACGTAGGCAACATCCTCAACAACATTCTGAAAAGGTGGCGCGGTCGCCTCATGCGTTCCAGCCGTACCGCAAGCACACATCCCCACCATGAACAGCATGAAAACCATGCTCATTCGCCTCGGTGCGCGTGAGATGCCAAGCCACATTGATTCAGTTCGCGAATGAGTTTCAGGCTAGGAAACAAAAATAAAGCGGGGCGAGCCCGTCAAGGTCCGCCCCGCTGAGAGTAGATACTGCTTCTGCGAGCAGGTTAAACAATTCTCGGTTTAGAGGTCTATACCAACCGTGAACATGTTAACACCGCTGAATACGCTGGACGGCCGATACGCATAGTCTACTGCGATGCTGGTGCCGCCAACAGGGATGTTTAGCCCCGCGCCGACGTTCCAGACTTCCCATGCGTTCTGATCGGACTCCGCCGTGATGTCTACGCCGCCACGAACGAAGAACAGGTCTGCATAGCCGAACTCGAGACCACCGGAGTAGTTATCGAGATCGTATGCATTCGACCGGAAACCGCCAAGAGCCGTAACCGACATATCTCCTGAAATCTCACGCGTATAGGCAGCGCCGAAGCTCAGCAGCGACGGCAGTTCAGAACTCAGGTCGTCGATTTCGGCGGCAATCGTGCCCGAGCCGCCAGGGCCAGTAGTGCCGAGGGGCAGGTCTAGAAGGCCTCCGTCGAATTCGACGGCTCCGCCGAAGTTTCTCAGGGCAACACCGAAACGCAGCCCGGATTCACCAACGACGTAGGTCATGCCTGCATCGAAAGCGAGCCCATTCGAACTTGCTTCGTCGATAGTGCGCCCAAGTACTTTAGTGGTGAAGCCGGCAGCAATACGATCAGTGAATTGCCGAGCAAGTGAGACGCCTAAAATAAGAGCGGACGCGCTGTACGTAAGCGTCGGATCTACTTCAGGGGCTGCAGCCGTAGTGCGCGGAATATCGCCGTAATCCCAGGAACTGAGGGTTAGGGCGATATTGTTGTTACCGAAGCGCTGCGCGATACCCACAAAGTTAATGCCGATGTCCGCAAGGTACTCGGTGCGGCTGAACATGGCACTGGTCGAGCTATTCGACATCAGCGCAGCCGGATTGCTCAGCAAAGCTTCGATACCACTAAGGTTGTTGAGGCCGGACGTGAGCTGCGAACCAAGAGCAACGGTTCTTGCCGTTATCGGGACGAGCAGCTCTTCCATTGCTGCCGTACCGGCTCGGTCGTCGCCCTGCGCGTGTGCGCCGAGACTAAGCCCAAACAAGGCCACTGCCAGTACGCTGACGTTTAGGAGTTTGATCTTCATGATGGGATCTCCGATTTGAAGGTGCGTTCCACGTACTCGCGTGGTCTAGAAGATGGTGATGCGTGTACGGCGTTGGACAACACCGAACTTGAGCACGCGTTCGCCCACCCCGGGAACGTCCACGTGGATGATGTACATGCCACTGGCAATGGGGAGGTTGGCTTCCGACTGCAGATTCCAATCCAACGAACGACTTGGGCCATCCTTGCTGAACGTCCTGACAAGTGAACCCGAAACCGTGTACACTCGAATGGTCACTTCCTCAGGGAGGTTCGTAAACCGTACGACGCGACTCAGGTTGCCCGTTTCGTAAGCCGATTGCCCCATATAGGGGTTCGGAACGATGGCAATCAGGTCGAGTGCTTCTGCTGCTGTCAGGGCATCGCCCGTCGTCAGAGCGAAGTCGGCCGTACTGAATTCGAAGATGTCGTTCGCAGCTACGAGCGGCTTGTTGAAGACGTTGATCCGGATCGTTGTACCTACGGGCGGTGTGGTACCATCTTCCGCGAGGTCAGCGATTTGAGTTCGACCGATTGGGTAAATGAAACCAGAGGTAGCACCGTTGCCACCAAATTCCGATCGGAACTCCCGATTTTCGTAGCAATAGAGCACGTACACACCCTGGGTTCCGCAATCGAGACCGGTAAACGGATCAGGGTCTACCTGGGTGTCGCCGTCAGAGGCACTATCATACAAGCTTCCAGGGCCACCAAAGCCAGCAGCAGCTGCATTGAACAGGTCGTAGCCATTCGGACGATCTGGCTGCATATAGTACACCCAGTCCGTCACCATGCACGGAGCGCCACTACAAAGTGTAGACCCGAAGCTGGAACCGTCAGAGCCCGAAAAATTATTGGTCCAATCATCGACCACAGCGTCATTCGCGTTCAGGAAGGGGATCATGCGGATGTCATCGCCAGGATCATCGATATCGTCGCCGATATTCCAGAGTTCAAACGGCACACTGGTAATCTCGAGCGATGCGAATCCATGGATTGCGAGGCAGGCGCCAACCGTGGCACATGCGTCCGTGAACCTCATTTCGAAATTCGTCGGCTGGCCCGCTTCAATGTAGCGTTCGAGGCGGTTAAGCATATCGCGGATGCTACCGGTACCGCCGCCAGCGGTCATGTAGTAGTCGTCGTTGATGTTGCCATCGAGGAAGACCGTATTGCCGGCACTGTCGAGCACATCGCAAGCTGGACTGTCACCACCCTCATTGGGGTCGGGGCAGGTTGTATCGTCTCCGCCGTAGGATAATTCGATAATGCCTTGTCCGTCGCCGGCAATGTCCAACACATTGTCAGAGTCGTCTGGGAACGGTGCGCTAAAACCAGCGAAGAGAAGGCCGTCGAGAACGAAGTTGGAATCCTCGATATCGACAACAACCCCAGTAACGTCAAAGACCGCGGCACCATCCAGAATCACAGTACTACCGCGCAGGACGCGATAGGAAATGACTTCTGAACTGTCCGCCAGGACCAATACGGTAGGCTCAATTCGATAGGTAGCACCGGTTATGGCCATCGGATCGACAATTTGAACGGTGACCGCGCCTACGCCATCGCCCGTGATGCGCGTTGCCACAATGACATCTCCTGCTTCACCTGTTGTAAACTGACCACCGTTACCTGCCGCAATTTGCGATGGGCGCACCGTGATCTGCCGTGGCGTGCTCTCAATTATGCGAGAGCCGACGGCGAAATCATTATCGATGTACGCGTAAGCCGATACACCGTAGAAGTAGTCGGTGAAATTCGTCAGCCCGGTCACAGTGTGGGTGTACTGAATATCGCTGTCCGAACCATTTGCAGCGATAAAGGGCACGTTCACTCCCACGTTGGCATCAAAACGCTCGTCGCGGACCAGCGTAACGCCATTGGAAACGTCATACGTGGCGATCAAATCTCGATCGCCTTCCAAGAATCCAGAGGTTGGATACTGATAGACGTTGAAGCCCTCGAAGTCGTAGGTGTCGTCACCTGAATTCGGCGGAAGGAGCCGGTTGAGGGCGGTATACGAACCGAGATAGTTTTCACTGCTCGTTGGATAGCCCCAAACAAGGGTTAGCTGACCATCTTGCTCTGCAGCTTCGAGACAGAAACCTGAACCCGGACGCCTTTCCGCGTTCGTACTTAATACGTCACAGAGCGGTGGCGCTGGTGGCGGGGAGGCCAACTCAAAGTCCGAATCGTAGGCGGCCTGAGCAAGCTGGTCGGCTGCTCGTAGTGCCGTTACGGAACTCAGATTATCCGAACCTTGCCCATGAATAATCCCGAACACGATATCCTGAGGCACAAACGGCTCCATCTCAAACGGTCCTGTATGCACGATAAGGCGCTGGTCCGCCCCCGGAACCTCAGAACCCGCACAATCATTTGCCATGCTCCAACATTCACCCGTCACTGGGTCTCCGGCGAAGACGAACACCGTTTCCTCACCCTCTGTCTGATATCCGAAGCCGGAAGCAGTAAAGGGAACGCCGTCTTTCCACAAGCCCAGCATGTGGTTGTAGTACTGGGCCTTTGTGCGTGGATCTGTTGTCGCAGGTTCCGTACAGCCGTTACAGAAGTACGTGAACCGCGTCATGCCCAACGTATCTGAGCGAATACCGTCTCCATCCAGGTCAACAATGGGTCCCTGGAAGAAGTCGTAACCCTCAGCCGGCGGAATGCCGTACACGTTGTCCGTCAAACCCTCATTGTACACATAACCCAGGCTCAGAGTGGTATCGGAACCCACCCAGTCATCATTCGCATCACCAAGGTCGGGATCGGAGAAGATCGACATGTAAGCGTCGTTAATCGTAACGCCACTTTTGTTCTCCACAGTGTACCTGTAAAACGTTGTCTCACCGAGAGCGTCGGCGCGAGAAAATGCCCACGCATGGACCCGCACTTCAATACCAAGCGGATCGGAGCCTGTCTCTTCGTGAATATTGCCCACGTCGTTCATCACCCACCACAGGGCTTGATCGCCAATGATTTCGGGGCGGTCGCCGGCAGCAAGGTCGTAGCCGCCGTCGATGCGGCGCTCTTGCTCATCGCGTTCATCGATGAAGTCGTTCTCATCTATAACTCCGTCACCGTTGTCGTCATCATTACTGATCCCGTCCGTACCCTCATCAATGAGGCCGTCGCCGTCATCATCGATTCCGTTATTCAAAGCGGCAATGACGGGCGCGCCCAGTTCCGCAGGCCAATCAGCAAGGTCGCGAGCTGCTGCCGCGCCGCCCTCAAAATCTTGAATGTCAGTTTTGCTGACCCGATAGATGCGGTCAAACGGAGTACAATCGTTCGGATCGGGAGGCCTGCCCGTGACGTCGTCCAGCGGGCCAGGCCACAACTCATACCGGGTGTAGCGAGCTCCTGCGACACGGATTTCACCGCCGACTATTCCGCCAATCCATATACCGGACGCGAAGATCGGAGAATTCTGTGATGCCTGAGGCACCAGATAGCCATTACCGGCCGTGGTGGTGTTACCGAAGAAGAGGCTACCGGTGTTAAATACACGGGCAAGAACACCGTTGACGTCGAGGTCACGTTCCGCGATTCCGAGATTACAGGTACCAGGTAGTGGGCCACCTCCTGAGTAGTTGTATGGCGCCGGCGCAGAGCTTGCGCCACTTTCGCGGTCCTTATCAGGTGCGGCCGTCACAGCCTGGGAAATCCCGAAGCAAAACGCCACCAAGAGAATGAGACGATTAGGTAGAAGTCGCATGGGTGCTATCTCCATGGGAGAGATGAGGTATTACGAAATAGAGTCCCGCACACCGATAAATCGGCGTGCGGGAAAGAACCTGGTTCTAGAAGTCGACCAAGAGGCCGACGCGGATGCGGCGAGG
>JADFQN010000137.1 GCA_022561755.1 Bacteroidota bacterium
TGGAGCCAGTCTCCGAGGAGCCGGTAAACGAGATCGCGGCCACGTCGGGGTGGCTTACGATGGCCTGGCCGGTCGCGCCCGCGCCCTGTACGAGGTTGACCACACCCGAAGGAATACCCGCATCTTCCATCACCTTGACGAGGAGCATCCCGCTGTGCGGCGCGTCCTCGCTGGGCTTGAAGACGACCGTGTTGCCGCTCAGGATGGCCGGAAACATCTTCCACGTGGGCACGGCGACGGGGAAGTTCCAGGCCGAGATTAGGCCGCAGACGCCGATCGGGCGGCGGATCGTCATGTTGAACTTGTCGTTCATCTCGCTCGGCACGGTGTAGCCGAAGAGCTGGCGGCCCATCGTCATCGCGTAGTACGCCGTGTCGATGGCCTCCTGCACGTCGCCTTTCGTCTCGAAGAACGGCTTGCCCATTTCGCGGGTCATGGCGCGGGACATTTCATCCTTGCGCTCCGTCATAATGTCGCCGACGCGCTTGAGGATCTCGCCACGCTTGGGCGCAGGCATCAGCCGCCACGTCTTGAAGGCTTCTTTCGCAGCCTCCACAGCAGCGGCCACATCCTCTGCGCTGGATGCGGGGAAGCGGCCGATCACGTCCGACGTGCGGGCGGGATTGCGACTCTCGAAGGTCTCGCCCGAGGCGGCATCGCGCCACGCGCCGTCGATGTAGTTCTGGAAGGTCTGGACCTCGGTTGCGTTCGTTCTGTTTTCGGTCGCTATATCAGGCATTGGAAGGCTTGAGTTTGATGGTTTTGCTGGACATAGTGCGTAGCGCGTATTCCGTAGTGCGTATTCCGTATTTGCAGACCTCTAGGCTTGGTAATGTCACGATACGCAATACGAACTACGCAATACTCTCCCGTAACTTACCACGCCGGTTCGTGCCTCATTCAGCCTTCAGCATTCCGAACTCAGCATTCATGGAAACCGCCACATCCGCCGCCGAGCGCCTTGCTGAGCGCCTTTCGGAGCGCATTCGGTCTGTGCCACAATCGGGCATCCGACGTTTCTTCGAGATCGCCGCCACGATGGAGGACGTGATCTCGCTCGGCATCGGCGAACCGGACTTCGTGAGTCCCCGCCCGATCATCGACGCGGCCGTGGCTTCGCTGGAGGCCGGCAAAACGGGCTACACCGCGAATCTTGGCCTCATCGAGCTGCGCGAGGCCGTAGCGGACGAAATGCAGCGCCTCTACGGCGTCGGATACAACCCGGCCAACGAGATCATCGTGACCGTCGGCGCGAGCGAGGCGATGATGATTGCCATGCTCGCCCTCGTCGATCCAGGCGAAGAGGTTCTCATCCCCGAGCCGTGTTTTGTGAGCTACGGACCACTCGCACAGTTTGCCGGGGGGAAGGTCGTCTGGGTGCCCACGCGCGCCGAGAACGACTTCCAGGTCACGGCGGAGGACATCGAGGCCCGCATCACCGACAAAACGAAGCTCCTCTTCCTCGGCTACCCAAACAACCCGACGGGCGCGGTGCTGCGCCGCGAGACGCTAGAGAAGATTGCCGAGGTCGTTCTGAGGCACGACCTGTTCGTCCTCTCCGACGAGATCTACGACCGGCTCGTGTACGGCGAGGCCTACAACGAGGGCCACACCTGCATCCCAAGCATCGACGGTTTGTGGGATCGCACCATCATGCTCAACGGTTTCTCGAAGGGCTACGCGATGACGGGCTGGCGGATCGGGTTTGCGTGTGCGCCGAAGCCCATCATGGACGAGATGTACAAGGCCCACCAGTACGTGGTGATGAGCGCCCCGACGATGGGGCAGTGGGGAGCGCTGGCGGGAATCCGGGAGGCGCAGGAGGATGTCGAGCAAATGCGGCAGGCCTACGACGCCCGACGCCGTGTGATCGTGGACGGGCTGAACGCCGGCGGACTTTCTACCTTCGAGCCGGAAGGCGCGTTCTACGCTTTCCCCGACATCACATCAACAGGGCTTTCGTCGGAGGACTTCGCTCAGCGGCTCCTCGAAGAAGAGCACGTGGCCTGCGTGCCTGGCGACGCCTTCGGCCCGAGCGGAGCGGGGTACCTTCGGTGCTCGTACGCCAACTCGCTGGAGAACGTGACCGAGGCGGTGCGGCGCATCACTCGGTTCGCAGATAACGTCCGCTCATAGAATGGGCTTGGCCGAGTCAGACAGGGCACAGCTTTTTACCCAATGGCCGGCCCACACTGCGCGTTTCTTGGAGCGCCTTTGTTACGGCTATTCACAACAACACAACAACACAACATCCGCTTCTGTGATTTACCGCACCGCTTCCATCCTCGGGCTTGTCTTCCTCGCCGCCTGCTCGCCAATGCGCCGCGTGTACGAGGTCACCGAGGTCGACCGCCCGCCCGATGTTCTGAGCGACTCGCTGGAGATTGAGGTGCAGCGCGCCCGCGTGACCCACATCCATCCTTCGCGGCCCACGCCCGACGTATCTCCGCAACGCTCGGTGGACGTATTCTCAACCGTGTTGGATCTGTCGTTCGATTTTGAGGAGCGGGCCGTCCACGGAACAGCCGAAGTGCGCGTCATCAGCCTCAGTGACGGCCTGGAGTCCTTCTATCTCCATGCGGTGGGGATGGAGATCCATGAGATAGAGTCCCTCATCGAAGTGGGCGTCGGCGCCGTGCCGGTGACGTACGCCTACGACGGACTGCGCCTCACGATCATCCCGTCTCGTCCTCTGAGCTACAACGAGACGCTCCGTGTTCGCATCTCCTACACGGCTCATCCGATGGAAACCAGTGGCCAGAGCGGCCTCTCGTTTTCGGGATTCGGGTTATACTTCATCGACCCGGAAGGAACCGATCCGCACCGCCCAACCCAAATCTGGACGCAGGGCCAGACCGAGGACAACCAGCGTTGGTTTCCGACGTGGGATTACCCCGACGACAAGCAGACCTTCGACATCGCCCTGACCGTGCCCGATAACATGAGGACGTTCGGGAATGGCGAGATGGTGGAGTCGGCTCCAGCCGGGCCGGGCCTGCGGCGGGATCGGTGGGTGCTGGATACGTACCCCACTTCCTCGTACCTGGCTGCGTTCGTAATCGGCGAGTTCTCAGTTGTGGAAGACGAATACGTGCGCGATGACAGCACGATGGTGCCGCTTCTTTACATCGTTGAGCCCGAGTACGCCGACGACGCGCCGCGCATTTTCGGAGAGACGCCCGACATGATCCGCGCCTTTGAGGAGGAAACCGGCGTTCGCTATCCGTGGCCCAATTACAAACAGGCCGCTGTGCGCGATTTCACGGCGGGAGGGATGGAAAACACAACGCTCACCGTTCTCCACGAAGGCGTCCAGACCGACGAGCGTGGCTACCTCGACTACAATGCGCGCGACCTCATCGCCCACGAGTTGGCGCACCAGTGGTTTGGGGATTTCACGACGGCGAAAGACTGGGCCAACCTTGCCATCAACGAAAGCTTTGCCTCCTATATGGAGGAGATATACCTCGAAGCCGCCTTCGGGCGCGACGAGGCGCAGGCGCACGGCATCGAGGACCGCAGCCGCTACTTTGAGCAGGCCGAGAGCCTTCGCAGGCCCATCGTCTGGTATGGCTATGCGCAGGAGGGCCAGATGTTCGACCGCCACACCTACCAGAAGGGCGGGCAGGTGCTCAACCAGTTGCGCTTCGAGCTCGGCGACGAAACGTGGCGGCGCGGCCTCCAGAAGTTCCTGACTGACAACGCGGGGCAGCCGGTAGAGGTCGATGACCTCCGCGACGCGATGGAAGCGGTATCGGGCCGCAGCCTGCGGAGGTTTTTCAGCCAGTGGTTCTACAACCCCGGCCACCCGGCCCTCGACGTGGAGCAGGCCTACTTCCCGGGGTCGGACCTCTACACGGTACAGGTGATCCAGACGCAGAGCCGCACCGAGGAGCCCATTTTCGCGTTCGACGTCAACGTGGAATTGAACTACGCGGATGCGCCGCGTGAACTTCGACGCCTACGCATTGCCTCGGCGGACACCACCTTCCGTTTTACCGTGTCCGAGCAGCCCACGTTCGTCCGTTTTGATGAGGGCAATTGGGTGCTGGCCGACATCACGCTGACGCTGCCGGTGGAAGAACTCGTAGCCATGGCCGCCTCCGACGACGAGATGGCAGGCCGATACGATGCGATCGAAGCGCTCGCCGCACGTGCCGATAGCCCGGTCGTCCGCGAGGCGCTGGTCCGTGCGCTGGGTGATACCCATCCGCTGGTTCGCCGCCTGGCCGCAGAATCGTTGGAGACCTACCTGCGTTCGCCCGGCGTGGCTGAGGCCCTCGCCCGAGTGGCTCGGGATGAGAATGTCGAAGTTCGCTGGACGGCGATAAACGTTCTTGGAGGCACCGAGAACCTTGGTTTGCTGGAAGCCGTTCTGCGTGGCGCGCTCGCCGATCCGTCCTACAGGGTGGTCGCGGAGGCGGTTGGATTGTTTGCCGAGCGCTTCCCCGACAGCGCCTTCGAGGCCTATCAGGCGGACAACCTGTTTGAGCTTACGTCGTGGGCGGGCACGGTAGAGCAGGCGCTGATTCAAGCCATTGCAACCCTGGATGCGGAGGAGGGTGGGATGTACGTCATCGCTCGCGCGGATCTCGATAACCCGGATGATGTGCGCGTAGCCGCGGTGGACGCCATTGCTCCGTTGGCGCTC
Organism: Bacteroidota bacterium; assembly: GCA_022561755.1. Lineage (GTDB taxonomy): Bacteria > Bacteroidota > Rhodothermia > Rhodothermales > Rubricoccaceae > JAHEJB01. The sequence goes on from JADFQN010000137.1 coordinate 4,652, forward strand.
AGCCACGTCGGGCTGCGCGGCCCGGCCAGGGAGGCCCTCCGAAACCATCTGGCGGATAGGCTTCAACCTGTGCGCCTACACGCGGCAGAGGGCCTGGGCCTTCTCGGCGTCGATGCCGACATCGAGCAACTCGAAGAGCAACTTGATCTGGAGAGCGACGACGAGGTGAAGGAAGCTATTCGAGACGCTCTTCGGCAGATCCGCGGGCGGGCGAGCGGGACGCAGATTGGGCGGTGAGCCATCTGGGATTCCCGATTATTCCGTCATTGTACGGGTGCTATCATGGTGCCCGGGGATCGCGAACTGTGCTAGATTCTACGCAGCCAGAGCCCATTCTCCTAAGTCAGTGTAGAAAATGATTCGAATCGTGAAAGTAAGCCTCATTCTTTTGTTACAGCTTGGGATATGTGTCAACGTAAATGCACAAGGTCGATTTGTCACGAAAGGTGTGGCTGTTACTGCTGGAGCTGGTGTGTTCAAGGCGGGTGACGTTAGTGGGCTTGGTTCTGGTGTTGGCCTCTTCGCCGACGTCGTTGAGATAGGGATACATGGAAGCAAGCTCAGTAGCAATCTGGGGGACGATTATCTTACTGCTTATGCCGGATATATCATTGGCTATGTGATTCGTCCGAACGGTGGACAACGAGCGTCTGTGGCTGTGGGTCCGTTCTATGAGTCGGTCAGTAATGGAAGGCGCAGTGTTGCAGTGGCTGGTCTTCAGTTATACGGCTCTCAACAACTTTATAGTTCAGAGGTCCTGACCATATCTCCTGAGATTGGCGTGTTAGCTGGAGTAGGGGTTGAGAATTATGATGAGCCGATATTCACGGGAGCATCGATTGCGCTGAGTTTCGCGTTCGGCACAGCGTGAAGTGTATTTCTCGTGTTTGATCCTTCGGTTTCAGTTTCGAGGCACGAATCGAGTTTGGGATTTGGCGCCCGAATTAGTGCAATAGTGGCATTCCAGGGTGGCAACTGAGGTACTGCACTCAGACCAGCGCGCCCAACCGCGCGGTATCTTCCAGACCATCTCTTCTAGCCACTGGGCATGGACGAACTCTTGCAGCGCGTAGACGCGCTCGGAACCTACCTCGACATCGACGGGCGGAGAGCGCGGCTGGCCGAGCTGGAGCAGCTACGCCTCGATCCGTCGTTCTGGAACGACCCCGACGCGGCCCAGGAAACCGAAAAGGAGGTATCGAGCCAGAAGAGTTGGGTGGAAGCATACGAGTCGCTGGCGCGCCGCCGCGACGACATCCTGACCCTGCAGGAGCTGCAAGCCGAGGAAGACGACGCCGATCTGGCGGGCGAAATCGAGAAAGAGGCAAGACTGCTGAAGCGTGAGGTGGAGGCGCTCGAACTCCGCGGGATGCTCTCCGGCGAGGACGACCATCGCGACGCCATTCTGACCATCAACCCCGGCGCAGGCGGCACCGAGGCGCAGGACTGGGCCGAGATGCTCCTGCGGATGTACACGCGCTACGGCGAGCAGCAGGGATGGAAGGTGGCGCTCCTCGAACGGCAGGAGGGCGAAGGCGCGGGCATCAAGAGCGCCACGCTACGCATCGAGGGCAATCTGGCCTACGGCTACCTCAAGGCCGAAAGCGGCGTCCACCGCCTCGTGCGCATCTCGCCTTTCGACTCGTCCGGCAGGCGGCACACGTCGTTCGCCAGCGTGTTCGTCTACCCCGAAATCGACGACGATATCGAGGTGGATCTGACAAACGGCGAGCTTGAGTTGCAACGGTTTCACTCCGGCGGGAAAGGGGGCCAGAACGTCAACAAAGTGGAGACCGGCGTTCGCTACGTCTGGACGGGCGTGCTCTCGAACGGGGAGAAGGTGAAGGTCACGGCCGAGTGCACGGAGGAGCGCAGCCAGCTCCAGAACCGCGAGCGGTCGATGGCCGTGCTGAAAAGCCGTATCTACGGAATGGAACAGCAGATACGGGAAGCAGCGAGGAGTGAACTGGAGGGGACCAAGAAGAAAATTGAGTGGGGCAGCCAAATCCGCTCCTACGTCTTCCAGCCCTACACAATGGTGAACGACCTCCGCACGGATCTCAAGATCACGGACGTGCAAGGTGTGATGGACGGCGACCTCGAACCGTTCATCAAGGCGTACCTGCTGCAGGAAACGAGTAGCGGCGCCACGGAGTAACACGAAAGCGACAGACTCCTAGCAACTATGCCGGTCACCGACGCCCTCCATCCTCCCCGCACGATCCGCCGCCCGAAGGTATGGACCATCGAGGATCTCGACCAGTTTGGCGAGCGCCTTACGCCCCGACTGGAGATCATCGACGGCGTTCTCTATGCCGATGGCCTGCCGGTGTGGGAAGAGAACCCAACCTTCGACATATCTCCAGCACCGAACCCCATTTATCACCAGCAGGCGGTACTCAACCTCGCGTTCCTCCTGAAGGGCTGGCTCAGCGCGCATGCGGTGGGCGAGGTTTTCGTTGCTCCTGTGGATATTCACCTGCCGGGCGGGCAAACGGTTGAGCCCGATGTGTTCGTCATGACGCCGCAGGATATGGAGCTCTACCATCAGGCAGACGAGCCACCGGGCATCATCAAGGCCGTGCCGCTGTTCGTTGCCGAGGTGCTCTCGCCCCGTACGGCTACCTACGACCGGCATGGAAAGCGCGAACTCTACGAAAACGTTGGTGTACGGGAGTACTTGATCGTGGACGCGCGAGCGAAGACGGTGGAGCAATATGTGCTCACTGAGGAGGGAGTCTTCGCAGACCCCGAGGAAGCGGACGAAACCCAGCGGGTTCTGTCGGCTGTGCTCACGGCCGATGGCGAACCGTTTGGCTTCGACGTCGCTCGTTTGTTCGAGGCGTAGCGCGTGACGGAGCGCTTCGACTATCTCGTTATCGGCTCCGGCGTGGCCGGGCTGACCTTCGCACTGAAGGTGGCCGAGCACGGCACGGTGGCGATCGTTACGAAGAAGACCTCGGTGGACGCCAACACGAACTACGCGCAGGGCGGCATTGCCGCCGTCATGGACCCGGCGGACGACGTAGAAGCGCATGTGCAGGACACGCTCGTGGCCGGAGCCGGCCTCTGCAACGAAGACATCGTCCGCATTGTGGTGACGGAGGGGCCGCAAAGGGTCCGCGAACTCATGGAACTCGGCGCCCAGTTCGACCGGGACGAGAGCGGCGATCTCCACCTCGGACGCGAGGGTGGGCACTCCGCCAACCGAATCGTACACGCGGCCGACATGACAGGCCGGGAGGTTGAGCGAGCGCTGTTGGCAGCCGTGCGGAGTCAGCCGAACATCAAACTCTTCGAGTTCCACTTCGTGCTGGAACTCCTTACCGAGCACCATCTGGGGGAGAAAATCTCTTCCGTCTGGCCCGATTTGCACTGTTTCGGGGCCTATGTGCTGGACGAGGAGGCGCAGCGCGTCGATACGATTCTTGCCAAAACAACACTCCTCGCTGCCGGAGGAGCCGGGCAGGTCTACGAACACACCACGAACCCATCGGTAGCTACCGGCGACGGCATTGCGATGGCGTACCGCGCGAAGGCCGTCATCGCCAACATGGAGTTCATCCAGTTCCATCCGACCAGCCTGTACCTGCCGGGCGTGGATCCCTCGGCAGGCTCGGGAGGGCCTTTCGGGGGGCGCTCGTTTCTCATCACCGAGGCCGTGCGGGGCGACGGCGGCGTGCTACGAAACCTCGGGGGCGAACGCTTCATGCCCGGCTACGACGACCGGGAAGAGCTCGCACCACGCGACATCGTGGCCCGCGCCATCGACGACCAGATGAAGCGCCGGGGCGAGCCCCACGTGTGGCTCGATATCTCCCACAAACCGGCGGAGGAGGTCACCGCCCACTT
>JADFQN010000138.1 GCA_022561755.1 Bacteroidota bacterium
TACGCCAGTTTGGAGGCGGCGGCAACGACGTATCTGTCGGCAGTTTCGGCCCCCTTCGAGCCCACGCTTGCGCTACGCGGGGGCGCGAAGCGCGTGTGGGGCGACATGCCGTTCTTCAGCTCGGCGTTTATAGGAGGCGGCTCGACGTTGCGCGGATTCGACCAGCAACGGTTCGCGGGCGACACCGCGCTCTACGGCACCTCCGAGCTACGGCTGTTCCTTTTCCGACTCGGTTTTCTGACACTTGGAGACTTCGGAATCCTTGGCTTTGCCGACACCGGACGAGTTTACGTCGATGGGAATTCACCCGAGGGGTGGCATACTTCCTTCGGCGGCGGAGTCTGGCTGGGGATCCTGGGGCGTGCGAACGGCATCTCGGCTGTCATCGCCAACAGTGACGACGGCAACCGCGTCCACATCACCTTCGGAATGCCTTTCTGATTCCCCGGTGACCTTGCGAGGATGACGTCAAACGCATCGAGTTGATAGGAGTCTGTCGGATTTAGGATGGAACGGGTGAAGTGGCTGCGCCGAGAGCGACATGTCGTGCCCAGCGCGACATGCTGCGCCGCCGGAGCGATTTCTCGGCGTACGCGAGTGGTCGGCTTCCTACAAGAAGCGTCGAAATCGAACGGCAATCGCCCTTCTCGCGCGTTCCGCCTGGCCCGGCATGGCATTTGGTTTCTCGTGCGGCAAAGGCGCATCTCGTATCCGCCTAGCGACAACCCCATCCAACCTATCCAACGAGGATCTCCCATGGAAACCCAGATCACCTACCTCGGCGCCGCGACGTACCTGCTCGAAATTGGCGCGTTCCGGCTGCTGACCGACCCCGGCTTCGATCCGGACGGGACCGAAAAAAGTGAAGGCCCCGGGCACCTGTTGACGAAAATCATGGCGCCGCCCATATCCGTCGACGAACTCGGCCGGATCGACGCGGTGCTACTGAGCCACCAACAACACTTCGACAACCTGGACAAGACAGGCCGGGCCCTCCTTCCGAACGTCGGCCGCGTGCTGACGACGCCGGAGAGCGCGGCCGTCCTCGGCGGCAACGCTGAAGGCCTCGCCCCCAACGAAAGCACGACCCTCACCAACGACGACGGCGAGCAGATCCGCGTGACAGCGATCCTCGCCCTGCACGGCCTCGCCGAGGAAGTGCGGAAGGCCACCGGTGAGGTGACGGGCTTCGTCCTCGAATGGGACGGCCAGAACGGCGCGCTCTACATCACCGGCGACACAGTCTGGTTCGACAACATCGCGGACGTCGGCCAACGGTTCAACGTGGGCACGGTCATCCTCCACATGGGCGCGGCCAAGGTGCCGGCGGCGGGCGACAACGCCCTGACAATGACCTCGGAAGAGGGTGCTCGGCTTACAAAGGCGCTCGACGCCAACGTAGCCTTCGCTGCCCACTTCGAGGGCTGGGCGCACTACACCGATTCCTCTCGCGAGCGGATTCAGCAAGTGTTCGATGACGCAGGCGTGGGCGACCATCTCCATCTCATCGCCCCAGGCGAAACGGTGGACCTTGCGGCGGTCCAACAAGCCACGGCTACGGCCTGACGACTGAGCCGGGTTGGCCGGGCTGCGTTTCCTCTGGCCCGGCCAACCTAACCCGCACTTGCCCATCCAGACCGGCGCATGGCCATGACGACCGCGCAGATCCAGAGCTCCTTTCGGCGCATTGACCCGAGCCGGTACCCGGAACTGATCGACTACGCCCGGGACGCGATCTACGGCGACGGCGATCGAATGGCTCCAGGTGGGCTCTACCTGGCCGCCCGCATGACACGATCACTCAATCTCCAGCCGGGCGACGTTGTTCTCGATCTCGGCTGCGGCCGGGGCGACTCTTCGCTTTTCCTTGCCCGGCACTTCGATGTCCATGTCGTTTCTGTCGATCTCCTAATCTCGGCCACGGAGCGGAGCGAGAAGTTTGCGGCGCGTGGCCACCGGCACGACATCCTGCCCCTGCGGCTGGACGCTCGGCGGCCGCTCCCCTTCGGCGAGCAATACTTCGACGCCATCTTCTGCATGCAGGCCCTGCATGCGTTCGGTGGGAGTGTGTCCATCTTACAAGACCTGTTGAAACACCTCAAACCGGGCGGTCGCTTCGTAGTGGGCACCACGTGCTTCAACGAGCCGGTGACCCGAGACACCCTGCCCGACATCTACCAACAGACGGATGGGTGGGACGCGGAATACGAAAAATATCACTGGCCGGAGTGGTGGAATGATCTGTTCATAGAGACAGGAATGCTCGACGTAATCGAGTGCGAAGAGCTGGATGACGGCGCCCTCTTGTGGGAAGACGACGTGCTATACAGCGCGGAAAGAGCAGGGTGGAGAGATACCTACGTCCAAAATGCACGGTGGCTCATTGACCAGCTCGTTTTCGGACGTACCCACCGGCCCTACCTGACGCATTTTGTGGCAACGGCTGTGAAAAAGTTGTCCGGCCCGCTGAATACTATCGCTGACCTTGGGCGAGCACAGTCACTCCGATGGAACTGACCTTCGAATTCTGGTTCATGTTGCCGGTGGCCATCTTGTTTGCCACGACGGCAATGGCCTCGGGCGTCGAAGGTGCCACGTTCTTCACCCCGACATTCATCCTCGCCCTCGGCCTTCCGGCGGAAATCGCCATCGGTACGGGGCTCATCACCGAAGTCTTCGGCTTCGCCAGCGGCCTGACGGCCTACGTGCGCCGACGCCTCATCGACTACCGCCTGGGCGGTGCGCTGCTCGTCGTCACCATCCCGATGGCCTTACTTGGAACCTGGGTCGCCGGCCAGATTGCCGCCGAAATCCTCAAGGGCATTCTCGGCGTGGGCCTGTTCGTCGTAGCCGCCAGTTTCCTGCGCGCGCCGGAGCCGAAAGACATTGATCGCCTAGACGATGCCATCGAGGACGAGTACGGTGGCGACAAGGCCGAGACGTGCCTCGTCACTCGCGAAGGCGAGCGAATCTGCTACACGGTGTGCAACCGCACCGAGGGCCGGGCGCTTGCCGGGGTGGGGGCGCTGTTCCTGGGAATGATCTCGACCGGCCTGGGCGAATTGAACGGCTATTTCCTGCTTCGGCGCTGTCGGGTACCAAGCCGCGTGGCCGTAGGCACGAGCGTATTTGTCGTAGCCGTAACCGTCCTGCTGGCTTCCACAGGGCATTTCATCAAGTTTACGCAGGCGGGCGGCGAGACACTCGGTACAGTGCTGAGTCTGGTGTTCTTCACGATACCCGGCGTCATCGTCGGCGGTCAGCTCGGGCCTTTTGTTGCCGACCGCATCTCGCAACGCACGTTGGAACGCGGCCTGGCCGTCCTGTTCATCCTGGTCGCCTCGCTGATGATCGGGGAGATCATCCTTCGGTCTTAGGAGCCTGTCGGACTTAGGATGATTCTACTGCGGCAGCGGCAAATCGGCCCATTTCCCCGATCCTTTTCGTTACGTAGCACCACTATGCGCCTCAAAAGATCGAAAAACTGCTCTCAATTTCGACTGCCTCGTTACGAACCCCTAAGTCCGACAGACTCCTGGCAGAATCACGAACCTCCAAGAAACCTGAAAAACCCATGGCAGAGATCACTGCAAAACTCATCGCCGGCACCGTCGTTCGGCTGACCAACGGCCGGCATACATGGACCGGCGACGAGCCCATCGAACAACAAGGGACAGACACCGGGCCAACGCCCTACGAACTGCTCCTGGGATCGCTCGCGGCATGCACGTGCATCACCCTGGCTCTGTACGCCCGCCACAAGGACATCGCCCTTCGGTCGGTGACCACGTCGTACGAGTACAAGCGCGTGCACGCTGATGACTGCGAGGAGTGGGAAGACATCAAAACAGGCTTCATCGATCACATTACAACCAACGTCGTGATCGCGGGCGACTTCGACGAAACTCAGCGGCAGCGCCTGGCGCAGGTAGCCACGCGGTGCCCCGTGCACAAGACGCTAAAGAACGGCGTGGCCTTTTCGGACAAAGTGCGTTTCGTCTGAAGCGAGAGTTGTCTCCTGGGACAGTTTGTTCATCATCTGTGGAAGGACAGACAGCACGTACTGGCACCCATGGACCGGGAACGACGACCAACGGTCTGCAGCCGCTATGTTTTCGGTTTCACCATGCGCACTTGTTTCTGATGAATGGGGTCGTGACATTCCCCGTACCGCTACTCGGGGAGACCGAGTCAGGACGGTAGTTAGCCGCGAACCTCCCTTTCGCGTACTGTCGAGAATCAATTTGCCCGTCATGTTCGACCAAGCCCAATTCCTGGCCGACCTGAAGACCTTCGTCGGCTTCAAAACCGTCGTCTGCACCAACAAGGAGGAGTTTCGCAAGGCGCGCGCGTGGATCAAGGCGTTCTTTGACCCGGAGAACACGGCCTTCGTTGAACGCGAATACAGTGGCCTCACCTCGCTGATCGTTAAGCCCAATGACTCCCGCCGCCCCCGCATCCTAGGAGACGGCCACATCGAAGTTGTGCCCGGCGCCGATCACCTCTTTGAACTCGTGGAAGAAGGAGGGGATCTCTACGGACGCGGCGTCGCCGACATGAAAACGCAGTGTTTGATGATGATGTACGTGTTGCGCCGCCTCATCGCCGAAGGCCGCCACAACGATTTCTGGCTCTTGTTTACCGAAGATGAGGAGGTCGGCTCGGACCACGGCGTGCGCGAAATGGTGAACTATTTGTGCGAGAACGATATGTCCCCTCACGCCGTGTTCGCCCCCGACGGCGGCCCCGACTTTGCCTACGTCGAGAAAGAAAAGGGCATTATGAGTTTTACCGCCACGACCACCGGAATGGCGGCGCACGCCAGCCGTCCGTTCCTCGGCGACAACGCCGTCGATAAGATGATCGCCTTCTACGCAGAATTACAGAAGCGCTATCCCAACCCCACCAGCGAACAGGACTGGATCGTTTCGTTGTCGATGACCAGGATTACGGCGGGCGAGGCGCTCAATGCCATCCCGGAAAGGTGCGAAGCCGGCTTCGACGTGCGCCTGACCGAACGGGAGAACGTGGACGACCTCGCGGCGCAGATCGAACAGACCGGACAGGCTTTCGATGCCAAGGTGGTCTTCGGCGAAAAAGACACAGCCACCTATTATCCCAAAGAAGCGCCGATCGCGCAGCAGTTCATCGACATCCTGCGCCGGGTGTCGGGCAAGGAGCCGGAGATCCTGCACTCGAACGGGGCCAGCAACGGGCGGCTCTACGTCGCCAAGAACCCAGGTATCCACGTTCTGATGAGTAACCCGACCGTGGTTGGGCCCCACACCGACGCGGAGTGCGTGGTCGCCGCCTCGCTCGAACCCTACTATCAACTCGTGCTGGGGACGGCGTTGATCTAGGCTAAAGACACCCTACGCCATCTTCCGCAGCGGCTCCACCACCCGGCACACATGGTCGGCGGTGGACATAATGTAGAAGTGCAATCCAGGCACGTCGGCGCTGAGTAGTTCTTCGGACTGCTGCCGGGCCCAGTTCTGGTCTATTTCGGCCACGTGCTCCGGTTTGGCAGCTTCGATCTCAGCGGCGAGGGCTTCGGGGATCTCCGCGTGGAATGTTAGCAACAGGATATCCACCCGCTAGACGCCTATCGGTACGCCTCACGGCGATGTCCAACATCCAGAATCAAGACAATCCGGATCGTATCCTCAATCTCGTAGATCACGCGGTAGCGGCCAACCCGGATGCGCCAACCGTCGCGGCCAACAAGCTTCTTGCATCCTACAGGTCGTGGATCGTCACCCAACGCACGTATAGCATCCCGGACTCGTTCGAATTCGTGTCGAGGCAGTTTCCTGAGCGACTTTTCTGCTCGACGCAGGATTTCAACCCGGTAGCTCACTCAGCATCCGTGTTCCAACCTTGCTCCACTTCGCGTACCATATTCTCAAACGGCCGCGCCTCCTCTCCGCTGGCCTTTGCCGAATCATATGTGCGGATGGCCTCCAGTTCCTCCAGCGCCTCAACAAGTTGGCGGTAGCGAGCCAGTCCAATCTGTACAGCCACGCGCTGGCCGGAGTCGTTGGTTACATACTGGATGTCAGTTTGAGACATAGTAGCGTGGAAGTCTTCACGTCCTCAGACGAATCTTTGTGGCCGGCGTTCCAACGCGCCTCCTACGCCATCTTCCTAAGTGGCTCCACCACCCTACACACGTGGTCGGCGGTGGTCATGATGTAGAAGTGGAGGCCGGGAACGTTCGCGCTGAGTAGCTCTTCGGACTGCTGCCGGGCCCAGTTCTCGCCAATCTCAGCCACGTGCTCTGGTTTGGCAGCTTCGATCTCAGCGGCGAGGGCTTCGGGGATCTCCGCGTGGAACGTCCTAGGCAGCGAGTGCAGGTGGGCCTTGGTGATCACGATTTTGAGGCCCGGCACGATGGGCACGGTAATGCCCACCTCGCGGCACTTCTCCACGAACGCGAAGTAGTGGCGGTTGTCGAAGAACATCTGCGTGACGATGTAGTCGGCCCCGGCATCCACCTTGTGCTTCAGGTTGAGGATGTCCCACGTCATGTTGGGGGCGTCCTCGTGTTTCTCCGGGTAGCCACCCGCACCGATGCAAAAGTCCGTCGGCGCGGCGTCGATAAGTTCCTCCAGGAAGTTGCCGTTGTTCATCTCTACAATCTGGGCGACCAGATCGGAGGCGTACTCGTTCTTCGTACGGTCCTTGCGCTCCGGTTTGGGGAAGCCGTTGTCATCGCCGCGCACGGCCAGCACGTTTTGGATGCCGAGGTAGTGTAGCTCAATCAGCGCGTCCTCGGTTTCCTCGCGGGTATAGCCTTTGCACAGCAGGTGGGGCACCGCCTCGATCCCGTAGCGGTGCTGGATGGCCGCACAGAGCCCCAGCGTTCCCGGCCGCTTCCGCTTGATGTAGCGGCGCAGCGACCCGTCGGGCATCTCCTCGTAGTAGGCCTCGGCCGCGTGGCTCGTCACGTCGATGAACGGCGGCTCGAAGGGCAGCAGCGCCTCCACGATATCGATAATCCGCTCCATCGAGCCCCCGCGCCGGGGCGGAATGATCTCGTACGAGATCAGCGGCTCGGTGGCTCTGTCGTAGCGTTCAATGACCGTCATGAGGCGTACGGTACGGGTCGTTTGTTCAGAGGAGCGAGATAATACGGTTATCCGAACAGCGAAGCACCACGAAGCGCCGTGCAAGGAGCCTGTCGGGTTTAGGGGCTGTTGAATTACGTGCTCTGTCGCCGAGACGAGTGAGTCGCGGTCGATATCAAGGCGCGAGATCGCAGTCGAATCCGCGATTCGGCGAGATTCTCGCAACGCTGAGATCGACCGTGAGACACCGTCGCAGGCAGGATGACGTATTTCAACAGCCTCTTAGGGGATTGTAGCGAGGCGAGTGGGAAATTGAGGCCACTTTTTCGACCTTTTGAGGCGCATAGTGGGGCTACGCAACGAAAAAGATCGAGAAAATGGGCCGATTTACCGCCGCCGCAGTAGAGTCATCCTAAATCCGACAGGCTCCTAATTCCGGCGCAGCCACAGATCGCCGAAGAGCGGTTCAAACTCCTGGCGTGCATCTTCCACAAAATGCGGCTCTTCCTCCACGAAATGGGCGGCCTGCCGGTGGATGTCCTCCACGATATCCTTTGAGGTTACTCGTTTCACTATTTCAGGTCCCGAAACCATCTGCTCGCGGGCGACCGTCTTGCGCCTTCGAAGCCGCTCCGGGAAGAGCACGCGCCCCAGCGTCACGACGGCCCAGACCGTCATCAGCACGATCACCGGAACGGCGATCAACAGGAAAAGGCTGATGATGGAGGCGGGCATCAACATCGTGAGATGCCCGGCCCGATTGGCGGGTCGGGATGCTAAGGTACAGTCGGCGCGTTGGGAAGGAGCAGCGTATCGGGGGAGGCAACGAGTGGCGGAGCTACCGTCGTCTCGTTCAACCGGTTCTGGCGCGCTTCAAGCTCGGCCTGTTCCGCGTTTTGTATGTCGATCGGTACGGCGCTACCGGGTTCGAACACATCGCGGAAGCCCGTATCGAGAAAGGTGAACGAGAGGAACACCGCAAGAAACACGAATGAGGCGACGAACGCAAGGGCATTCGTTCCGCCGTCGTACTTGAGGCCCATGAAATACATCGCAACGATCGTAGCCTTGGTCCCGGCAATTCCGAGAGCGATGGGAACGCTGAGGCCGCCCAGCGGGATGAGGCCGGCCCGCTCAGCAAGCGCAAGAAAGACGGTCAGGGATGTCAGCGCAACGAGCATCAGGATCGTCCTGATCAGGACGCTCGGCGCGTTTACGTGGTGGCCGTGGTGGCCGTTTTCGTCGTTGCTCATGGTTGTACGTGTTGCGTAGTACGTATTGCGTATTAGATCAAATACATCATCGGGAAAAGGAAAATCCAGATGATGTCCACCACGTCCCAGTAGAGCCTGACGTTCCCGACCGT
>JADFQN010000139.1 GCA_022561755.1 Bacteroidota bacterium
ATCCGTCCGCCGCTCGTCCGAGTGTTCGTGGGCGTACTCGCTCATCTTCAAGACAGTCGACGGGTTGGCCGTGGCGAGAAACGTTACGTCGCAGGTCAGTGCGAGACGCATCTGCGCGTAGTACTTGGCGTCGTAGTCCTCGACCAAGAACACCTCGTAGGGCAGGGCGTAACTTCCTCGAACGGCACGCGGCATGTTCTTGTAGATGTAGCCGCTGGCGGAGCCGTAGGGCAGGCCGCACTCCGTATGGCCCTCCACTGCCGGCGAGACCATGCTGAGCACCCGACCACGAAACATTCGCGGATGCATCGCGCTGGCGTGGTAGGTCCAGGTGCGCATCTGATCTGAATGGTCCCGCCTCCGGCAGCTCGGTGTGACCGGGATATACTTCGCCTCACCCGTGGTGCCCGAGGTCTGCGCAAACATGACCGGATCCTCGGCGGTGAGCACGTTCTTTTCTCCGCGCGTCACACGTTTCACTCGGTCCTTGATGGCGTCGTAGTCGACGACGGGAACGCGAGCCCGATAGTCGGCCAGGTTCCGGATCGCGGCAAAGCCGTATTCGCGGCCGTACTCCGTGTCCTTATTACGCTGCAGGATCTCCAGCAGCTTGCGTTCCTGCGTTCCGAGCGGATCGCGCGTGGCGGCTTCGAACCGCCGAGCAGCAGAACGTCCGGCTATGCGGACCAGGAAGGAAGCCAATAAGGACATCCTCCGATTATGTCATCGGCGGCAAGAACGTGGTGTCCGGAAACTCGACCGAGGACGAATCCTTGGGATTTTATCCTGTAGTGTTCTTTTGCTGGATCGTGTCCAGCGCGACCTAGCAACTCGGTTGGTTGTTCTCATCTGCCTGTTCGCCGAAGTACTTGCCCCAGATGTTTTCCGAGACGAAGAACAAGACCAACGCTCCCAGCATCCCGGCGTTCAGGATCGTGGGCCAACTGAGACTGATCACTTCCAGGTAGCGCAGCACCGTCAGCACCGAAGCCAGCAGGAACCAGGGGCCGGTAAACCAACAGTGGACGCGCCCACAACGCCGAGCGTTGATTAAACACGCAGTTCCCATCACCGCGAACCCCGCCGCCCAGGTGCCGGCCACCGCCGGCGTGCTGTTGCTCAGGTTCCCGACCAGTTGCATGGCGATCGAAGGGATGCCATAAACCAGGAACAGGCGACCCCAGTTCCGGGTGACGTCACTGGCTAGCCGATTTTTCATCGTCCGCCCCTCTCTCTCGGAAGGTATGCAACGGATCAAACACCGGGATCGTGCGTTGCGGGACGACACTACACTCCGTACCACCGTACGGGGTCAAGTGTCCGCGCCTAGCCCCCGCGCCTGTCCCCCGTCCCCGCGAACGGAAGTTCTGCGTAGGAGAACGTGGTCTCGACCTTGCCCGAGAAACGCTTGCCATCGACCTCGACGTACGGGTAGATGAAGTAGTTGAGCGCCGGTCCTCGGTGGTCGGGCCCCAAGCGTAGATCCCTTCCCGTGGTGACGTGAAAGCGATCGGCGGGATGAGTCCCATAGAACAGCTCACGCTTTTCGGGATGCTTGAACGCCTCGGAAGCGTCAATCGGGAACCATCCGACCCCGTCGAGATAGAACTCGAGCCAGCAATGGTACCCAATGATCTTTCCCTCCGCGCGGTCCAGCGGTATCGGGAAGCCCATTTCAAACCTGGCCGGGATTCCCTCCGTACGCGCGAGAGAAATGAAAAGCGAGTGAAAGTCGGTGCAGTTGCCGTAGCGCTCGATTGAGTACGAGATTTCTCTGTCTTGGGGGCCGGCTCCCGTAGAATCGAAGTTGGATTTGGCTAGACTGGGACTATGGAGGGTTGACGTATCACCTCATCCCGGACGCAGGGACCGACAAAACGTGGATTGATTTGCCTATCTGCCTGGGAGGAACTAGCTGCCGAGCTTCAGGAGCCCGACTGATGCCGGTGCCCGCCCGTGGTAAGATTCGGCGTCATGGACGCGCCCGAGGGAAACGCCCGAAAGAAAGCGACGTCCATGCCGGGTCGTTGGAGATCGATCGCGCGAAAAGCCCTGCTGCTCGGCGGCTCGGTGCTGGTTTCCCTAGTCCTCGGAGAAGCGGCGGTACGACTGGTGACACCGCAACGGCTCGTGCGCGGTTACTTCGCGGCGGACCCGGAACTTGGTAACGTCACCCGGGCAAACCAGCGGTTATTCGACGAAGGATCGGTCTCCAGCTACCACGTGCGCACGAATCGGATGGGCTTCCGGATGGACGACGAGGTCGATTTCTCGCCGGCCCGTCGTCGCGTCCTGGTCGTCGGAGACAGCTACGTCTTCGGCTGGGGCGTCGAGATCGAGGACTCGTTCTTCGCACGGGTCGATCGGGGTTTGCGCAACCTATTGCCCTCGGTGCAGCTCTTGAACGCAGGTGTAGGGGCCTACTCGACGGGACACGTCTACAAGACGCTCGTCCGTGCCGACGCTCTGGATCTCTGCGCGGCGGTCTACTTCATGAACTCGAACGACCTGGCGGACAACCTGGCGACCGGTGTCGATTACCGCGTGACCTCCTATCGGAGAGGTTCCGATGGCTCGATCGAGCTGAAGGACGAGTTGGTTTACTCACCGATGAAGCGGTTCCTCTTCACCCACACGCCGTACGGCTGGCTCAACCAGCATTCACACCTGTTCATTCTGGTCAAACGGTTCGCCACCAGAGCGCCGCGGCAGGCCGGCGCACCGAACCGAGCATCCGGCGGGCCCGCGTTCGGTCTCGACCCGGACTCGCTCGAGGCCAGCGAGCTGGCGATCGCCGTTACGCTGGCGCACGCGGAGCGCCTGCAAAGGTTCGCCGTCCGGCGAGGCTTGCCTTTGCTGGTCGTCTGGATCCCCGCGTGGACAGAGTTGTTTCGGCCCGAGAGCGCCGTCAACGAAATCTTTCGCGAGCTGAAGGAGTCGCTCGAGGCCAGCAACGGGTTCACGTTTCTCGATCCGCTGCCGCAGATGAACGATAGCCTCGATGCCCGCGGCCTCGAGCTGCTCGACATCTTCCTGCCGGATGGCGAGCCGGTGGGCCACTTCAACCGGCTCGGCAATGAAATCTACGCACGGGCGGTCGAGGACGAAGTGATTCGGTTCGTCCGCGACACGTGCACCGGGCCCTGAGCGTCAGCAGCGAACAGCGAAGATTCGCCGGCAACGGGGGCATCGGACTACCCACGCCGATTTAGCGCCGAGTAGACTCTCCTGTCATATACCTTGAAATGGTATACCTAGATGCGGTATATTGAAGTATGATGCAGAGAGAGCCAACCACGCCCGGCGAGATTCTGAGTGAAGAGTTCCTTGGGCCGTTGAGCATGACACAGAAGCGGCTTGCCGATCACATCGGATGTGACGTGAAGGTCATCAACCGAATCGTAAACGGTCGTTCCTCTGTCACGGCTGAAATAGCCCTGAAGCTGGCCGCTACATTCAAGACCAGCCCACAGTTTTGGCTCAACGCGCAGCTAGCGGTCGACATCTACCGGGCTTCCAAGAAGCTCAAGAAAGTGCCGAAGCCTCTCTCGATGGCCGGATAAGGGTAGTGGGGTCACGCGCCGCGGTCGGCGTGAATCGTCAGTTGCTCGGGCAGGATCCGTTGCTTGCTACAGGTCTCGGAGATCAGGCGTTTGGCCAGTGCGGCGCTCTCGCGATGCGCCACCATCCAGCCCACGACGTAACGACTGAAGATGTCCAGGATCACGTACAGGTAGAAGTAGGTCCACTTCGCCGGGCCGCGGAGCTTCGTGATATCCTAGCTCCAAACTTCGTTGGGCGCCTCGGCAAGCAGTTCGGGTTTCTTGTAGTTCGGATGACGCACCTGGTTCCGGCGTTCCCGGACCTTCCCGTTTGCAGCCAAGTACCGGTACATCGAGCGGATCGAGCAGTAGTACGTCGTCTCGTCCAACAGCGTGGCCCACACCTGGGCAGGCGACTTATCGACGAAACGCGGCGAGCGAAGCACGTCGAGGACCTGCTTTTGTTCCTCCGGACGAAGCGATCGGTGAGGCTTCGGTCGTGGACGCGTTTGACGTATCCCTGGGCGTCGTCGTCGATACAGCGAAGCTCGAGGTACGCCCAGCGCATCGCAAGCCGGAGCTGTGTATCCGATCCCGGCGGCGAGTTCTTCGGCGGCCGCCATCAGTCGTTCTCGTCTTTGTCGGGCTGGTTCAGGGGGATCCCCAGCATCTCTGAGGCTTTTTTTTGGATAGTAAGCATCAGTTCCACGCGCTCGAGACGACGCTGCAGACGAGCGTTCTCGCGCTTGAGTTGTTTGACTCGCGGGTCCACGACCTTGCCCTTGGGGCCGCGCTTGCTCGCTTTCAAGCCCGCCTTCGCCAACTCATCACGCCGGCGACGCCACGCCGCCAACTGCGACGAGTACAGGCCTTCACGACGAAGCAACGCGCCGATGTCGCCGTCGCCCTTGCACGCGTCGGCCTGGCGCAAAATGCGAAGCTTGTACTCGGCCGTGAAACGACGACGCTTGGCTCGCTCGGTCACCTCGGGATCCAGCGCCCCAGTCGGGGCGAGCGCGCCGGAAGCTACAGTCGCCCTACGGGCTCCTTCCGATTGACCTGCCCCCTTTAAACCGGTCCAGTTCCAGAGTTAGAATCCCTGACTTCTGGACGGATGGAAAAGGGGACGAAGATGGCACGAAAGAGGTACACGGCCGAGCAGATCATCACGAAGCTTCGCGAAGCTGAAGTTGAGTTGGCCAAAGGGCAGACCACGCCTGTGGTGTGCAAAAAGCTCGGTATCAGTGATCAGACGTACTATCGCTGGCGGAAGGAATACGGCGGCCTGCGGGTGGACCAGGCCAAGCGGTTCAAGCAGCTCGAGCAGGAGAACGCGCGCCTGAAGAAGCTGGTCGCGGACCTTTCCCTGGACAACTCGATTCTCAAAGAGGTGAGTTCGGGAAACTTCTGAGCCCGGCGCGCCGACGACGTGCAGTGGAGCACGTGCGTGAAACACTCCGTGTATCGGAGCGCCGGGCCTGTCGGGTTCTGGAACAAGCTCGCACGACGCAGCGGCATCGACCGGAGCCCTCGTTGGACGAGGAGCGGCTGGTGACGCAGATGATCGAGTGGGCCACGCGGTATGGGCGCTACGGCTACCGCCGCATCACGGGGCTGTTGCGCTGGGACGGCTGGCGCGTTAACCACAAGCGCATCGAGCGCCTGTGGCGTCGAGAGGGTTTGAAAGTGCCGAAGAAACAGCCGAAACGAGGTCGCCTGTGGCTGGGCGATGGATCCTGCATCCGCCTTCGGCCGGAGCACCGAAATCACGTCTGGGCCTACGACTTCATCGCCGATCGAACGCGTGACGGTCGTCCACTGAAGATGCTGACGATCGTGGACGAACACACGCGGGAGTGCTTGGCTATTGAGGTCGGGCGACAGATGAAATCGATCGACGTCCTACAGGTGCTTGCGGATCTGTTCATCGAGCACGGGACGCCTGAGTATCTTCGTTCGGACAACGGTCCCGAGTTTACGGCTGGGTTGATTCGTGAGTGGCTCAACAGGGTCGACGTGGATACGCTGTTCATCGAGCCGGGAAGTCCCTGGGAGAACGGCTACGTGGAATCGTTCAACGGGAAATTCCGCGATGAGTTCCTGGATCGTGAGATCCTCTACACGCTGCAGGAGGCGAAGGTGTTGATCGAGCGCTGGCGCAAGGAGTACAACACGATCAGACCGCACAGCTCACTGGGTTACCGGCCGCCGGCACCCGATGCGGTTCGGCCGTTTCGACCGGCTTCCGCTCCGCTCCAGCCGGCAGAAACGGCCTTTGCTCTAACATGAGAAGTGGTACTACCAATGGGGGCGGGTCAGCAGGATGAGAACCGCCGAGCACACCAAGAACACGCCGGCATAGAAGTAGATCGGCCGCGGCGCTGTGCCTCGATCTGGTTCGTTCGGGTCGAGAACCATGATCCCTCCTTGGACTGGATGACCGCGCTCTGTCACTTGGCGGACGGCTTCATCCTTGAATTTTCAGGCGTGTATCGTTGCTGACCCATATGAACCCTCCGGTTGGCTTAATCCTAGCCTCCGGAGTCCACGATTTCGGGGGAAGTCCAATCTCCTTTTTGTGATCTTGTATCCTGGATCCTGGCGACAGGGTCTGGGAAACTGCAAATCAAGAATTGAGAGTGGTGGGGTTGTAAGTGCACGCGTATCGGCACGCCATGGGCATCAAAAAAGTAAACCTGAGAATCGAAGCGGATAAAATCAACCGTTTGGTAGTAGGTTCCTTAATCCTTCTAACCGCTGGGCCGTACTGGGTGTGGCGATCATTGAAGCAGTCCGGCGATTCTTTGGCTTACGCCAGCTCAATTACAACTGGTAACGATCTATTTCATCCTCATCACATTCTCTTTGCACCTGTGGTGCGTATGTTTCTCTTGGTTGCACAATGGTTAGGACTCTCGACGGATGCCCTTGTTGCAGCCCAGATACATCATCTTCTCTGGGCTGTTGTCGCGGTCGTCTCAATCTATCTGACAATCAAGATCATCCTTGATTCTCGATTCTGGGCTCTTGGGACTGCACTCGCGCTATTGGTCAGTAACGGCATGTTTGCTTATGCAACACAGGCCGAGGTCTATGTTCCGGCCACAGGTTGCGCTGCTGTAGCAATCCTTATTCTGACAATGGGTCATAAGAACGGATGGTCTTCTGGCAAACTTGTCTGGCTGTCTATCTTCTTTGCTCTGGCGGTTCTTTATCACCAAACGAATCTGCTGTTTGCTGTGCCACTAGCCATGGTTCTTTTGTTTGACAGTATGCGAAAGGGTTGGCGCATCCTTTTCATTGTCACGGGCCTGTCGGTTACGCTTGTCCTGGGGACTTACGCCTTAGCCTACGCCAGTACCGGCGCGCCTCTGACTGTGACCGACTTCCTGCATTTCTTTCTGGAGTATACTTACCATCCAAACCGCTCCTGGGGTACGTTTGAACATTTCAATCCCACAGGAGTTGCGCTGTTGCTTAAAAGTCAACTGCGCAGTGTAGTCTATTTGCCACCGGGCAGGTCGATGCTCCTGCTGATGGTGGTAGGTCTTTTCGGAGGCGCCCTGGTTGGATTTATTGCCTTAACGATCAAACAGGTTTTGCGTCGGACTGGCTACCGCATGCTACGCCTCGCTCTGATTGTCTGGCTGGTTGTAAACTTCATCTTTTTCCTCTGGTGGCTTCCTGGCGAAGATGAGTTCTTTATCACGACCTTAATTCCACTGATCCTGACGATTTCAATCACCCTGCACTACCAATTAAATCGCCCCCTACAGGTCCTGCTCAAAAAGACATTCCCGCTGCTGGTAGCGACGACGCTGCTTTTGATTATGACCGTGAACTTTCGCTATTCGATACTCCCGCGGGCGGCCTCTAGAGGAGATGCGTACAAAGACGCCACACGTTTGAATGCTTTGGTGAAGGACGATTGCACTATCCTGACCGGCTACGACGAGATGCAGAACCTGCGTTACTATTATCAGCGGGACAATGTGATCGAGCTTGCGCCCGTACTTCTCTATGCCTATCATCAGGGCAATATCCCAGACAATCTCCGGCCAGCAGCTGACAAGCCAATCCTCGTCCCCGTCGATTCTGTCATTCCAGCTTGCGGCGCGGTAGGTACGGACGGCAATACGGATCGGGCTGGTTGGTTGATGTTTTTTGAGTATTTGTTTGATGTCCAGGAAAACTTTACCGAGTCCGGTAAAAGTTCAAGAGCATTTGAGGTAGTTCGCGATTCCGAAGGAACTCAGTATGTCAGATTGTCTGCCGCAAGAATTGAAATAACTGATCTAAATGAGCTCTTTACAAACCTGGACCAGCAAATAGAAACCCTAGTGGGAGAAAATCCCAAACCGTTCGCAAGTTGGTACAAGCGCTAGACAAGAGCCTGCTAAAGTCGACCATCGCGATTATGCGAAGGCTCGCAAGGCGTTCGGCGACCTGGAAGGAAGTCGATTCACTAAACGACGTTCAGGCAGCGTGGCGCAGCTTGATAACGGGTAGATGCTTCCGGCCTTCGACGTAGCTCACGTCGAGTCGAAACTTGTCGCCACCCGCACGACGGCGACGAATTCCGTGAGGCCATTTCGGCCGAGGCTCGAATCGTCGCCGTCTTGCCGGATACGCCTACGGCATTGCCTACCGCGTCGCGAGCTTTGCTACTTTGTGGAAAATTGTCCACGATGTTCTTCTTGTCGTTCCGCGTCCCCTGCCGCCCCTCCGCCTTATCCTTCTCGATCTCCATCAAGCGTTTCGCCTCGGCCGCCTTCTGGTTAACCAACCCCAGCAGGTCTTGAAACCGGCGGCCCAGTGGATACGGCGGCACCAGGCT
>JADFQN010000025.1 GCA_022561755.1 Bacteroidota bacterium
TCAGCCGTTCTGATGCGCGAAACACAGCGGGAGTCCTCCGGTGGCTCGCTCGCCGCGCTCCGCGGCCTTGGCCTGAACCTTGGCGAGTCTCAATCGGGGTTGACTATTGAGGCCTACCCAAATGTGCTGGAAAGCCACGAGGTTCGTTTCATCCTGCTTGAGGAATCGTTTCCGCTGGCTTCAGGCGAACGGATCACGTTTCTTGAATACGCGCGAAACACCGTACCGAGCAGCCTTGGCGCCCGGTTGAGCAGCTTGTTCGGGTCGCGAGGAGAGGGGCGCGGCGTGGGAGGGACCATTCTTGCTGCCGATACGCTGTCCGTGGCGTATACGTATGAACAGCAGAAGGCCATGGAAACCATGAGCGGGATGATGAGTGTGGATGCGGATTCCAAGACCGGATTGATGACGGTTTCAGTTGCGGCCCAGGATCCGGTTCTTGCAGCATCGCTGGCTGGTCGTCTGGTCGAAGAGTTGCAAACGCGCGTGCAATCGCTTCTTACGCAAAAGGCGCGAGAAGACTATGAGTTTATCCGCGAGCGCACTGAGGAGGCCGAAGCCGACCTCCGAAGCGCCCGTGCGCTGCTCGCCCGCTTCGAAGACCGGAACCGCGGCCTCACGTCGCCGCCGCTCCTCGCCGAACGCGACCGGCTCAGGCAAGAGGTGCGCTTTGCGACCGATGTTTTTAGCCAATATCAGAGCGAGCTGAAACAGGCAGAGATAGATGTGCAGCGCGCAAGCCCGGTAATAACCGTATTGGATCGGCCGGTAGTGCCGCTACTTCCCACCCGCCCGCGCCGAAAGGTGATCGTGCTGATTGGCGCGCTGTTTGGTTTGGCAATGGGCCTCATGCTCTCTTTCGTAATCGAAGGCTTCCATGTCGAAGCCGGTACGGAAGGGGGGCGCCTCAAGAGTGCAGCCATCCGCACCGCGCTGATACCGCACCGGCTTCGCCGTGGCAAACGCTCCTCAGTAGATGATGAAGACGAAGATGAAAACGTGCCACGTACAGAACCTTAACGGCTCGTTGTTGGAGCAGAACCAATCTTTGGTCTGGTATTCGCGTATCCTGCGCGATCTGCTGTCTCCCAATCAATTCTCAAGTACATGAACGTCGCAGTTGTAGGCACCGGGTACGTCGGGCTTGTTACGGGTACCTGTTTCGCCGAGATGGGCAACAACGTCATTTGCGTTGACATCGACGAGGTCAAGGTCGAGACGCTTAGCGGTGGCGAGGTCACCATTTTTGAACCCGGCCTGGAGGTGTTCTTCGAACGCGGCCGGCGTGAAAACCGTCTCCGCTTCACAACGGACCTCGCTGAGGCCGTTGAGGCCGCAGAGGTCATTTTCCTTGCGCTCCCTACGCCTCCCGGCGAGAACGGCAGCGCCGACCTCTCGTACGTGCTTGACGTAGCCGAACAAATTGGCGATTTGTTGGCCGGGCATCCCGACTGGGGCTACCGCGTCATCGTCGACAAAAGCACGGTGCCCGTTGGAACGGCGAAGCGTGTAACCGCTGTTATGGAAGCATCCGGTATTGAAGAGGGGGTTCATTTTGATGTGGTCTCCAACCCCGAGTTCCTGCGCGAGGGTGTAGCGGTGGATGATTTTATGAAGCCTGAGCGTGTGGTAATTGGCACGTCTTCATCTCGCGCCGGTGAGGTGATGACGCGCCTCTACGAGCCCTTCGTTCGCTCGGGGAACCCCATCATTGTGATGGACGAAGAGAGTGCCGAGATGACGAAGTACGCTGCAAACGCTCTGCTCGCGACGAAAATCACTTTCATGAACGAGATTGCCAATCTCTGCGAGCGCGTAGGCGCCGACGTGGACAAGGTGCGCCGCGGAATCGGCACGGACAGCAGAATCGGCTCCAGATTTCTTTATGCGGGTATCGGATTTGGCGGCTCGTGCTTTCCAAAAGACGTGCGAGCGCTTCACCGAACGGCGCATGAGCACACGTATGAATTCCAGATTCTGGACGCCGTGCTTCGCGTAAACAAAATCCAGCGCCGCGTGCTCGTTCCACGGATCGTAGAGGCCCTGGGCGATGAACACGGACGCCTCGACGGACGCCGAATCGCCATGTGGGGGCTGGCCTTCAAACCGAACACGGACGACGTTCGGGAAGCGCCTTCACATTACATGATCAAGGATCTGACCGCCCTCGGCGCCGAGGTCGTTGCGTTTGACCCCGAGGCGATGGACACCACACGAGCCGAGTTGGGCGAGGGGCCGATAGGTGAGGGCAGTTTGGCCTACGCCACAAGTGTGTACGACGCCGTAGAAAACGCCGATGCTCTCGTTGTCGCAACGGAGTGGCCGGAGTTCCGACGCCCCGACCTGGTACGCGTACGGCGTGCGCTCAAGCAACCCCTCGTCTTCGACGGCCGAAACGTCTTTGATCCGGATCGGATGGCCGAAGCCGGTTTTGAGTACCATTGCATCGGGCGCCCGTTCGTGGCCCCGGCCATTGTCCTCGACGAAGTAGATGACGTTGCCGAGGCGTAGGAGTCTGTCGGATTCAGGATGATTCTACTGCGGCGGCGATAAATCGGCCCATTCCCTAGGTCTTTTTCGTTGCATAGCCTCACTATCCACCTCCAAAAGATCGAAAAAAATGGTCTCGATTCCCGGCTCGCCTCGTTACGAACCCCTAAACCCGCCAGACTCCTAGGAGCCTGTTGAAAAACTCCACCTACCTGCGGCGGCGCCTCTTGCCCGATCTCTGCGTTACGAAATACTCGCCGAATCACCGATTCGTCTTCGATTTCGCGCCTTGATCTCGGCCAAGATTCGCGCGCCTCGCTTACGGCGTAGTATTTCAACAGACTCCTAGCCGGCGGCGTTCTTCCCCAGTTGTTTAGTTACCGTCCCAATGCTACGAACTCTCATCACCGGCGGCGCTGGTTTCCTGGGCTCGCACCTCTGCGAGCGTTTTCTTGCCGAGGGCCACGAGGTTGTCTGCATGGATAACCTCGTTACAGGGAATCCGGACAACGTGGCGCACCTCATCGGCAACGAACGCTTCGAGTTCGTCCACCACGACGTGACCAACTTCGTCTACGTCGCGGGCCGCCTGGACTACATCCTGCACTTCGCGAGCCCGGCCTCCCCGATCGACTACCTGAAGCTCCCCATCCAAACACTTAAAGTGGGTGCGCTGGGGACGCACAACTGCCTGGGATTGGCGAAGGCGAAGGGAGCGAGGATTCTGCTCGCGTCGACATCGGAGGTGTACGGCGACCCGCTGGAGCATCCGCAGACCGAGGAATATTGGGGCAACGTCAACCCGGTTGGGTCTCGCGGCGTGTACGACGAGGCGAAGCGCTTCGCCGAGGCCATCACCATGGCCTACCACCGCTACCACGGTGTGGAAACGCGCATTGTGAGGATCTTCAACACGTACGGCCCCCGCATGCGCCTCGACGACGGGCGTGCGCTCCCGGCTTTCATGGGGCAGGCACTCCGCGGCGAGCCCATCACGGTTTTTGGGGACGGCTCGCAGACCCGCTCGTTCCAGTATGTGGACGATCTGATCGAGGGCATCTACCGGCTGCTGATGTCGGAAGAGGTGGAACCCGTAAACATTGGCAACCCGGATGAAATCTCCATCCGGAAGTTCGCCGAAGAGGTGGTTGCGCTCACCGGATCGAGCAGCACCATCACCTTCGAGCCCCTACCCGCCGACGACCCCAAAGTTCGGCAGCCGGACATCACTAAAGCCCGCAACGTGCTGGGCTGGGAGCCGGCGGTCAGCCGTTCCGAAGGCCTCAAGCGCACGCTCCAGTATTTCCGCGAGCGCGTTGAGGTGCCGCAAACTTTGTAGGGGTCTGTCGAAATAATGCTCCCTGCAATCCCGCAAGCCTGCGGGACGGGGCAGGCTCCCCGTAGCAAGTGGGGGGCGGGCCTCGGTCGAGATCACGGCGCCCCGCAGTACTGCGGGGCAACGCAGAGATCTACCGATAGACGCCGCAGCAGGCAGGATGAGTATTTCAACAGCCTCTTAGGTTAGTTTCGGCGGCTTCGCATTCCAGCTTCTACGTGAGAGATCTTCTTGTTGACGTTCGCATGTACGCCGAAGAGGCCGGGCGCATCATTCTGGACTACTACGGCAGGCCGCTCCCCGTTGACTACAAGGCCGACAACTCGCCGCTGACGCAAGCCGACCAGGCGTCGCACCGCTTCCTCGTTGAAAAACTGGAGGCTCTCACGCCGGATATTCCAGTGCTTTCAGAGGAGTCGGACCCCGGTTCGTACGCGTCGCGGCGGTCGTGGAAGCGCTTCTGGTGCGTCGACCCGTTGGATGGAACCAAGGAGTTCGTCAAGAAGACGACGGGCGAGTTCACGGTGAATGTGGCCCTTATCGAGGATGGGGAGGCGGTTTTGGGCGTGGTGCATGTACCTGTTCAAGGCCTCACGTATTTCGCATCCGGTGGTGAAGGCGCCTACATGCAGCGTTCGGGAGAAGAGCCTGAGCCTATTTCCACACGGCCTTCCTTACCCGACCGGCTCACCGTCGTGGCCAGCCGAGATCATGCCGGGCCGGAGGTGGCGGCCATGCTGGAAAACATGGCATCGGAGGGCATCGAAGTGGAATCGGCCAGCATGGGTTCGTCGCTCAAGTTTTGCCTCGTAGCTTCCGGCGCAGCCGATTTCTACCCCCGCACCGTCCCCACCTTCGAGTGGGATACGGCTGCCGCGCAGTGCGTTGTGGAAGCCGCCGGTGGCCGCCTGATGACGCGCGACGGAAAACGGCTTGCTTACAATAAGGAAGACATCAGAAACCCTTCCGTGTTTACCATCGGGGATCCGGACCTCGACTGGCAGCGGTGGCTCTAGGAGGCTGTTGAAAAACTCCACCTACCTGCGGCGGCACCTCTTGCCCGATCTCCGCGTTGCGAAATACTCAACGAATCACCGATTTGCCTGCGATTTCGCGCCTTGATCTCGGCCAAGATTCGCGCGCCTCGCTTACGGCGTAGTATTTCAACAGCCTCCTAGGAGGCTGTCGGACTCAGGATGATTCTATCGCGGCAGCGGCAATTCGGCACATTTCCCCGATCTTTTTCGTTATCCCGCAGTACTGTGAGACGCCTCAAAAGATCGATAAACTGCTCTCGATTTCCCGTCTGCCTTGTTACAACCCCTTGGTCCGACAGACTCCTGGGTCACATCATTGGCCAGGCTAACGCCTTTCCGACCACACCCGACGACACGACATGGGCCTTACCTGGCATGCGTACTTCACGCTCGGCGCGCTAGTCATGATGGTGGTAGCGCTCGTCCGTGGTGTTGGGCGCACGGATCTTGTGCTCCTCGGTACGCTCGGTCTGTTGCTACTCGTGGGTGTGGTGACGCCGGAGCAGGCGTTTGAGGGCTTCTCCAATCCAGCTGTCATTGCCATTGCGTCGCTGTTTATTGTAGCTGCGGGTGTCGAACGGACGGGCGCGCTTGGTTTCCTCGATGGCCTGCTCAAGCCACGTTCGTCACGTCCGGCGCCCACGCTGCTCCGCCTGATGCTCCCAACCGCGCTGCTGTCAGGGATGCTCAACAACACGCCCATCGTCGCGATGCTCATTCCGCGTGTGCAGGCATGGGCGCGCGTGGTGGGGATTCCGGCATCGAAGCTGCTCATCCCCCTTTCCACCGCGGCCATCGTGGGCGGCTGGCTGACGCTGATAGGAACGAGCACCAACGTGGTCGTTCACGGCTTGCTGCTTTCGGAAGGCCTACCCGGCTTCGGTTTTTTCGACCTCGCGTGGGTTGGTATCCCGGCGGTTATCCTCGTTACAGCCTATTACTCGCTCTTGGGGAATAAGCTCTTGCCCGATCGAGGCGACACGTCTCTGCCCGGCCGCGTGCGCGATTATCAGTTCGAGCTATCCGTGCTACCGGATGCGCCGTTTATCGGAAAAACGGTGGAGGAAGCGGGGCTGCGTACCCTTGGCCACGCCTACCTCGCACGCGTTAGGCGGGGAGGCGCCGTGAAGGAGGTTCAGCCGGATACGACGTTGCTGCCGGACGATATTCTGACGTTCGTCGGCAATGTGCAGGCGCACGATGCGCTTGTTCGCCGGGCCGGTTTGGAAAGGAAGGCGCCTATGGTGGATGCGGGCGTGCCGGATTTGCCGCTCGTGGAGGCTGTCGTGGCGCCGAACTCCGACCTTGCAGGAAGGACCCTCAAGGAAATCGGGTTTCGGGAGGAGTATGGTGGCGTGGTTCTCGGTATTCAGCGGCGCGGCTCTCCCGTGAAAGGCGGCCTAGGACGTGTGGTGCTTTCGCCGGGCGACCTCCTGCTCTTAGAAGGGAAGCCCGCTTTATTTCAACGCCTATCGGCCAGAAAGAGCGATTTTGCACTGGTTTCGGCGCATGACTATGTCCGCCCCGCTGCACGGCGTGCGCCTCTTTCGCTGGCCATTCTGTTTGCCATGATCGCGCTGGTGGCCACAGGTGTTCTCCCTCTGGCCACAGCCACATTTGCAGCTGCGTTGGGCGTGGTCATCACCGGCTGTTTGCGTGGGCAGGCGCTCGGAAAGGCCATCGATGTTCAGGTCATTCTCGTGATTGCCGCCGCGCTCGGGCTTGGGAAAGCCGTCGAATCCACTGGTCTTGCATCTGCTGCGGCTCACGAAATCGTTGGCTTGGCCGGAGCCGTTGGGCCAGTCGTTATGCTCATCATCATTTACGCAGCAGCCAACCTCCTGGCCGAACTCATAACCAACAAGGCCTCGGCCGTCCTGATGCTGCCCATCGCCCTGGCCGTGGCCACCGAGCTGGGATCCGACTGGAAGGCCTTTGCCGTCGCCGTAACCATCGCTTCTGCGGCCAGCTTCCTGACCCCTGTCGGCTACCAGACGAACCTCATGGTGATGGGCGCTGGAGGGTATCGGTACACAGACTATGCACGGGCCGGTTTCCCGGTAAGCATTATCGTGATGGTTGTAACGGTCATGGCCTGTACACTCGTGTGGCTCTAGGAGGCTGTTGAAAAATTCCGCCTACCTGCGGCGGCGCCTATGGCCCGATCTCCGCGTTGCGAAATACTCAACGAATCACCGATTCGCCTGCGATTTCGCGCCTTGATCTCGGCCAAGATTCGCGCGCCTCGCTTACTGCGTAGTATTTCAACAGCCTCCTAGGAGACTGTTGAAATACGTCATCCTTCCTGCGACGGCGCACGTAATTCAACAGTCTCCCAGCGCTCCGTAAAGACCACAAGGATACAGGCTCGCCAGTTGCATCTGGCCACGTAGGCGTGCTACCATTTCAGGCTTAACCTATCTTATTTCCCCTGTATTTCCCAGGTCAGATGTCATCTTCAGACTCGTTGTACCGCACCTCCCACCTCAAGGATCTTGAGGCCGAGGCGATATACCTGATGCGTGAAGTGGCCGCTCAGTTTGAGCGCCCCGTTCTGCTGTTCTCGGGCGGGAAGGACTCTATCGTCATGGTGCATCTGGCACGCAAGGCCTTCCACCCCGCACCGATGCCGTTTCCGTTGATGCATGTGGATACGGGTCATAACTTCCCCGAAACGATCGCATTCCGTGATGCGTTGGTCAAGAAGCTTGGGGTGAAACTCTACGTGGCCAGTGTTCAGGATGCCATCGACCAAGGTCGGGTCGTAGAGGAAACCGGGCCGGAGGCGAGCCGCAACGGGTTACAAATCGTTCCGCTGCTCGATGCCATCCAGGAGCACCGGTTCGACGCGGCTTTCGGCGGCGGACGGCGAGACGAAGAGAAGGCGCGGGCCAAGGAACGCTTCTTCTCCCACCGCGACCGTTTCGGGCAGTGGGATCCCAAAAACCAACGCCCCGAACTGTGGAGGCTCTACAATGGTCACAAGAACGTGGGCGAACACTTCCGCGTTTTCCCACTCAGCAACTGGACGGAGATGGACGTGTGGCAGTACATCGCCCTCGAAAACATCGACATCCCCAGCCTCTACTTCGCACATGAGCGGGAAGTATTCAACCGGCGTGGGACGCTGCTGGCGTGCACAGAGTTTGCCTCTGTGCAGCCGGGAGAGACGGTTGAGCGCCGTACTGTTCGTTTCCGGACGATCGGCGACGTCACGTGTACCGGCGCCGTGCTTTCGACCGCAAGCACGATGGAGGAGATCATTCAGGAAGTAGCCGCGGCGCGCGAAACCGAACGGGGCGGAAGGCACGACGATCAGCGCTCCGAAGCAGCCATGGAAGACCGCAAGAAGCAGGGCTACTTCTAAACCACGCCTTCCAACTTACATACTGTAAAACGGCACGCACCAGAACGCCTTGCTGTACGCACAGCGCCCTCAAAACTATGTCCGAAAGGAACGGCATCATGCCCACGGCCGACGCGCCACCGACATCCGGCACCGCCTACCTCGAAATGGACCTGCTTCGGTTTACTACGGCGGGCAGTGTGGATGATGGAAAGAGCACGCTGATCGGGCGGCTGCTCTACGATTCGAAATCCATTTTCGAGGATCAGCTCAACGCCATCAAGCAGGCCAGCCTGAATCGGGGCGACGACGGTGTTAATCTGGCGCTGCTTACGGACGGCCTCCGCGCCGAGCGCGAGCAGGGTATCACGATCGATGTGGCCTACCGGTACTTTGCGACGCCGAAGCGCAAGTTCATCATCGCCGATACGCCTGGGCACGTTCAGTACACACGCAACATGGTGACGGGCGCATCGACGGCCGACCTCGCCGTGGTGCTGATTGATGCTCGACGCGGTGTGCTCACTCAGTCGAAGCGGCACGGGTTTATTGCTTCACTTTTGCGCATTCCCCACATTGTAGTCGCCGTCAACAAGATGGACCTGGTGGATTACTCGCAGGAGGTCTTCGCTTCCATTGAGCGCGAGTACACGGCGTTTTCCGCCAAGCTCGACATCACCGACATCACGTTTATTCCCGTATCCGCGCTCAAGGGAGACAATGTGGTGGAGAGGAGCGAGCACATGGATTGGTACCACGGGCCGACGTTCCTTCACCATCTGGAGCACGTGAACATTGCCTCCAGCCGCAACCTGATCGACTTCCGCTTCCCCGTTCAGACGGTCATCCGGCCGCACCAGAACTTCCGCGGATACGCAGGCACCATTGCCTCCGGCGTGGTTCGGCCCGGTGAGGAAGTGATGGTTCTGCCTTCGGGTAAAAGGAGCCGTATTAAGGAGATCACCACGTTCGATGGCGATCAGGAGGCGGCAGGCGCCGGCCAGCCCGTCGTTCTCACCATCGAAGACGAGATCGACATCAGCCGAGGCGACATGCTCGTACGCCCCGGTAACCTCCCGCAGGTCGATAACGAAATCGGGGCGATGGTGTGCTGGATGGGTGAGGAGCCGCTGGACCGCAACCGCCACTACATCCTGCAACACACCACGCGCGAGGTGAAGGCCTTCGTGCGTGACGTGGTGTACCGCGTAGACGTAGATACGCTTCATCGCGAAGAAGCGGAGACGCTCGAACTCAACGAGATCGGCCGAGTTAAGCTGATCACGGCCCAGCCCCTCTTCTTCGATCCCTACCGCGCCAATCAGGAGACAGGTGCGTTCATTTTGATCGACCCCTCTTCGAATAACACGGTCGCGGCCGGGATGATTAGAGGCGCTACGCGTACCGCCGAGCAGGTTGCTGAGAAGGCTGCCTCCCTTTCACGCGTCGCTTTCGAGGCGGCCAGAAATGCCATGCGCTCGCCCAATGTGGTGTGGGAAGGGCTGAACATCCCAAGAGAGGAACGCGAGGCTGCCGGTGGCCACGAGGCCGCCGTGATTTGGTTTACGGGATTGTCCGGTTCGGGGAAAACCACCGTGGCCCGTGCGCTCGAGCGCCGCCTGTTCGACGCCGGCATAAAGACCATGATCCTAGATGGAGACCACGTGCGCCACGGCCTTTGTGGCGACCTTGCCTTCTCGGCCGCCGATCGTGTAGAGAACATCCGCCGCGTGGGCGAGGTGGCCCGTTTGTTCTTCGAGCAGGGAAGCGTGGTTCTCTGCACGTTTGTCTCGCCGTACCAGGAAGATCGGGACCGCGTGCGGGCGCTCATGCCCGAGGGCCGGTTTATGGAGGCCTTTGTCGACGTGGACCTCGAAACGGCCAGGGACCGCGACCCGAAGGGGCTGTACGCGAAATCAGACCAGGGTAAATTAGCCAACCTCACCGGCGTCTCCGCTCCCTACGAGGCGCCCAAAGAGCCTGAACTGACCATCGAGACGGCCAATATGTCAGTAGAGGACGCCGTTGAAGTGGTTTGGCAAGCCCTCGTGGCGGCGGGAATCATAGCCAGTTGACCGGGCGATGCAAATGAAGGGAATCATCCTGGCAGGCGGCGCGGGCACGCGGCTGTATCCGCTGACCATCGCGTTCAGCAAGCAGTTGATGCCGGTCTACGACAAACCGATGATTTATTACCCGCTCAGCACACTGATGCTGGCGGGCATCCGCGAGATCCTCATCATCTCTACACCGCGCGACCTCCCACATTTTCAGCGCCTTCTGGGTACGGGGGAGAAGTGGGGGATGTCATTCTCGTACGCAGAGCAACGCGAGCCCAACGGCATCGCCGAGGCTTTTGTTATCGGGGCCGATTTCATCGGTACCGACAGTGTGGCCTTGGTTCTCGGCGACAACATTTTCTATGGTCACAGTCTTACAACAACCCTCCAGCAAGCGGCCGGGAGAACTGAAGGGGCGACGGTTTTCGGCTACTACGTAAGTGATCCGGAGCGCTATGGCGTGGTCGAGTTCGACTCCGACGGCATGGCCATTGGCATAGAAGAGAAGCCGGAGAATCCTCGGTCGCGCTATGCTGTCGTGGGTTTGTACTTCTACGACAACGAAGTTGTGGATATTGCTCGCAATCTGGCCCCTTCGGTGCGTGGCGAGTTGGAGATCACCGACGTCAACAAGGCATACATGGAGCGCGGTCGTCTTCGTGTCGTGCGCCTCGGCCGCGGGACAGCATGGCTCGACACCGGCACGCACCAGTCGTTAATGGAGGCCTCAAAATTTGTCGAGGTCGTCGAATCGCGTCAGGGCTTGAAAGTCGCTTGCCCGGAAGAAGTCGCGTATCGGATGGGGTACATTACGTCCGAGCAGTTGGAGGACCTCGCGCGGCCTCTCGGCAAGAGCCCCTATGGCGCCTACCTCATCGATCTGATTGGCCAAGACGATCTCGATCCAATAGTGTAGCCGGCAATGATCGACATCGAAACACCGCTGGAGGGCGTTCTTCTATTTGAGCCGACAGTCTACGTCGACGAGCGAGGGTTTTTCCTCGAACGCTTCCATGCCTCACGCTACCGCGAATACGGCATCGATCTGCCGTTCGTGCAAGACAATCACTCGCGTTCGGTGAAGGGCACGCTACGGGGTTTGCACTTTCAGAAGCGTTCTCCGCAGGGCAAACTGGTGGAAGTGGTGCAAGGCCGCGTGTTTGACGTGGTTGTGGATGTTCGGCCCGGATCAACTACGTTTGGGCAGTGGCACGGTGTAGAGTTGAGCGACGAAAATCACTACCAACTGTGGGTTCCTCCTGGTTTTGCCCACGGCTTCTGTGCGCTCTCGGAGAATGCCGATCTCCTCTACAAGTGTACTGCCTACTATGATTCGGAAGACGAGGGTGGCATTGCGTGGAATGACCCGGACTTGGATATCACCTGGCCCGTTGATGACCCGCTGTTGTCTGCAAAAGACGAACTGCTTCCCAATCTGAGCACGCTGGAAGAAGAAGATCTCCCGCTTCCTTCGATGATCGTGGTGCAGTGAAGCTGCTCGTAACCGGTGCGAGGGGACAAGTGGGCGCTGCGTTGGTGGCTCTCGCGGGTGTCGAAGAGGTGGAGGTAGTCGGGCTGGATCGATCAGGGCTAGACATCACTGACGGAGACGCCGTGTTTCGTGCGCTCGAGAAGTGCATGCCGGACATCGTGGTAAACGCCGCTGCTTACACAGCGGTGGATCGCGCCGAAGACGAGCCCGAGTTGGCGTTTCGAGTTAACCGTGATGGCGCCGAGTACGTAGCCCTGGCATGTTCGCAGGCAGGCATTCCGCTCATCCATCTCTCTACCGACTACGTTTTCGACGGGAGAAAGTCCGAGCCGTATTTCGAGGACGACCTCCCGAATCCACTCGGTGTCTACGGCCGGAGCAAGTGGGAGGGGGAGGAGGCTGTCCAGGCGGCGCTGGACAGGCACGTTATCCTGCGAACGTCCTGGGTGTTCAGCTCGCAGGGCTCCAACTTCGTGCGCACGATGCTCAGGTTCGCCCGCGATCGCGATGAACTTCGGGTAGTCAGCGACCAGCATGGCTGCCCTACGCCTGCCGATGATATTGCGCGCGCGCTGCTGGTTATCTCACGCAAGCTCGTTGAGGGGCAGAATAGTTGGGGCGCCTATCACTTCGCAGGGCATCCTCCAACCACGTGGTTTGCGTTCGCGCAGGCCATAGTTCATGAAGCCAGCCTCCGAGGCCTGTCTCGAGTGGAGAGCGTGGCGCCAATCAGCACAAGTCAGTACCCAACCAGGGCACAGCGCCCGAAGAACTCGGTGCTGGCCACGGACAAGATCGAGGCTACGTTCGGTATTCGGGCTGCGGGTTGGCGTGAGGCCCTTTCGCGAACTATTTCGGCGATTGCAGGTGGCTAGGCCGCCACGGTCTCGTCCTGCAAGACACGCGCAACAACCCATTGCCGAGCCGTTGCGTTCGTTTCAGCAGACTTGTTGCGGAATTGTGCATCCACAACGAGGTCGCTGTTGAGAGCCTCCAACGACCGATCATCAACGAGACGGTCGTCGTGGAGGATCTCCAAGTTTGCATTGAGAACCAACGCTGTCATGTCATCCACCCGCAACCGGTTCATGTACATAAACCGGTTGCCTCCCAGCTTCATCCAGGTGGGTTCATTGAATTGCAGGAAATTGACATGGGTGATGGTGTTGTCGGCGTGTGCGAAATGGTCCGTAAAGTCAATGTGGTGGATGAATAGCCCATCAACTTTCAGAATGCGCCGTGCCTCCGCCATAATAGACCCAAGCACGGCGGCTGAGATGTGTTCCAACACCGTAAACGACACGTGGAGATCTGCGCTGTTATCTGCGAGGCCGGTCTTTGCCGCGTCGCCGGGCCCGTGATACTCGACGTTGAACGCATGCTTAAAGTTGTCGGCGTTCACGTGCATGTCCATCAGTCGATGCCAACGCTTCTGGAAGATGGCGCGTTCGGCGACATCCCCAAAGACGTCAAAAATCTTTTGCTCGTTGGCACGCATGTACGCAACGTCGTCTAAAACCAGCCTGGCCCGGAGGTATGGGTTGAGATCGTACGTACAGATACGGGCCGCTCCGATGAGCCACAGTGCAATGGGCACGTTCATGCGGTGGCCTGTGCCCACCTCGACCACCGTGCTTCCTTCAATCGCTTTCCCTTCGCGCTCGGCATACCGAAGCATTCGCAACCCGGCCTCCAAGCGGCTGCGCGGGTCGGCAGTGCCTAGCTTACCGAAGCGGCGTTGCATCTGGTAGTATATCTTGCTGCCTAGCCAGCGTGGAAGGCTCGCGGTCACATTCTGTATAACAGACTTTTGCTTCCAGTTCATCGGGTTATCAGTGGAAAATGGGCAGCAAGCTACCAAACGGCACGCCAGTTCAGATCTCTGCCGGAGTAGTTTTCCGGAGGAATAGCTGCAGGCAATGACACTGGACGCACGCAGAATCGGCTTCAACATCCTCCTTGGCCTCGCCTTTTATTTGCCCTTGGAGGACTTTCTGCTGCGGTGGTTGCCCCTCTCGCAAGGCTTGTTGGTGGCCCTCCGTCAGGTGCCCGAAGTGTTGGTATGGCTGGTAGCGCTTGGGGCGGCTGCGATACACCTCGCCAACCATGGTTCTATTCGCGTTATCGGGCGGCGGATCGACCGGTTTTTGATTGGCTTCATTGTGGTGGCTGTGGCAAGCATCTTCCTAAATGGCGCGGACATTTTCTCGGCCGTAAACGGCATAAAGGCCTTGATAAGGTACATACCACTGATTTATGCCCTGATCATGCTTGCACCCGACAACACCCAACTCGCGCGCATTCCTCGCGTAGTCGTTGTGGCCTTCGGTATTCAGGCTGCGGTTGGAGTTGCGGAATGGCTCGGAGGCCAACCTGTGCGCAGCTTTTTCTCCGTGATTCATGCGTGGGGCGGCTTTACCTTCGTCGGGGCGACCGTTGACTTGTTGCAATTCTGGGAGGGGTACGATCTGACAGGCACGATGGCCAGGCCTATTGCCTACGGCTACTTTATTCTGGTCGGGCTTGTAGTCTGGGTTGTGCAGAACGAAAAGCGTCCGCTACGCTATGGTGCCGGCGTTGCATTAGCAGTACTACTGACCTTTTTGTCCCATTCACGCATGGCCGTGTTTGGTGCGGTGCTCGTCGTGGTCATGCACCAAGTGGCCATCCGTGGGGTGAGAAATACGCTATGGATGACCACTCTTCTTCTTCCCCTTGTTGCGGCCGTTGCGCTGAGCATGGGTTCGGCGTTGGCCGAGAATATCTATGTCCTGGATGTCTTTTCTCAGGAATATCGGGAGCACGCACTTGCTGAAAACCGGCTTGGCCTGGTGGTGTATATCGTCCCCTACGCCTTTGATGGGGGTATAACGCTGCTGGGCTACTCTTCTGATATCGGTATTGTGGCTGCGGCTGTAGCTGAGCACTTCAGGCTTCCGGAAGTGCTTGCCTCGATCTTTGTTGGGATACTGGACGACGTGTACTGGCTGGCACTGCTACTGTACTACGGTTTTGTGGGATTTGCTTGCTTCGTTCTGTTCTTTGGGAAGCTTATGGCGCTGGTGTTCCGTCTTTATAGGCGAGCCACCGACGGCTATTCAAAGCGGTACGCCCTCATCGCGTTGCTTCTTCTTTTGCTCGCTGTTCCTCTGAACAGCATCAACCAGGCTTTTCAGATCAGGCAGTTTGCGTACTACCTCTGGCTTTTCGTGGGGGTAGCCATTGTCGCAACGAGGAACGCAATGCCGACATCAGAGCCGACCGGTGAGGTAGCGTAACTTCCTTTTCGCTCCTTCCTGTCTGGTTATTGGGCTCCACCATCCGCATTAATTGTTAGCTCTGGTGACATCCCTGCACAAAGACGTGTAGAGTTACAGTGCCATCGTTGCACCCTACAAAGAGTTCGACCGAGAGGTCGCTGGAGATGCAGTCGTGTATTTCTAGAAACTGCAGACGTTACGGCGCGGCGAAAGCTAGGTCGCCGTCGAGCCGCAGCCCGACGCGCCTGGGCCGCGCGTTGTAGCGGTCGAAATCTGGAGATACATAGGAGCATGTAGTGGAGGTCTACCTGGATATCCTCTCGGCACCCTCTTGCACGGCATGAGGAGCCGTGGTCGTGTTGTGCTGATGTTTAGCGAGATTGCCGCGTCTCTTGCCACGCGTCCTCGTGTTTGCATGCATGCGCTGCAGAGGATCTCTAGCAATAGCCAGCGCCAATACATGGCATCTGTTCGCGTTTGCGTGCATTTCAGCAGAACTACGGTTTTGCTTTCGTGTATCGCTTGGATTCCAATAGCCTGGTTGTTATTTAGTGGCCGGCTCAGCGAGCGATATTCCTACGGCCCTGCTATTTTCCCCTTCTAATCTCCGGCCCCTTTGCGCATCGTCCAGACTCTATGCTCGTTCTGATTTTGATAGGTGCTCTCGCGCTGAGCTTGGCAATTTCGCTCATCCTGATCCCACCGGTTCGCCGCCTTGCGTTCAGAATGGGCTGGATGGATCGGCCGGATGGGCATAGAAAGGTTCACATAAGAGAGATTCCACGGGTAGGCGGATTGGCTATTATTGCGGCCATGGCACTTGGTTTGGGCGTTTTTGCCCTTCTTCGGCCGGTACTGCCCGGAGGATTGGCGGTTGCATTCGAGATGCCTTCCGCGCTCATCATCCTGGGGGCTCTACTCATGGCGGGTGTCGGTTTTGTCGACGACGTTCGGGATATGCACGCCCTTCCCAGGCTGATTGCGCAAACGGTTATCAGCCTGCTTGTCGTCGTGGGTGGTTTTCGCATCACCGTGTTTGATGGGGCACTGGGAGGGGGCGACGTTGCGATGGGCGTTTCGGTGGTGCTCACGTTGATTTGGGTGGTCGGCACCGTCAACGGCGTCAATTTTATTGACGGCATGGACGGACTTGCAGGCGGCGTCGTAGCTATTGCGCTCGTTGGCCTCGGTGTTGTCCATGCCATAGGAGGCGATATCTCGGGGATTGTTCTGGTGGCCATCGCCATCGGTGCAGTACTTGGTTTCTTGCGCTACAACGTTCGCCCCGCGTCCATTTTCATGGGTGACGTGGGAAGTCACTTTCTTGGCTATGT
Source organism: Bacteroidota bacterium (assembly GCA_022561755.1). Taxonomy (GTDB): domain Bacteria; phylum Bacteroidota; class Rhodothermia; order Rhodothermales; family Rubricoccaceae; genus JAHEJB01. Next base: position 16,356 of record JADFQN010000025.1, read on the forward strand.
ACTGGCCGTATTCGCGCTAGGCATTACCGCGCACGGAAATCCGATTGTAGCGTTAACCATTGCGGCTATTGCTCTTGGTCTGCCGATTCTGGACGCGGTTATCACGCTCGTCCGCCGTCCTCAATACAATAAACCCCTTCTTCATTCTGACGGCGACCACTTCCACCATCGCCTGATGGTACGATTCCCGAACGCGAAAGTGGTCCGCATACTTTACCTCGTGAGTGTATTTTTCGCTGCGAGTGCGGTTCTAATGGCTCTCTCGTCTACACAGGGAGCGATGATTATTTTTCTTCTCGGTGTTGGCGCTGTCGTCGGTTTTCTTTATTGGTTGGGGTATCTCCCAGGCCGGTACGCGAATGGCCCGGCCGACGGTTATGGCTCGACACGCTCTCTACACGGTTTTATGGTCGATACTGCGCAGACCCCTGGAGGTGATGGCGCGATACAACCTGCCAATATGAGTGTGGCAAATAGATCCGACGCTCCGGCGACCAGCCGCGATGAGGCAGGGCCCACTAAGGCATTGGTACCTGCCGCTACACCCGAACGATAGGACCGATAGGTGTGCTCGGCGGGGCAATACGTATGCCCTGAAGCTGTTTCACGCGCGAAAAGGTGCAGGAAGCCCTTGTTTTTATGCTCTCCGAGACAAGCAATCTGTCTTTCCTTAGTCTGTTTTTGGTGATGGGGCCACTGGGAATCCTGCTCTTGGACCACAACCGCCGTCGAAGAAACAACGGTGCGGGTGCCTCGCCGCACAGGAGGTGGAAGAAATTGCGCCCTAGGAGCCTGTCTGACTAAGGGGATTGTAGCGAGGCGAGTGAGGAATCGAGTACATTTTTTCAATCTTTTGAGGCGTCCCGCAGTACTGCGGGATAACGAAAAAGATCGGAGAAATGGGCCGATTTATCGCCGCCGCAGTAGATCCGTCCTTAGTCAGACAGCCTCCTAGCGGCGCCCCGGTGGCAAGCGGCCGTATTGTCTGCCATCGACGGGTGGACCTGCGTGAAGCACTTAGAACCTCGCGTTCGAGTAGGGTAGGCTCCACCTGAGTCCTCCTCCGAAGCTGGTGTAGTTGCGTGCTAGGGCTGGATTGCCTGCGTCGCCGATGCGCGTGTACCCGGCGGTGGCCTCGACAATGAGATTCGGAAGCAACTCAAACCCGAACCGGCCCTCCAACCGCGTCTCGGTTTGCCGGATTCCCTGGCCAAGGGTTACACCAAACTCACGTGGGAAGTTTTGTGTGTACGGCACCAGGGGGTCGCCACCCCAATTGATATCTCCGTCATTCCGGCCACGCCGTGCAGCGGTGGCAAAGATCGAAGCCGTAATGCGATCCGACGGCCGGTAATCGGCCCAGAGAGCAACGCTTTCGGCGTTTGGGCCATAGGGGTGGCCCACAATGCCCAGATGGTGGACAAGGGCACGCTGCGAATCTACGCTGCTGTAGGTGTATGGCCGAACACGGGCGTATTCGGCCCGCAACTCGAGGTCTGGGACGCCAATTCCCACGATATGTACGCCGGCCAGAGCTCCCCACTTGTTATTTATCCAACCATTTCCGCTGAAGAGCTCGGCGGCCCGAAACTCATCAAGCATGAACTGGCCATACACCTGCACACCAGATGTTGCCACCCACTGCGCATCAAGGGCTATGAGCATGTTGGCTGGGCTTCCCTCCTGAAAATCGACGGCGCGTAGAAAAATGATGGGATTGAAATACGCCATGTAGAAGCCGGGGCCGCGGTCCTCGGCCGTCGGGGCGAGTATCGATGCTTCAGAAAGCCCAATCTGGACACGGCCGGGAAGATCGATCGCCAGGCGATGGAAGACTCCATACTTATCACGGATTGCGCTGGTAACCGAATCGCGGGGTATTGACGGGTCGGAAAGGGACGCGAACACGTTGGTGTACTGGAGCCGCCAGACGCGGGTGCGGAGTTGAACCTGGTCGTAGGTCGTGGGGAAGTTGGAGACGAGCAGGGCGCCTCTACCCGCCGACCAGAGGTTGCGGTCGCGCCCTACACGTATTTCTACATACCTGGTTCGCACGCCCGCTACGCCCGTTACCACCCAGTAGTCGAACAATCGTCCATCACGGAAGTAGCGCAGGCCGATACGCTGGTTTACCACCGTGCGGTCGGCCACAGGGTCTACGCGTTGGTTCTCCTCAACCCGCGTCTCAAAAAACAGATGGTCGCCGAGATGGCCGGCCGCACGGATACCACGTGTATTCCTCCACGAAGTAATTGCATCGGCCGACTCGCCCGCTGTGGAAGGGTCTTCCTCAGTGCTCTGTGAGGCTCTGGCCGCATCGAGGTAAAGGACCGGCGATACCTGGATCCCATAGTCGTCGCCTTCAGTAGAGAAGAAGTCTTGCCCGTTCCTATACAGGCCGCGGAGGCGTTGACGGACAAACTCTACACCAGGGCCGGGCGCCTCACCGCGGAATCGAGCGAGCAACTTCCTATCCACTGCCGACATTTGTTGGAGGGCTTCCGCGTCAGCAGCAAGGCTGTCAAGGTAGGCGTTAGCCTCGTACGCGGAGAGGGGTTGATGGCTCAGAATGGCGCCATCCAGCAGCCCGCGTGTTTGTTGCCGCTCCAGAAAAAGCTGGAGTGGGTTATTGATCTGAAGGATGCCGTCCACCTGAGCATTAGACGGCCAAGAAAGCAGCAGGAGTAGTAATCCCGCAGTGCAACGGTGGAGATACATCGGCGAAGTACGGCGGCAAAGTGAGAAGTCGCACGGAGGATACCAAACGTCCTAGGAGGCTGTTGAAATACGTCATCCTACCTGCGACGGCACCTCTCGGCCGATCTCTTCGTTGCGAGATGCTCGCCGAATCATCGATTCGACTACAATCTCGCGCCTTGATCTCATCCGAGATGCGCTCGTCTCGGCGACAGAGCGCGAAATTCAACAGCCTCCCAGCAGTCTGCCTATACGTCCACACGTGCCCCGCCTGCCTCCAACGACTGGCGTGCCGCCTCCAGAAGCCGCACTACTGCGAGCCCACTTCTGCCATCGGTGTGGGGTCTCCGCTGCTCGACGATCGAGGCGACAAACTCCTCGCACTCACTTCGGAGGGGCTCCTCGTTCTCAATTTTCGGAATGACGATGCTGCCCGAGCGAACGCTCACCGCTTCTGCGAAGCCCGTGTAGCCGGAGGGTTCCGCTACCTCAGCTCCCTTGTCGTACAGGCGCACCTTCTCCGACGGTTCCATGTCATCGATTACGGCCATCAGCTTGCTCCCAACTACTGTGGTCTTGCGGATCTTATGTGGGTCCAGCCACGACGTATGGACGTGTGCCAGAGCCCCATTCTCAAAAAACACCGTCGCAAAAACCACGTCTTCGATGTTCGGCTGCAAATAGGCGCTCCCTTGCGCTGCAACGGCCACGGGTTTGCTGTCTATGTAGGCGAGAGCAATGGACAAGTCGTGCGGGGCCAGGCTCTCAAAGGCATTCTCCCTCTGCCGCACGATACCCAGGTTCACGCGCGTGCTGTAGAGATAACGGATATCCCCTAATTCGTTTTGGCCGATCAACTCCTCCACGTGGCGGAATGCAGGGTGGTAGAGGAGGAGGTGGCCAACCATAAGTCGTAGATCATTCTCCTCCGCAAGCGCAACGAGGCGCTCGGCCTGGTCAACGGTTTGGGCGAGCGGCTTCTCCACAAATACGTGCTTCCCGGCGCGTAGGGCAGCCTCGGCCATCAGGAAATGCTGCGGCGTCTCCGTGGCCACAATCACCCCTTCTACGGATTCATCCGCCAGTATGTCCTGAATGTCACCTGTTGTGCGAATGCCGGGGTGATTTGCCGCGGCATCCTTTTGGGCTTCTTCTTGCGTGTCGCAAACCCAAACGACCTCGGCTTGCGGTATGGCGGAGAAGTTTCGCAACAAGTTCCTTCCCCAATACCCTGCACCAACCTGGGCGATTCGTACAATGATGGGCTGATGGCCGGGCATGTGGAGCTTTAGGCCGGGTTAGAGTGTAGCCGAAACCGACGCGTACGAGAAAGCGGCAACCGTTTCCGCAACGTAGCGAATCTGTTCCCCCAATAGATGCGGATGCATGGGGAGGGAGAGTACCTCGCGGCTCGCGCGCTCAGCTTCAGGGAGGGCGCCTTCGGCGTAGCCAAGCTCCTCAAAAACCGGAAGCAGGTGCAGTGGCACGGGGTAGTACACCATCGTGGGGATGCCGCAGGCCATCAGGTGCGCGGCGAGGTCGTCGCGCGCAGCCGCGGGCACGCGGATGGTGTACTGATGGAAGACATGATCGGCGTAGGGCGCACGCGGAGGAATGGTGACGAGTTCGTTTTCGCTTAGCGCCTGGTCGTAGAGATCAGCGGCCTTTCGTCTGGCTTCCGTCCATGCGTTCAGGAGGGGGAGCTTGACGGAGAGGATGGCCGCTTGCAGGGCATCTAGGCGGCTGTTGACGCCCACGGAAGTATTGAAGTACTTACGTTCCGCGCCGTGGTTGGCCAGCTTTCGTAGGGAAGCGGCGAGTTCGTCATCCGTAGTGATGCAGGCGCCGCCGTCGCCGAACGCGCCCAGATTCTTGGTGGGGTAGAAGGATAGGCAACCGACATCCCCCAGCGTGCCGACGATGCGGCCTTTGTACTTCGCGCCAATGGCCTGCGCCGCGTCCTCGATAACGATGAGATTGTGTTTTCCGGCGATGTCGAGGAGCGGGTCCATGTCGGCCGGCTGGCCGTAGAGGTGTACGGGAACGATGGCCTTTGTCTTCTCGGTGATGGCAGCCTCAACCAACGTTGGATCGAGGTTGAACGTGGCTGGGTCGATGTCCACGAACACGGGCCGGGCGCCGAGCAGCGCAGCGGCCTCAGCCGTGGCGAATATCGTAAACGACGGCACGATGACCTCGTCGCCCGCGCCGATGCCGGTTGCCATGTAGGCCAGTTGGAGGGCGTCCGTGCCGTTGCCTACACCAAGGGCGTACGCTCCGTGGTAGAAGGCACTGAGTTCCTCTTCAAACTGCGCCACAAACGGACCGCGTACGAACGCGCCCTGCTCCAGAACAGCCGACATGGCCGCGTCTAGCTCTTCTCGTATTTCAGCGATCTGCGAATGCAAATCCACCATCTGGATGTTCATCATCAGCAGGTTCGTCATCCGGGCCGTCGAAACCGCGCGAAGGTACGCATCCGGTGCCTGTGGTACCGTTCCAGATCGTCACTCTTCGCCCTTCAGCAACTGATTGGGCGGGACTTCACGGACGGCCCTCGCCGGCACGCCTTGATGGATCTTCCCGGCCTCGGCGTCGCGGGTCAGCACGGCGCCGGCAGCTACTACGGCCTCCGGTGGGACATCCGTTCCCGGCAAGAGCACCGAGCCCACGCCAAGGCGAGCGCCGGCGTGGATGGTTGGGCCTCCGAAGTACTTCTTGCGCTCCTCGGTGCGCCCCATAAAGTTGTCGTTGCTCGTCAGTACACCCGGTGCAATGAACACATCGTCGCCGATGGTTGTGTAGGCGCAGATGTAGGCGTTCGTCTCCAGCTTGCACCGCGTCCCGACGGAACAGTCGTTCTCGATGGCCACGCCGCGCCCTACAATGGTTTCATCCCCTACCTCAACGCGCTCGCGGACGGTTGCATAATCTGCCACGAGAACGTACTCCCCAATCGTGCATCCCGCATACAGTACAGCTCCGGTACCAATCAATGAGTGATTGCCTATGTGAGCCGGCGGCAGCTCGGAAACGCTCGTAGTAGCGCTCCGGGCGGCGCGTATGGGCTGCTTTCCCAGAACGGCGTGGTCGTCTATCCGCACGCCATCGCCCACGACCGTGCCTGCGTGGATAACGATGTGGTGGCCAATTCGGCATTCACTACCGATCTGCACGTCTGGGCCAATAACCGAGAAGTGTCCTACGACTGTACCCTCAGCAACGTCGGCAGACGAATCGATCCGGGCACTTGTGGAAACAGGCATGGTGGGATGAAATGAGCGTACGGAGGTTGCAAAGATATCCTCACCCGACGCGCTAACTGTTAACAGACTCCTGGAACGAACGAAGCCGCACCGGGTGGCCCCGACGCGGCTCCGTGCGAATGCCGTCGTTGGCTGCCGGTGTCAGTTGCCGGTCATCGAGCCCTCGCTCGACTCCTCGCCGGATTCTTCCGAGGCCGTATTGATCTCGTTGATCTGGAACTCTGCCCATCCGGCCCACGTGCCGTTCTTGGCCATCTCGAAGGCCTCAAGAGCGCCTTCTGTGTGGCCAGCGCCTACGCGAGCAAGCCCAAGTTCGTAATAGAGTGCCGAGTGGTCGTCGGCGCTTTCGTCGCGGTTCTCGACGGCCTGCATGGCGTACCGCTCGGCTTCCTCGTACTGCTCCAGCGCGTTGTAGACGCGGGCGAACTGGTAGGGGAGCATCGGTTGCTCAAGGTTGCCTTCTTCAGCCTTCCGAAGAAGCGGGAGGGCCGACTGAGCCGCATCGGCAGGCAGTGGAAAGGCCTGCAGCTGACCGATGGCGTTGCGGTACGAGATGGTGCCGAGGGCACGTCGCGCAGCCGCTGCGGTCTCTTCGTCGTTGGCGGCGTCGGCGAGTTGGATGGCATTGTCGAAGGCTACGGAGGCGTCGTCCTCGCGCTCGAGCTGGGCCAGCGCCAGCGCCCTGCCGTAGGCGTTGCGAGCACTTCTTGGATTAAGGCGGAGGCCTTCCTCAAATTTTGCAAGGGCGCCTTCGTTGTCGTCGTCACGGAGAAGTGCGTTGCCTTCGTTGAAAGCATTACGTGCGTCGTTGCCGGGCACCGGAACAACGATGGTGTCAGGAACCATCGTGTCATCTTGCGCAAGCGCAACGTTCGACGTGAAGAGAAGCACCACAACGGTGCAGAGAATGGCGATGCGAGAGGTGCGGATCATAGTCAACGTGGCTGTTGTTTGGAAGTGGAAGCTGGAGAAGGGATGGACAGCGCGAATGGACGAAACGTTGCCGTTCATGCTATCACTGCTCACGCTAGTACAGAGACTGTGCCGACACAGTAGATGCGCCAAACAGCTGTACTGATACCTGAAATCCGTAGCACGATGTGCAAGCGCGAAGACGGCTCCGTATAGGAGTATGGCCGAGAAAGTACAAAGCCATTTCAGCGATGCAGGTCAAAAATTGGGGGCTAACCCTGTTTCTCGGCAGAAGTTCTCAATGGTCTGGACGGCTTCGACGGGGTCGTCCGTCATGGTGAAGAGGTCAAGGTCGGGCGCCGCGATGTTGCCCGCTGCCAACATACGTTCGCGCAACCAGTCAACCAGGCCCGCCCAATATTCCACGCCCATCAGCACGACGGGGAAGCGTGTGGTTTTGCCGGTCTGGATCAATGTGAGCGACTCAAACAACTCGTCCATGGTGCCGAATCCACCCGGAAGCACGACGTAGCCCTGCGCATACTTGACGAACATCGTCTTCCGTGCGAAAAAGAAATCGAAGTCGATGATCTTGTCCGGGTCAACGTAGGGGTTGGTCTTTTGCTCTCGGGGCAGCGTAATGTTGAGGCCCACCGAGGCGCCGCCGGCCTCCTGCGCGCCCTTGTTGGCCGCTTCCATGATGCCCGGCCCGCCGCCGGTGATGACGGCAAAGCCGTGGCGAACGAGCTCCCTGGCCACCTCGACGCCCATTTCGTAGTAGGGCGTGCCCGGCTTCGTGCGGGCAGAGCCAAAAACGGAGACGCTCGGGCCTGCATCCGACATCCGCTCGAAACCCTCTACGAACTCGCCCATTATGCGAAAAATCCGCCACGTGTCCTTGATACGAGCGTGCTGCCACAGTGCCATTTCCTCCGCCGACATCTTCCTGTCGGCGTGGAATGGAGTTTCTTCTGCCGCGTGTTTGGTCGTTGGCATGGTTGAAGAGAAATCACAAAAAGGGCTCCCCGCTGTTGCGGGGAGCCCGAAGATAGGCTGAGAGCCACAAGCGAGCTTCAGCGCAGGATTGAGAAATCAGCCGCCGCCGTACTCGTCTTCCATCTCCTGGCGATACGACTCGCTGGCGTAAATGGAGATCTCGACGCGGCGGTTGGCCTCGCGTCCGGCTTGTGTGCCGTTGTCGGCAATCGGGTCGTCCTCGCCCATGCCCACCGTGGTGAGGCGGTACGAGTCGATACCGAGCGAAACGAGGTAGTTGGAAACCGATGCCGCACGGTTCTCAGACAGCGTCTGGTTGTGATCGGAAGGGCCGTCGCTCGAAGCGTGGCCGATAACCACGGCGTCGTGGCCGGGGTAGGAACGGAGGCTCGTAGCGAGGTCAGCAAGGTCGGCGCGGACACCGGATCGGAGCGTTGAACTGTTCAGGTCGAACAGGAGGGCGTTGTCGAAAACGATGGCGATGCCTTCAGCGCCGGTTTCCGGGTCGGACACGCGCTCGACGGTGGCGTTTTCGAGCTCTTCCTCGAGCTCTTGAGCCTGCTTGTCCATCTGGCGGCCAATGATGGCGCCGGCGGTACCACCAACGGCAGCGCCGATGATGGCGCCGCGCGCGGTAGAGCCGGTTGCGCGGCCGATAACGCCGCCAATCACGGCTCCAGCTCCGGCGCCAACGCCGGCGCCCTGGGCCGTCTTGCTAAGGCCACAGCCAGTCTGTGGCAACGTGAGCGCTAGAAGAACTGCCATCAAAAGGGTGGCAGCGGGGAAGCGAAAGACTTTCATGATGGTGAGAGGGTAGATGGCGGAAAGGATGGTATTTGCCGGCGGACAGCGGGCGAATACCTTTGGTACGCACCGAACTGGTTTTCAAGTTCCATTCCAAGCTAAGCGAACTGGCCGGAGAATGCGCCCCCAGGGCCTTTTCGCGTTCGGAATGGTGCGAACGGTGGACAGAAGGGTAGGGCCTATTGCACAGCCTCCGCGCTAGGCGATGGTATCCAGAGAGCCGCTGTCAAAGCCCACTACGTAACGACATTCAGCGGCAGCCCGTTTGCGTATCCTCCCCCCATGCAGATCTCACCCAGGATAACCATCAGAAAATGAAGCTCATCGTTCCGATGGCAGGCCGCGGCACGCGCCTTCGCCCGCACACCCACGTGACCCCCAAGCCGCTGCTTCCAGTCGTGGGGCGCTCGATGGTGGAGCGCATTGTAGAGACGTTTGCTGATGCCCTCCCGCGCGGGTTCGATGAGGCCGTGTTCATCCTCGGGCCGGATTTCGGCGATGAGGTGCGCGAGCAGCTTACGGACATCTGCTCACGGCACGGAATAACAGCGCATTTTGGGGTGCAGGAGAAGGCGCTGGGCACGGCCCACGCCGTCGTCCAGGCGGGCGATCACCTCGCCGGCGAATGCATTGTGGTGTTTGCAGATACGCTTTTTTACATGGATGAGAAGCCGGACCTTGACGCGGATGCGGTGATCTGGGTAAAGCATGTGGACGACCCGAGCCGGTTCGGGGTCGTGGTGAAAGACGGTGGACGCATCACGGATTTCGTCGAGAAGCCCGTTGAACTGATCTCAAACGAGGCCATCATCGGCATCTATTACGTGAAGGATGCGGCTATCCTGCGCCGCACCATCGACCACCTTATCGACAAGAACATCACGGGGCACGGCGAATACCAACTCACCGACGCCCTCGACAGGATGCTAAAAGACGGGCTCGCCTTCAAAACGTCTGCGGTGAGCGAATGGCTCGATTGCGGGACCATCCCGGCCCTGAAAGAGACCTCTGCGACAGTGCTGGCGAAGGACGGCGAACACGAATTGCTGGGTACGGTAGAGGGCTCCACCATCCACGAACCCGTTTTTCTGGGGGGGGGCGCCGTGATCCGCGATTCCGAGGTGGGCCCCAACGTGGCCATCGAGGCCGGCGCCGTCATTGCAGGCTCCACGATCACGAACAGCATTGTTTTCGGGGAGGCGCAGATTTCTAATTCAACGCTGGACGACTCCGTGGTGGGCCACCACGCAGAGATACGGGGATTCTCGGGCACGCTCAATATCGGAGACCACGCCACGGTCGGGTAGTACGGAAAACTCTGGGAGCTGCCGCGTAGAAGGGAGCATCCGATTCCTTCTTCGCCATGCAGCGTTACCCGGGCGACGCAGAACAACGCCTCGGCTTCGAGCTGATCCGCGAGTGCGTGGAGGGCCGGGTCATGCGTCGGCGTGCAGGAGCGGGTTATGCGCTCACTTCTATGACCTCTCCATTGCGCGCGGTACGGAGCACCTCATTGGCCGCAGGGAGCAGCGGTAGCAAGTGTTCCAATCTATTGCTCTTCGCTCGCAACACGACGATCAGCAGATCCACAACCGGTGTGTCCTGCTGGTAACGGAGGCTGCGATCTACCGTCACGAATGCGCCGAACTCCGGCGCTGCTCTTACCAGGAGCGCCCCATTCTTGATACCTCGCCGCCCCATCTCAGCCACCGTCCGAACTTCATGGTTTGGAAACCCCGGTCGCAACTTCCGACCCGGAAGACATTCGTCGAGCAGGCTCCTAGGCTCCTGCCGCAGCGAGGAGGGCGTCCTTCGCCTGCTCCAGAAACGCCCTCGCTTGCTCCCTCGTCACCGTCGGGAAGTCCGCTAAGAACTCGTCGAGATCATCCCCGACGGAGAAATAATCCACGAGGTTTTGAATGGGGACGCGCGTTCCGGCAAAAACACGCGTTCCGCTGAGTATGTCAGGGTCTCGGACGACAAGTGTTTCCATCTTCAGGAGGGCGGACAGGTACCGGGAAAAAACAAGAATACGCCGTCCTTCCCGCCTTGTTCTGATGCGGCACGGTGAGCGCACAACACTGTACCATGCGTGCTGGCTCAGCAAAATTGCAAGGGAGTAAGGTATACGTGAGCATCTTTTCATCCACCCATGATCGGCTGCCCCGTCGTGTAGTTTGTTGCAGCACTTCCCTGTAGGCGGGCTGCTTCAATGCTCGCGCCAATGACGTTCGAAAGTAGGCCTGAACCATTTCCAGTGATGCAGCTTTACCCCGCCGACGCCGAGCAACGCCTCGGTTTCGATCTGATCCGTGAGAGGCTGGAAGGCCACGCGCGTACGCCGTACGGCCGGGAGCGGTTGGAGGCGCTACGTCCATCGGCAGACCGCGAACAGGTGGCCGCGCGATTGGAAAAGGCCGCGGAAATGCAGGCGCTCCTCGGCTTCGACGATCCACTTCCTCCGGCTGCTGCGGTGGACATCCGTCCCTTTCTGGATCGCATTGCGCCCGAGGGCTCGGCGGCGTCGGGCGAGGAGTTGGCGGACGCCGGCCGCGTGCTGACCGCATTGAGGTTGATGCACGACTACCTGAAATCCCGGAAAGGCAAATACCCAGGTTTGTGGGGCGTTGCCCGGCATATAGTGGCTTTGAAGGAAATTGAAGGGCATATATCGCAGGCGGTGGACGAGCAGGGTCGGGTTAAAGAGGACGCCAGCCCGGAACTATTGCGTCTCACCCGCACGCTTGCCGATCGGCAAGGGCGGCTGCGAGAAACGCTGATGCGCGCCCTCTGCAAGGCGATCTCTGAAGGATGGGCTACAGAGGACCAGCCGACCATCCGTGGTGGACGTGCTGTGATTCCTATTCGCGCCGAGGCCAAGAGGAAGGTGCAAGGCTTCATCCACGATGTTTCGGCGACAGGGCAGACGGTTTACATCGAACCGGCGAGTGTCCTCGACCTCAATAACGAGATCCGCGAACTTGAGTCCGAACGAAAGCGTGAGGTCGCGCGCATTTTGCGCGAGGTGACGGGGCACCTCCGGCTGCATCGGGAGGACGTGGCAACAGGGCTGGATGCACTCGGGAGGGTCGATGCCTACGCGGCCATCGGCGGGTTGGCCAACGAGCTCGATGCGCTGGTTCCTGCCCTCAACGACGATGGGCTCATTCGCCTCGTGCGCGCTCGCAATCCGGCGCTCGTCCTGCATT
>JADFQN010000026.1 GCA_022561755.1 Bacteroidota bacterium
GCTGCCCTTGTCATCCAAAGCTATGCGCATGAGTTCAGCGAAGTGATCATACTCCCAGATCAGCTCGCCCTCGGGGCTGTACTTCAGCGTGACCGGCCCACCGGTGACATAGAGGTTTCCTGCGGTGTCGGCCAGCAAGTCCCGTCCGAGGTCGAACTCGTTGGCGGGGCTGTTGTACCGGCGCACCCAAAGCATGTCGCCGTCGGCGTCGTACTTGATCGTAGCGTAGTCGGGGTTCGAATTGTCCCCCCTGCTTGCGCCCGTCACATACACGTGGCCTGCATCGTCCACCGCAACCGCAAAGGCTGTGTCCAGGTCATTCTTCGGCCCATCATAACAGCTCGCCCATTCCAGGACCTGCGCCCGCGGCGGAAACCCCAGGATTGCCGTGAGGGCAAGCGCCACCAACACGTTGACTTTTACCTGCATGGCGGACCCTCTTCTTGCCTAAGGCTTCTTGACCTGGACGATCTTCGCCACCGAGGGGATCATGGTCTGCCCCGAGAGGCTGTCCGCTTTTGGCCTCAGCACGAACAGCATGTACATCCCCGGCGGCGCGATGTCCGCGTTGGCCGGCGCTTGGACGCGCCAGCCGTTCGTCGCATTGGTCTCCCTGAAGTCGAGGCCTACGGAGCGCTGGTCCATGTTCGTCGCGTGCGTCGCGGCGCGAATCACACATGGGACGAACCGCGGCGTCGGCCGTTCCCTGGCATTCCAGCCGGCGTCGCAGGCCGGATGACGTGATTCAACAGCCTCCTAAGTCCGACAGAATCCCGGGCAGTTCGAGGGTTTCTACATGCGGGTCCGTTCATCCCAGATTGGGATAAGCAACTCGTAATCGCCCATGCCGGTGTCGTCGACAAAGTAGAATTGCCGGCCGTGGCGGTTGTAGTACCAGATTTCGTAGGGCTTGGTGCCGTAGTTAAACGGATGGCTGTCGATCATGTCGGGCTCGCCGAAGCGGATGTATACCTCGCCTCTGTCCGTATTCCAGCCCGAGTCTCTAAGGCGGCTGTACCGTTCGTTCGCATAGGAGACGCGGTAGTAGTACTCCTCCATCCTTTCGTTACGCAGCGTTCCAGGCGTGGGGTCGCGGTGCTCCCAGAAGGCCCGGAAGAGGCGAAGTTTCTCCTCCTGCGTCTCTGCGCGGCGCATGGCGCGCACATCCCTGTCGCGGGCGATATAGCGGAGTTGGGAAATGGCCTCGCCAAGGTTCCGGATTTGGCCTTCGAGGCCCATCCATCGAACGGCAAACTCCTTGTGGGTCTCCGCTACAAGCGTACCGCTAGCTGTTTCGAGGCGGATGCTCAGAATGTAGTCGCCCACGCGGAATGGTTCGGTGTCGATGCGAAGCGTGGCGGGGTTCTTCCCAGCCCTCACGCGAAGCTGCTCCGTGAGCACGAGCGGCGTACCGAGGTCTTCCCGGGCACTGTCCGACAATCCGAGGAGGGCACGGAACGACGGGCGATCGCCGATGCGGTTCTGCTCCGTTGCGACATAGGTCACGCGGAGGTTCGTCGGCTGCTGAGCGTAGATATCGTAATAGACCGTAAAGTGGTCCTGGTCCGTACGAATGATGCCGCCCACGTTTGGGTGGAGTCGGCGGCGGCTGCTGTCGTAACGGTCGAGCAGCAACGGATCGCTCATCGACACGCCGCGATCGAAGCGGCTGACGACCAGGGCCATTTCGCGGACAAACGAGCGGCGGCTGGCGCCGTCTTCCACCTGAACTTCAACGGCGTACCGCCCGGGGTCCACGCTCAGCGACTGTGTGGTCCGGTCGATCGTCTCCGCTTGCGTCTCGTTGTAGGTAGCCACATTGACGTCGCGCTCCCATGTGCGGTTGCTGATAAGGCCCAACTGCCGCCCACGCTCGTCTACGCGGAAGACCTCGGCCGTAACCGTGTACTTGGCCTCGAAACCTCCCGAAACCGAGCGGAAGCGCAGGTTCGAGTAAGGGATGGCGGTGTAGATGTCCATCTGCGACGAACCATCGGCACTTCGCTGGCTGACCACGTCGAGGTCGAACTCGGGCTGGTAGGCAATCTGCGCTTGCGCCCCCGAAATCAAACCGATCAGACCAAGAAAGGCAAAAAGCCTGCATGCAGCCATCACGTGGCGCAGTGGGTGGACAACTGAGTTTCTTGTGTTTGGGTAGCGGACTCGCATACGCCCGAGAAACAACGTGGATAAGGAAAATGGAACGTTCTTGGTGTGGTTGTATGTTCCGAGTTCACTCGGAACCGCACGCTAATATGGAGAACGGGCGTCAAGATCGCCAACCCTTCTCTCCGAACCGCGTTGGCACTCCACTGAACCGCCGAATCGGGGGCGCGAGTGGTAATTACGTACCAGGTCAGTTGAACAGGGCCTGAACGAAGGCGGAGCGGTCGAAGACCTGGAGGTCATCAATCCCCTCGCCGACGCCTATATATTTTACGGGAATTCGGAACTCGTTGGAAATGCCAATTACAATGCCCCCCTTTGCGGTGCCGTCCAGCTTGGTGAGAACGAGCCCGGTCACGTCTACATGCTCGGTGAAGACCTCGGCCTGACGCAGCGCGTTCTGGCCTGTGGAGGCGTCGAGGACCAACAGCACTTCGTGGGGCGCGCCGTCAATCTGGCGGTCCATCACCCGCTTCACCTTTGCCAGCTCCTCCATCAAACCGACCTGTGTATGGAGGCGGCCGGCGGTATCTATGAGCACCACGTCGGCCTCGCGCGATTTGGCGGCGGCTAGCGTGTCGAACGCTACCGCGGCGGGATCGGCGCCGTGATACTGTTTGATGAGTTCGGCGCCGGCGCGCTCCGCCCAGATCTCCAGTTGCTCGATGGCGGCTGCACGGAACGTATCGGCAGCGCCCATCACAACCTTCTTTCCTGCGGCCCGGTATCGGTGTGCAATCTTGCCGATGGTCGTCGTCTTGCCGACGCCGTTGACGCCAACCACCATAATTACGTGCGGCCGGTTGGGCAGCGGCGCATTGAAATCAGCGGGGCGATCTGCACTACTGGAGAGCAGCAACTCGGCGATTTCGCTACGGATGATGCCATTGAGTTCCTTCGTGGAGACGTACTTGTCGCGCCGAACCCGCTCCTCAATTCTGCCGATGATGTCCAGGGTGGTCTTCACGCCCACGTCGCTGGTTACGAGCACTTCCTCCAGATTATCCAGCACCTCCTCATCCACCTGGTCCTTGCCTGCAACAGCCCGGCTGAGCTTCCCAAAGAAACTGGACCGCGTCTTTTCCAGGCCTGCTTCGAGGCGTTCCTGCGTGTTCTCCAGTTCTTTCTCCTTGCGGCGATAACCGAACAATGCCATGCGTATGGACTGATTGAGCGGGTGAATTGATTTGAGAGGGCGAGGTTAGGCGCGGAATTTTCAGCCGGGCGACGATCCGACTCGCCTTGAAACGGAAAGCACGTTGCCTTCTTCGTCGAGTTCGACGGCCGAGCCAACACGCATGATTGCCCGGAAGCGGATGGTGTATTCCACGATGGAGTACAACATGATGCCGGCTGTAGCCCACACACAGGCTTCCATCACCTGCGTGCCTGCGCCGACCAGGGCCGCAACAACCGTAAGCGCCAGTGCGCTAACGGCGATCTTGCCCGACCAAAGGCTCGTAGTAAACCGCCCGAGGCGCCGTGTTTGCACCAGGCCACCAACTGTCAGAATGATGTCGCGCGCGACGGCGAGGAGCACGAACCACAGCGCCAGGTTGGGCTCGGCCGGGCGCGTGAGCAACGCCATGGTTACGGACGCAGCCGCAATCTTGTCTGCGGTGGCGTCGAGCACCTTGCCCCATTCGGAGACGGTGTGGCTCCAGCGGGCTACGCGCCCGTCGAAAAAGTCGGTGGCGATAGCCAGCCCTATCAGCCCAAACATGGGGCCGATCGGCCCGTCTTTGTAAATCAGCCACGTGATGGGCGCCACGAGCAGAATCCGGATGAAGCTGAGCGCGTTGGCGACCGTCCAGAACTGCCCCATATCGGGGAATGACGGACGGTGTGGTATGGGCGCGGGAGTCTGCATCTTTCACGTCGGGGCGATTGAAGTTAGACCCGTCGAAAAGGTGGAAGGGTAAAGCGTGAAAGGAGATCGGGCGGCTAGCAGCCCATTGAAAAAGTCATCTTGCCTGCGTCGGCGCTTCTCGCCAAAGAACCACTCGCCTTAGTACTTCTTCAACAGGCTCCCAGGCAACTCGGTCTGACCACCCCTGCCGATCCCGACAGGTCGGAATCGACTTTCCCATTTATCCAAACGCATGCCCTCGCCGCAACGCCTTCGGCGTCGCCCTTGTCAAAGGGCGGCGCATTGCGGCGCTGTCGGGGAATGGTCAAGGATAGCGTGCCGAGCTGCGAGGCGGAGGGTTTGGTTATGGCTTGCTCGCCACTGCCAGCCAATCCGACATCCCCCGTCTCGGGCTTCGCCCGATCCACCCCCTTGAAAGGGGGACTTTGCGACGAAACTGCGGTCGTTGATTTGTCCCTCGGGAGCTTCTGGACCGATCTCGCACCTTAATCTCAACCGAGATGCACTCGACTCGGCGACAGAGCACTTCTGCAACGGGCGGCTAGCTTACGCGCTCGCTCACGCCCTTCCTTCGTGTACCTCGCCCTTTTCATCACTGCTCTCGGCATCCAGCTTGCCTACTGGGTGGGACTCGGAATTGGGTTTTCGAGGGCCCGCAAGAGTCAGCCTCATGAAACCGGTGGATCACCGGCGGATCTGCCGATCTCCGTGATTGTCGCCGCGCGAAATGAGGAGCAGCGCCTACCAACCCTCCTCGATGCGTTGGAACAACAAACGCACGGTTCTTTTGAGGTCGTCATCGCGGATGATGGTTCGACGGACGGAACAGCTGAGCTCATCGAGGCACGTGCGGCTTTGTGGGGAGAGCGCGGAGGTACCAGGCTCCGATGCATCCGAGTTCAGGAAGGCGAGGCCGAAACCGAGGGCCTTCCCCGAAAGAAGCACGCCCTCACGCGCGCCATCGCCGGAGCCGACCACGACCGCCTCGTTTTCACCGACGCCGATTGCGAGCCGTCGCCCAACTGGCTGGCGATACTTGCCCGGCACGCCGCACCGAACGGCGTGGATGACGGCGCGGTTCTCACCGGGTACGGATCGTATAAGAAACAACCTGGCCTGCTGAATGCATTTGTCCGCTACGAGACGCTCCTGTCGGCTTTTCTGGCCGTTTCGGCCGTTGGTTGGAAGCGGCCCTTCATGGCCGTCGGGCGCAATTTCTCGTACACGAAGAGTCTTTTTGAACGCCTTGGAGGCTTTGAACATTCGGCTGCGTCACTCTCGGGCGACGACGATTTGCTCGTACAAGAGGTATCCCGCACCAAGGCCGCGCCCGTCCGGTACGTCCTCGATCCGGATTCCTTTGTCTCGTCCAACGCTCCTACAACATTTGGTGGGTGGCTTCGCCAGAAGCTCCGCCACACATCGGCTGGCCGCTACTACAGCCGGACCGCCAAGGCGCACTTGCTCGTGTTCCATGTGTCCAACCTAGTGCTGTGGCTGGGTGTACCCGTGCTCAGGATTGCGTCCGGTAGTTGGCTGGGCGTCGGGCTTCTGGCCGTCCGCTTTTTGGTTCAGCGGGCCGCACTTCGTCCCGCCGAACGGGCGTTCGGCTCCAACGATCTCTCCCTCTATCAACCATTCCTCGACGGGCTTTACCTCCTGTACAACACGCTGGTAGCGCCAGCCGGCGCGCTGCTGAAGCCGAAGCGCTGGTAATATTGGGGCCCTACCGCGAGACGCGTGCGGTTACTACGTCGTACACGTTGGGTGCGCGGGCATCCAACTTCCCCCCGCCGAACCGGCCCGATGCGTTGCGGTTCACACGCCGGAACTCCCCAACATCGCCGGTGGCCTCCCTCGCCCCAACCAAAAGGGTGACGATTGAATTCCTCGGGAGGTCGGGTAGCACGAACCGTGGCAACGCAAACGATAGCGACGAAGTAGACGGATCGAAGGCAATGCCACGACCCGGCGGCACCTCCCCAAGTATGCGGCCATGGGCGTCCTCAACCAATATGCCGTTACCCACGAAGATGACGTACTCGTAGCCCTGGCCACGCGGATAATCGTACAACGCGTTCCGCCCGACACGGTTTGCGCCGCCATCCTCCGTATCCAACGCAAACGCTGCAAAAGTCAGCAGCGCGCCGCTGGTATCGGCTTCGGGAAGCGTGACGAACTCAGCCCGGAAGTAAGTTGTGGAATCGTCCTCGGCCACTTCGAGGTACGTTGCATCGAGCACCGATTCGGGAAATCCTGCAGGGTAGGTGTAGGTGCTGGTTGCTCCCCAGTCGTCGCCTCCGGGGTCGGTTTCGGTGAGGATGGATCGGGCGGCCAGGTTGTCGCGGAGGATCTCGCGCACCGCGAGAAGTCGCCGCGCCGATGCCGTCCGCATGACCGGGTAGCGCTCGTGTACAATCGGCGTTAGCCAGGAAAAGCCTTCCCACAACGCCGCATCTGCCACGACAAACCGGCCGTCGGGGCCGGAGGCTTCGCCGTTTACCTCCACTCCGTCCGATGAAATGCTCACGGAAACTTGCTCAACTGGCGCAGCCGACGAATCCGTTCGGATTGCCACGAGCGAGACAATTTTCTCCATCCCGAACGCCCTGACGAGCAGTGCCGCTGTGCCCGGGATTTCGCCTTCCGGTGCGGCAACCAGCTTCAGCGCGCGATCGCTTTGCTCGATGGTTATTGTTACGGCACCGTCGCCGATGCGGAGGCGAACCTCGGTTTCACCCCAGGATTTGGGTAAATGAGGCTCGATGATAACGGTGTCGGGAGCCGCATATGTGATACCCGCGAAGTCCTCGTAGGCGTTGCGGATGAACTCGGCGAGGCTCCACGGCTGCACCGGCGTACCGCCGGCAATGGGCTCGTCTCCCGATTCGCGCGGATGAGCATCCACGTTGTCCGGAATTGCGCCGACCACGCCGGAATGCTCAACAAGCGCGGCTTCTTCCTCGAAAAGTTCTGAGGCCAACTCGGAGGCCCCTGTCTCCACCATCACCGAAATCAGCGGGCCGTTCAGCCACGTCCACACCGTACCGTTGAAGAGGGCATCGCCCGATGTATAGGATGACGGCTCGGTGAGAAAGGGATGGAACAGCGAATCGGACTGGACGCGTGTGGACAGGCCGTGGCGATACGCCAATTGATCGGCCAAAGCACGGGCGAGCCGAGCTTTCTCATCCGCTGGGAGGCTGATGTCGCGCAGCGCCAGCACGGGATTGGGGCGCTGGAACAGGTCTGGCTGTCCCTGACGGTCGATCAGGTCAACCAATCGATCTTCCAAGGCAAATCGTTCGGGGAACTTGTGAAGCAGCGCATCGGCGCTGTCCGCGTACCACGAACTTCCCTCGCGGCGTGCGACGCCCATGATCTCGGCGAATGAAGCAGCGGCCCGAAGCGCGCGGTAGAGCGATCCCTGGACCTCTACGGGATAGCCCCCGCGCGACGTAGCCAATTCGGCCTTGGCCGAGAGACTCTGCATCCACGTCTCGCCGTTGGTGGCGCTGAGAAACCCGCCGTCGCCTATCTGCCTTCCGTGGCGGCTGCTTTCCTGGTAGAGGCCGCGCATGGCAAAGACCGTCTTGAACCAGAAGTTCGTTCCGCCGGACACGAGCCCGCGATCGCCCGTTGCGCGCACGTAATCGCCTGCTGCTGCCAGATAAATCGTCGTGGCATCGGCCGTGGTGAACTCACCCGCGCCGCCCGGGCGGACCACATTGGGCGCACGGCCCAGGATATCCAGGCGCTCGTCGAATCGCTGCGCCCTGCCGTACGTAACGAGAAGGCCGAGCGCCGTTTCCCAGTCGCCTGTAGCGAGCAGGGCGTTCAGATTGGACAGTATGCTCCGGCCCGGAATGGGCTCGGCGCCGGGGATACCGGGCACCAACACGGTCTCTGATGAATCGCTGACGACCAGCGCATCGAGCGAGAGCCGCGCCCACGCGAGGGCGCGGTTCACTTCCTCGTTCTCTGTGTGGATGTACGATGACGCAAGAAGCTCAGCCATCCGCTCGCCCCGCTCTGCTTTGAAGCGATCGGCCTCGCGCAAAACGAGTGCGGCCAGCGAATCGGCTTCGATGGCCGTCCTGCCCGTCACGACAACCACTGCGCCCGGCGTTGAAAACGCGACCTCGCTCGAACTTGCCGTCCCGCCTCCTGCTCTGATGGCCGTCCATAGCGTATCCGAACCGGTGGGGCGGCCAACGAGCAGCGAAGCGCCTCGGTTGTCAATCACATCGCCCCGGCCTTCTCCAAAAATCGGCCGAAAAGCGACTATCCCCATCGAATCAGGCACTTCTACGAGCAGGGCGCCGTGCTCATCCAATAGCGTAATCCGCTCGCTGATTTTGGCCTTGCCACCGCCCTGAATACGGTTCAGGAGCCGTGCGAAGAAGCCCAAGGAATCGCGCTCGACGTACGATCTGACGGCAAAATCCGGCCTGACTTCTGCGAGGGCTCGCTCGGAAGCGCCCAGCCGGGCGGAATCTTCGCTCACCCACCATTCCCATCCGTCCAGAATGCGGTCGCCGCTCACCGTGAATCCCATCGCCGGATCATCGGGCGCAGCTACTGCCGCGTCGTAGAAAAACGCCCCGGCCCGATCCGAGAAAAAGATGGCGCGTTGGGTGGTAAGCGTGTCGTCTTCGGCGGGCGTTTCAACCTCCACGGCAAGGTCGGCCAGCGCCGCCGGCCCTTCAGCGGCCATCTGCCGGACTTCGCCTCCGCCGCACGCGGACGCCCACACGGCGAAGGAGAACAGGGTGAGGCGGGCACGTTTCATGCGGCCGACTATTCGTCGAGGCCATGCGGTCGGATGTCGTGCTGCCGGATAGGGCGGAACACAACGACCGTATGGGGCGGAATCGGGTTCGAGTGAATCACAGTCCCGTCGCCGAGAAGTGCGATGACGAGAGAGGGGATGGCGGCAACGTCGCCGCTGCTGCTGAAGATCGGCACGAGCGGCTCAACTTCGCCAGTCCGCTCGATAGATCTTTCCTCGTCGCTGAGGTTGAGCATGAAGACGAACCGTTCGCCGCTCTCGCTGCACGCAAACGCGTGGACTCTGCCGGATTCGTCCGACCCAATCATTTGGGCCTCGCCGGAGAGCACGCAACTGAGGGCAAGGTGGGCCCAACGGATATGATCCTCTGGAAAGCCTTGCTGCGCCGGCACGCCAGGGCCGACGACAAACAAGAGCAGAGCAAGTGAACAACGCATGGCAAACAACCTCACGTCCCGTTCACACGTCCTCCTTTTCATGTGCGAAATGATTCAGGCGTCTTCGTCCCAGCTCTCAATGGCCTCCAGCACCGCATCCACGATTCCTTCCTCCGGTACCGTGCCGATGTTCTCCCCTCGCTTGAAGAGGTGGGCGCGGCCACGGCCAAGTGAAACGCCCAGATCGGCGCCGGCGGCCTCGCCCGGGCCGTTCACGGCGCAACCCATCAGGGCCACGTTGAGGTCTTTCTTGAAGCCCTGCTTGGCGATGGCTTCCTCGACGGCGTCCACCACCGAGAACAGATCGCCCGCGAGGCGGCCGCAGGTGGGGCAGGCGATGACGTTGACACCTGGCCGGCCGAGGCGGAGGCTCTTCAGGATTCGGTGGCCAACCTCGACTTCGTGCACGGAGTCCGCCGCAAGCGAGACTCGAATGGTGTCGCCGATGCCGTCGGCCAGCAGGCTGCCTATGCCGATGGAGCTCTTGACGGTGCCGTTCTTGATGGAGCCCGCTTCGGTAACGCCGAGGTGCAGCGGGTAAACGGTGCGCTCGGCGAGCAGCCGGTACGCCTGGATCATGAAGTAGACGTCGGAGTGCTTCACCGAGATCACGATGTCCTCGAAGCCCTCACGCTCGCAGACCTCCACGTGCCGCATGGCGCTCTCGAAAAGCGCCTCGGGCTGCGGGAAGCCGTACTTGTCGAGAAGGTCCTTCTCCAGCGATCCCGCGTTGACGCCGATACGAATCGGCACGCCTTTCTCCTTGGCCGCGAGCAGCACCTCGCGCTCCCACTCCGGCTTACCAATGTTGCCGGGGTTGAGGCGCACTTTCGCAACATTCGCCTCAATGGCCTTCAGGGCATACTGGTAATTGAAGTGGATGTCCGCGACGATGGGCACGGGCGAACCCATGACAATGTCGGCAAGAGCGTCGGCATCCTCCGGGCGCGGCACGGCGACACGGATGATATCCGCACCGGCGTCGGCGAGGCCCGTGATCTCCGCCAGGCACTTCTCCACGTCGTGCGTCTTGCCCGTCGTCATCGACTGGACGGAAATCGGCGCACCGCCGCCAATCTGGACGCCCCCCACCTGAACGGCGCGGGAAATACGGCGAGGGCGCTCGACGGCGTTAGCGGCGGAGTTGGTGGATTGCTGCTCCATCGTGTGTTGGGCGAGGTGAGGACGAGGTTCCTACCTGGAAAGACGGAAGAGGAGTCCCCTCAACTTGAAAGTTAGAGCGAGGTTTCAGGGGTACGTGATTGAGCGGAGTTCATATCGACTAATACGGATGTTCGTTTCATTAGTAAATATCGTAAACAGCGATCCCCCTCCACCATCAACTGATGCGGAGGGGGATCGCAGGTGCCGGCCTACAGGCGTTCGGATTATTCACTGGGTAGTATATCGGAAGGGCTCGGAAAGTTTCAAGGGAGGCAACAGGATACACGTGGCACCCACCGCAGATCATCCTCTCGAGCTGGTCTGAGTACGCTGCCGGTCGAACATGACCTGCTGGCCCGATCCCGGCGGCACGTCGTATGGACTGTCCGGCAACTCTACCACACGCAGAGCAGGCGTACCGTCAACCTCAACAAAACGCTCCGGCGCGGCAAGGGGCTCCTCGCCGTCACCCAGAACAAGCACGGTGGTACCCTGCTGGAGGATGCGTCCGCCGGCAGTGCCCAGGCCACGTTCTCCTGAGCCCGCGGTCGTCACCCACGCGTCGGCCCAGTTGTAAATCCATTGGGCGTCTTCGAGGATCAGGCGAACGCACCCGTGACTGGCGGGCGCTCCCGTCGGCATCTGGTACTGATGAATGTGGATGCCGCGCGCGTGATGGAAGTTGAACACCCAGCGCATCAGCCACGTCTCGCCCGGCGGGCTCAGCGTGGATACACGGCGTGGCTCCTTCCAGTTGAAGTTGAACCGGCCTGCGGGGGTTCGGGTACCCACCGTGCCCGTATTCACCAACCCCCAGCGTTCGAGACGGCCATTTTCGTAAGCTGCCCACGCTTGCACGCCCTTGTGTATGATGAACAGCTTGTCGAACCCGGCGGCGCCTTCATAATGACGCGGGAACGGCGCGTAGGCGCGGTGATCCAGGTCGTAGTGGCTCGGCAGGATGAGAGTGTCCCCGATCCCCAGGTCATGCACCTTCACGCGGTTGAAGAACTCCACCATCCCCAACATTTCCTTGCCGGTGTTGGCGTCGCCGCCGCCTACTAGTTGGTAGAGTTCGTGCCGCGCCCAGATGGAGTTCTCGCGCTCGTGGTTGAGGACGTGGTAGCGGTAGGTGACCTCCGGGATCAGTTCCAGGCTGTCCTCACGGGCGTAGAGGAGTTCAGCAAGCTCGGCCTGGTTGTAGAGGCGGCGCTGGGCTTCAACCGGAAGGACAAGCAGGGCGAGCAGCCCAAGAAGGATGATTGTGCGAATCGGGTTCATCGGTTACGATGAGGCAAATCGGTGCAGACTAGTGGGAAAAATACGAACGGAACGAAGCGATGTTCATTGCTGCAAAGGATCACTTTGGAATGACCCACCACAGGTACAGCCCGTAGATGGCGATGAGCAGGAAGCCTTCCCAGCGCCGGGTTCGGAGGCCCGTCCCGAGTAGCCCAAACGTTAGAACCGAGACACCGAGCATGATGAAGAGCGCATCGTCGCCGACGCCTTCGCGCGTCATGGGCTGCACCAATGCGGCCGGGCCGAGAACGCCAAACGCATTGAACACGTTCGATCCGATGGCATTGCCGAGAGCGATGTCGCCTTGCTTGCGCAGGGCGGCTACCACGGTTGTGGCCAGTTCGGGAAGGCTCGTGCCCACGGCTACGATTGTCAGCCCGATAACCGCCTCGCTCACGCCGAGCCGCTCGGCAGTGGTGAGCGCGCCCGCCAGCAATTGGCTGGACCCGAACAGTAACAGCGCGAGGCCGCCGACCGTCAGGAGCATGTGGCGCCACAAGGAGGCTTCGGGCTCGGCTACTACTTCCTCCACCTGATCGGGCAGCTCCACGTCATTCAGCTCACGGACTTCCTTTCGCGAGGAGCGAATGCTGACGATGAGATACGCGACAATGCCGGCCGTCAACACAGCGCCTTCCAATCTGCCGAGCCATCCGTTTTGGAGGAAGAGCACGAGAATGACGGCCGAGGCGAGCATTACAGGCAGATCCCATCGGATGAGGCTTCGTTGGATGACCATCGGGCTCAGCGCCGCAGAGATCCCGACAATCAGGGCCAGATTCGCCACGTTCGAGCCCACCACGTTGCCCACGGCAAACCCGCCGTCTCCGCTGAGGGCAGCCTGCACGCTCACTACAAGTTCCGGGCTGCTCGTCCCGAACGCCACCACCGTGAGTCCCACAACCAGCGGTGTCAATCCAAACCGCAGCGCCAGCGCAGACGCGCCGCGCACGAGGCCTTCTGCCCCCGTCAGGAGTAGCACAATCCCGATGCCCATCTGGGCAAAGCTCTGGAGCACATCTATACTCATGGGAGGGATGCGCAGAAGAAGAGCATGTGCAGGAGAAGGGGGGCGCGATCTGAAGCGACGGAATCTACACCTCCATCGAAGAGGCTATCGGGGCCTTACTCGCTTCGCCAACGGAGGCGCACCACCAGCGGCCGGTGGTCGGAGAACCGAACGTTTGGAACAACGGCGTCCACCACCTCCCATGCTTTGTCTACCAGTGCGAAGTCGATCCGCACAAACGGTTTGTCGGAACGATACGTGTGTCCAGAGCCCGCGCCGGCCACGTTGAATGCGTCTACGCGATCGCCTTGCAGCCGTTTGAAGGTCCAGGTATAGGCGGTGTCGTTGAAGTCGCCGAGCACAATCACCGGCAGCTCCTCTGCGTCTATCTGCGAAGCCAAGGCCTCCACTTCCTCGGCACGCAAACGGTACACATCGCGGTAGCGCCGCAGGTACGGCTTCCACGAATCGATGTCGAGCAGGCGGATCTGCGCGTCCCACGGCTTCTGATCGCCGAACGAGCGGAGGTGGACGTTGTAGAGCACGCCTTCACGGCCCTGCCAGCGAAAATGCGTCCGTATCGCCATCGAAATGTTGGGGTCGGCCCATTCGCCAAGCCGCACCGCTGTCTGCTCAACCACCTCAACCTCGCCTACCTGCTCACGGAAGAGCAGAGGAACGGCCGTCGAGTTGCTCCGCCACGCGGGCTGGCTGCTCATTTGCAGCGGCACGGCGAGCCGGTACGAGAGCGAATCCACCACGGCGTCAATCTGAGGTGGCCTTCGCTCGGGCCGATGCGACCGCGCGCCTTCCACCCAGGATTCCTGAAGCCCGATTATGTCCGGCTCTTCCGCAAGCACCAACGCTATCATGGAATCGCCGAGGACCTCGGCGCTTGGCCCCGATTGGGGCACGTTGAACGACATCACGGTGAGATCGTCGGCGGCAGGCTCAACGCTCCGTCTGAAGCGCTCCGAAGGGAACGCCCTTAGCCCTACGAGGAGGAGTAGCACGACGTGAATAGCAAGCCAGATCCACTTGCGCGTCAATATCGCAACCGCGGCAGCGGCGAGCGTGGGAACGACGAAGTACGGCAGCACGATGGCCAGAAGCTGCGCCCACCAGAAGAGCCGGGGATGCAAGTTCCCGGCCGAGAGGCCAATCGCTACCATGGCGAGCAAGGGGAGATCAACCAGCAGAAAAATCCCCCATAGCACCCGTCTCAGCCAACGCCGACGGCGCGGCCGGATGATGGGCACGGCTTGATTCTCGGCCTCCCCGCCATGCGGCGGGGCGGGCAGCGAATCAGGCATTGCGGCTTGCTTCGTCAAGGATCCGTTTCTCTTCGTCCGTCAGTGAGTCATAGCCCTTTTCCAGGATCTTGTCCAGGATGCTATCCACAGCACTCGAATCGGCATAGCCCCCCTTTCTCTTTGGCGTGGATCGCTCACCGCGCGGAGCCTGCTCATCGTCGTCATCGCGGGAGGTCCAACTGCGGATGCGCGCACCCATCGAAGAGCCTCTTGCGGAGGTAGGGGCGTAACCTCCGTAGCTGCGCCTAGCATTCGCAAAGAGCGGCTGCGCCCACGCCGCCAGATCAATGCCCTGCTTCTGCGCGTAGCCGAAGAGGAAGCCCATCAGCGCGCCGCCTACGTGCGTAGGATTGAACCCAAACAGCACGTCAATCACCACAAACCCAATGGCAATCCACTTGAGCGGAACGACACCAAGAAAAAACAACCCCATCCCTCTATTCGGATGCAGCGTGGCTACGCAGCAAAGCACGCCAAGTGCCGCGGGCCACGAGCCATACACCGCATGTAAACGAAGACTCTCGTAAGGCTCCTGGCTAAGCATGAAAAACGCAATGGCCGCGAGCGCACCCCCAAGCGTCGTCAGTATGTAGAGGCCAAACAACCTGTATGCGCCGTAAAACTCTTCGTACTGGCGGCCCATCCAATACACCCACAGCATGGCAAAGATGACCCCGATGAGCCCCCAGATGGATGCCTCCAGATTGAGGAAGCCGTACGTGATGAGCGACCACGGCTTCTGGAACGCGTCTGGAATTACGGGGTGCAACGCCAGGTACGTCCGCACGAACGCGTTTACCGGTGGAAAGAACCGCAAAATCACCCACGCTGCATACGCCGCCATGTTGATGGTCAGCAACAGGCGCAGGGCCGGCGGGAGGTTGGCCCGCCAGACCTGAAAGCGAAACAGAGGGGATTGTGCGTCGGCCATGGGCCTTGCTCGTTTGCGAAAGTTACACGGCTTGGCTTGGCCCGGGCTTAACAGGCAATCGGCCGCGCCAGTACTGGATTAAGAGAAAACCCGTCAACATGCCGCCGAGGTGCGCAAAGTTGGCAATTCCTGCCGCCGTACCCGTTACGCCGTAGAAAAGGTCGAGGGCGGCCATACCCAGCACGAGCCACTTTGCCGGAATCGGAACGAAAAAATAGAGGTAGATGGGCTCGTCGGGGAACAACAGCCCAAAAGCCGCGAGCACGCCGAGTACGGCGCCCGAGGCTCCAACCGTTGGAAAAATCCCAGGTGTGCCTACTCCGAACAGGAACGGCGCAGACACGATGAGCAGTTGCAGAACGCTGGCGCCTGCGAGGCAAACGAAGTAGAAAAATACAAACCGCCTGGAGCCAAGCACATTCTCAATCCGCATCCCGAACATCCACAACATGAACATGTTGATGAAGAGGTGACCGAATCCGCCGTGCAGGAATCCGCACGTAATGATCTGCCACGGATAGAAAAGCGTTGCAGGAAACTGCCCACCTGTGACGGGCCACAGAGCGAACCATTCGCCCATGAACCCATCAAGCGATATCTGCGCAAGAAACGCCAGCCCGTTGACAATCAAGAGATTCTTGACCACGGGGGGCATCATCGAAAACGCCGTGGGGGGACGGTACGCGTTCTGAACCACAGAACAATCGGGCAAAGGTGGGTAGACGGATCCGCTCGAACGGATGGGATGAGGCCAAGTTGCAACCAGAGGTCGCCGCTCGTCGTTCGTCTTGCGCGAAAAATCAAGGGAATAAGACGAACGCCCGCGCATAGCCGTTAAGCTTTTGCCGATACTGCGTCCAATCAACTGCTACTAGGAGCCTGTCTGACTAAGGACGGATCTACTGCGGCGGCGATAAATCGGCCCATTTCTCCGATCTTTTTCGTTACGTAGCCCCACTATGCGCCTCAAAAGATCGAACAAGTGTACTCGATTCCTCACTCGCATCGCTACAATCCCCTTAATCAGACAGGCTCCTAGGGCCTGTTCACAGTAAGCGTGAAGGACAGTTTCGGGTCGTGCCGGGTCGCTTCGGCGTTGTACTCCCCGCAGAGCGGGTTCTGGGGCTATTGCCCCGACCTCCTCGTGCGCCTTGAATCGGCCTCCCCGCAGTATTGCGGGGTCCTCGAACCAATCTCGACACGCTATTGTTAAGAGGCCCTGGTTCACCTGCCGCGCATTGCCACCCTCTCGTTGACCCTGTTCCTCTCCGATCTCCACCTCGGGCGTGGCACGGCCGAAGAAAGCCGTGCCGCCGAGCGTGACGCGGTTGCACTGCTGCGGACGTACGAGGAGCAGATTTTGGAAGAGGGCGGTGCATTGTATCTGCTTGGCGACGTGTTCGAGCAGTACATGGAGTACAAGTACCTTGTGCCGAAGGGGTTTGCGCGGCTTCAGGGCCTGCTTGCCGAATGGACCGACCGAGGTATTCCGGTCACGTACATGGTAGGCAACCGCGACCCGTGGCATCTCGACTACTTCGAGCGTGAGCTTGGTGTGCGCATCGTCCACGAAACCCTCGACGAAACGGCGGAGGGCCTGCTCATCCACGTTGCGCATGGAGATGGCTTGGTGCCCCACGAGTGGTTCTACAACCGCATCCGTCGCCTCCTCCGCAACAGGTTCGTGGCCCGTCTTTACAGGATGACTCTGCCCGGGGACTCCGCCTTCGCCCTGGCTCGCTGGGTCGTTCGGAGGTTCGGTTCTGAAGGCTCATCGCACGAAGTGACCGTTGAAGCTCTCCGGAGGTATGCTGAGGCTGCGTTGTCACGGGCCGAGACCGAGCTCGTCGTTCTTGGCCATTGCCACCGCGGCGCCTGCATCCCAATGGCCGGCGGCGCGTACCTCAACCCCGGATATTGGTTTGCAGATCGTACCTTTGGTTACCTCGATTCGTCCGGGCCGGCACTCTTTCGCTGGTCGGGCGGCCGAGCAGAGCCGTTGGCCCCTTCTGAATCAGCGAGCCACCTCGCACTCGTCAGCTAATCGTCCCTTCAATCCGCCGCCCACAATCCGCCCCGGCAGGCCTCGACCGCATGGACGACCGACCCTACTCCGATGCAGAACTGGATCGCTACTTTGGCGATTCCGACGCCCGGCGCTCTTCCACAGGCGATGGCAGTGCAGCCGTGGCCCCTGCCGTGGCTCCCACGGTTGCGGCAGCCGGGGGCTCTAATGGCAGGCCGACGAAGAAGCCCTCTCGGCAAAGCGAAGTCCATCGACGTGTAGGGAAGGTATTCAAGGGCATGCTTATGGGGACGGGCGTGTTCGCTGTCGTGGTGCTTGCGTGGCTGCTATGGCTGTCGCGCGATTTGCCCTCGTTCGAGCAGATCGAAAACCCACGCAACCTGCTGGCCACGGTGGTTTATTCAACGGATGGCGTCGAGATGGCACGGTATTACTCAGGTGAAAATCGTACGTGGGTGCCGCTGAGCGAGATCTCGGAGCATGTGGTCCATGCGCTGATCGCCACAGAAGACAGGGATTTTCACAGCCATTGGGGCGTCCACATGCGCCGGACCCTCCAGGCGCCGATCCTTTCGCTCGCCGGAAGGGTGCAGGGCGGCTCCACCATCACACAGCAGCTTGCCCGCAACCTATACATGGAGGTAGGCTTTGAGCGCAGTGTCACGCGAAAGATTAAGGAGATCCTCACCGCCATCCGGATCGAGCGGATGTACACAAAGGATGAGATTCTGGAGGCGTACTTGAACACCGTACCCTTCCGCTACAACGCCTTCGGTATTGAGTCGGCGGCGAAAACCTATTTCAACACAACAGCCGCCGAGCTAAACCCGGAACAATCGGCGACGCTTATTGGAATGCTGGCCGCAAACACCTACTACGACCCGAAGCGCAACCCCGAAAACTCGCTGCGCAGACGCAACCTGGTTTTGAGCAACATGGTGGAAGTCGGCTTTCTTGATGCTAGCTATTACGCGCAGGTCCGCGACGAGCCCATCGAGCTCGAGTTCGAGCCGTACTCGCATGTGAACAACCCGGCGCCCCACTTTGCGGAGTACCTCCGGCAGTGGTTTGTGCGGTGGTGCGAGCGGAACGGCTACGACCCGTACGGCGACGGCCTCGTCATTCACACCACCATCGACTCGCGGATGCAGGCGCTTGCCACGGAGGCATTGCATACGCAGATGGAAGGCCTTCAGGCTGTTGTAGACATTGAATGGAGTCGCGCCGGCGGCTTCAGCCTTGGCCGTTCCACCGCGCCGTACTTGCGCCGGGTTAGCCAGGGCGGCGTGGACGCTTTCGGCTATTGGTGGCGGCGCTACAGCAACCTGGTTGACGTGTTTGTGGCCGAGACGGACAACTTCCGCAGACTACGCGACGATGGCGCGAGCCGGGAGGATGCGATTGCCCAGCTTCGTGCTAACGACGACTTCATGGACTCCCTCCGAACAGCGAAAACACGGCTGGAGTCCGGCTTAATTGCGGTGGATCCCAACACCGGGCAGGTTCGCGCCTGGGTGGGCGGGCGCGATTTCGTAGCCGACAAGTTTGACCACGTAGCGCAGGCTCGCCGCCAACCCGGCTCTACCTTCAAGCCCTTTGCCTACACAGCCGCCTTCGACAACGGGTACTCACCCAGCTACTACGTGCTCGACGCCCCGTTCACCTGGCAGGGGTGGCGGCCGCGCAACGCCGGAGGAACGGCCGGAGGCTATGTTACGCTACACCATGGGCTCGCTTACTCGAAAAACATCGTTGCTGCGCGGGTTACGCGGATGGTTGGCCCGGCCGAAGTTGCCCGCTATGCCCATCGCCTCGGTATCCGAAGCCCGCTCGATGTAACTCCCAACGACCCGGACGATGATCCGGTCTACCCGAACTCCATTGCGCTCGGGGTCATGGATGTCTCGCTCTACGAGATGGCCTCGGCCTACTCGACGCTCGCCAACGGAGGCATCTACCACGAACCATCGTTCGTTGCCAGAATCGAAGACCGTTACGGCAACACGATCGTAGAGTTCACCCCTACCGGGCGTGAGGTTTTGAGCCCGTCAACAGCCTTCACTACCGTCAATGTGTTGCGCGACGTGGTGCGTGTTGGCACGGCCCGGAGCCTGCGTGGGAAATTCCGCATCGGCAACATCGACCTCGCCGGAAAGACTGGAACCACTCAGGAAAGCGCCGATGGCTGGTTTATGGGCATGCACCCGGACCTCGTCGTAGGCTCGTGGGTAGGCTTCAACGACCGCCAGGTCAAATTCCGTTCGAGCTACTGGGGGCAAGGCGCCCACACCGGTATGCTCGTGGTCGGCGAGTTCCTCGAACGCCTTCAGAACGATGCGCCTGAGTCGCTCCGACTCAATTCCGACAGACGCTTTGAGCGGCCGGAAGGCTACAAGCCACCCTCGCGGCGCGGCTACGCCGGCGGCGGGGCGCGCCGAAGACGAGGGACACGTAGTAGCAGCAGTGCAGAAAGGCCGGCACGCGATCTTCTCGAACGCTGGCGGCAACGCGAATCAAACCAGGGAGAAGGCGCCGGTGGCGAGAATACAGACGCCGGGCGTATTGGCTGGTAGGGTGGGGGAACCATTCTTACAAACTGGCCGCAGGTTCAATCCAGACGCGGCATCCGCCGGCTTGCAGCGTTGATGCTGCTTCTTGCGCATCCGAACTGTCCTCGAAGACACCAAAGACGGCGGCGCCGGAGCCCGATAACGATGCATAGCCCGCCCGTGCGTCCAGCAAGGTTCGTTTCGTTTGGGCGATAACCGGCTCGCGAGCCAGTATGGCCGCTTCAAAATCGTTGACCAAGTGCGTCCGCCACTCCGCCAGGTCATTCGATAGCACGAGCGTTGCAAGGTTGGGACGATCGCGGTCGTTTGGTGTAATCATCCCGTATGCCTCTGCGGTGGAGACGACGACCGGCGGAACGGCCACGACCAATTCAAAGGGCATCCGGTATGGCCTACCCTGAGCCGTGTTGAGGGTTGAAATCACTTCACCCCTACTCGTTGCGAGCGCGGCGGACTTCTGCAAGAAGAACGGCACATCCGACCCAAGTTCGGCGGCCATATCCATCAACTCGGCAAGCGGTGTCTCCAATCCCAACACATCCACCAGCAGCAGCAGCGTAGCAGCCGCATCCGACGAGCCACTTCCCAGCCCCGCCCCATACGGCACCCATTTTTCCAAGTGGATGGCCAGGTTCAGTTCGACCTCCGCCCACGTTGCCAGCAAGTTCGCCGCGCGGACTACGAGGTTGCCGCTATCGGTTGGAAGCTCCTGATCGGAGCAGGAGAAGGAGAACCGATCGGATGTCCTCGCCACGAGCAAATCTGACCACCCGAGAGGCGCCATTACCGTCTGTACATCGTGAAAGCCATCGGGCCGCCTCCGCAAAACGTGAAGGCCGAGGTTTACTTTGGCAGGTGCTGGCCATCGTATGGAATCAGGCACGTGAAAATCGATGAAAAGGGTGCGAGAAGGCATGGAAGCCCGCAAAATGCACCAATACGTCGTTTGGTGCGCCGAAAAGGAGAACGTACCTTTGCTGCTCGCATTTTACGATCTCTTGCGCGGATGATTGCCCCCCGACCGCTGGTTCTTCTCTTCCACAGGGTTGCCGTACTTGCTTGCATCAGTGTGCTCGGCCAGGCCTCATTGGCGCAGTTGATCGGCGGCAGTGACATTCAGTCAAGCATCCTTCAACGACAACTCTCAACGGCTTCATCTTTCACGGGCAGCTCTGCCCCTCTGGAAGGCCCCGTCGATCCCGATTCTTATCTCGTAGGTCCTGGGGATGGTTTCGAGCTTTCTATCGGAGGCATGATTCCCCTATCGCAGCGGATCACGGTATCCGCCGGCGGCACGCTTGTCGTTCCTGATGTTGGCAGCTTTTACGTTGCCGATAGGACGCTACGATCTGTGCAAAGTGAAGTTCGTTCAGAGCTCCGAAGGCACTTTCGCAATGTGGATTCAGACATCGTGCTTGCCGAGCCCCGACAGTTCTACGTCCACGTATCAGGGGCCGTTCTTATCCCTGGGCGACACATCATGAACCCCATCGCGCGGGTAGAAGATGCCCTCGTTGCTGCTATGGGTGGAGTGAGCCCGCAGCAGCTCCGTAGCATGACGCCTAGCCGTCAGGCGCTGGCTATTCGCGCGTACAACGCTTCGCAAGCGAGGGCTCCTGAGCCCGGCAACGTTACGCGAACAAATCCGTTGATTCCAGAAGCCGAGTACCTCCCGGCTTTCCGGAACGTCCTCGTAACGCATCGCGATGGAACGGTTGATCGGGTCGATATCCTCCAGTATTACGCCACCGGATCGATAGCCGCCAACCCCTATCTGAGGGACGGCGACGCCGTGTCGTTGCAGTTTTTCAACCCGGCTGAGGGGTGCATTGGTATCGCAGGCGCGGTTCCTGAGCCCGGGATTTACGACTACCGCCCCGACGACACCGCCCTTTCAATTTTGACACTCGCGCTCGGGCCGGAAGCAGCATCGGCGGGGCACGACGTACGCCTTTTTCGGTCTACGCAGGATGGGATGCAGGCACAAATACTGCAACCGTTCGAATTGGCCTCAACGGCACTCGAGCAGGGCGACCGTCTTTTCGTGCTCCCTCGCGATATGAACACGGGAATGGTAGAGATCGTCGGAGCGACGCATTTCCCTTCCTCCTACCCTATTCGGGTCGGCGAAACCACACTTACCGACCTTTTAGAGATGGCCGGCGGACTGCTCCCTGATGCGTTGGTCCGAGGTGCATACCTGGAACGAGGGCCACGAAAGTTGGAGCCGGCCGCTTCGCTCGAAGAAAGTCAGCTCGCCCTTGAGCCAACTCTACGGAACGATATCCGAGAAAGCGCCATCTCTTCCGCAGCATTCGACCTTACTCGGCTTTCTACACTTTCGTATGTGGAGAAGCGATATCTGGCCCGTGAGTTACTCGACAAACAGCGCGTGTCGGTTGACTTTGAGGCCGCCATCCGTGAAGGCGCATCGCCAATCTATTTGCAGGACGGCGACAGAGTTGTCGTCCCCTTCGACCTTGGTAGCGTTTACGTGTTTGGCCAGGTGCTCCGCCCAGGGCATATCCCTTACGTCTCGGGCCAATCAGTGGAGAATTACATCGCGTCGGCCGGAGGACGGGCTTCGGGGGCTACGGACACATACGTACTGACTGCGTTGGGGGCCGTAGTGCCTGCCGATCAGGCAGGCCCGATCGACTCCGGCGATCTTGTGTTCGTAAATCGGTTGCTTGTCGCTGAAGATCGAAGCACGCAAAGCGCAGTGATCCAGCAGCGAAACATGGAACTGCAACAAGAGCGGGCCAGGAGCGACGCCCGATTCCGAATCATATCCGCCGTACTTTCGAGTATTACGGCGACTGCATTATTGATTAACGTCTTCCTAAAAACAAACTAATTAAGATAATACTAAGTGATATTTATATAATATTTCTCGTTTCTTGCTCGTGAAAAAGACAATCACACATACAATGGAAGCCGAAGCTTCAGGTAACGGAACGGAGTCCTTCGAAGAGTTTAGCTTTGAGGAGCGACGTCTGGGCGCCGATACGTTTTGGTGGGCTGCGCGATCACTCTTTCGACGCCGCTGGTTCATTATTATCGCCACGGTACTCGCAGGAATCGGCTCCATTGCTATAAGCCTTACCCTGCCGGTGTGGTACAAGGCTGAAACGCGCGTCCTGTTACCCGAAAGCGGCTCGTCGTTTCTTGGCGTGCTGGAGAGCGCCGTGCCGGGCGCAGCCTCTATTCTTTCTGGACCCGGAGGAGAGTACACGCGCTACCTATCCATTCTGACGAGTCGAACGTTGCTGGATCGTACCGTTCAGCGATTTGACCTCGAAAACGTGTACGAGACAACAGAAAGTGTTGATCCGAGAGCAGAGGCCATCAAGGAATTGAATGAGAATATGGATTATGTTGTTGCGCTAGACTTCGACTATCTATCTGTAGGCATATTCGATCGCGATCCGCGGCGGGCGGCGAACATCGCCAATTACATGGTAGAGGAGCTCAACCAACAGAACATAGTGCTCACGGCTGCGAACGCTCGCCAAACACGCCAGTTCATCGAGCAACGATTGGACGAGGTTTCGGTCTTGCTCGACTCGGCGCAGGTTGCCCTACAAGCGTTCCAGGAACGGCACGGCGTGCTCGACATAGAGCAGCAAGGAGCTGCGTTCTTCGAAGCCCTGGCCGGCATTCGGGCAGAGATCGTGACGCTGGAGGTTCAGTACGGTGCGCTTCGCAGGCAATTTGGTGACGAGAACGCACAAGTGAGTGCCGCGCGCGATCAGGTTAGAGCCGCGCAGGCCTCCCTCAATCGGTTCATGCGCGGCGAGGACGAGCTTATGCCCGTGGCGCTCCGCAACCTCCCTGAAGTCAGCTATCAGTATGCCCGGCTGTACCGGGAGGTTGTGATTCAGGCGAATATCCTTGAGGCCATCCATCCTTTGCTCGAACAAGCACGGTTTTCTGAGAAGAACGATGCTCTTGCCGTGCAAGTGCTAGACCCGGCCATCCCTCCGACCAGGAAGGCAAGGCCAAAGCGAGCAATTATTGTTATTGCAGCAACCGCGTCCGTTTTCATGCTCGTGTGCGTATTCCTTCTGGCATGGTCATGGTGGCGAGAGAATTATGCCTGGGTTGCCGAACGCCTTTCGCACGAGTGATCGATCGCTCGGATGTACTCTGCCACACGTCCGAACGTAGCTTGGACCGATGCTGCGTTTCGGATTCTTGTCGGGTACGACGAGCGGTGCTCGAGTGTGAGAGAGTCCATGCTGAAAAACGAACATCGACTGTGAGTGCACCTGCCTAAAAGGCTGTTGATTTACGTGCTCTGTCGCCGAGACGAGCGCATCTCGGTTGAGATCAAGGCGCCCCGCAGTACTGCGGGGCAACGAAGAGATCGGCCGAGAGTCCCGCCGCATGGCGGGAAGGCAGGATGGCGTATTTCGACAGACTCCTAGCGCAATGGCGAGTCACGTCCGGCACGCTTGCAGAGAAGCGTCAACGCCTGTAGCCTTGGTCTCGGTTCGCGGAAGGCTTGGATCAGAATGTTCGACGGCACGACCCTTGGCTGGATTCTCGGGATCGGCATTCCGCTGATCCACGCGATTGGCATCGGGCACGCGGTGGATGCCATCATGAAAACCCGAACCCCGCAGGGCGCTACGGCCTGGGCAATTTCTCTGGTGATCCTCCCCTACCTCGCGCTGCCCATTTACTGGGTGTTCGGGCGATTCCAGTTCGGCGAGTACTGCAGGGCGCTTCGCACGTTCGATGCCGTGGTCGATCAGCACCTGACCCACATACGGCATGGGGTGCTGACCGACTTCATTGCCTATCCCCAGGATGAGCGCGGCGAACTCCGCGCCTTCCGAGCGCTCTCCACATTGCCCTTCACGCGAGGCAACGACGCCACGCTGCACGTAGACGGCGACGCCACGTTCGAGGCCATCTTCGAGGCCATAGAATCTGCCCAGGAGTACATCCTCGCGCAGTTTTTCCTCATCCACGATGACGACATCGGGCGACGATTCAAGGATCAACTCATCCGAAGAGCGCAGGCGGGCGTACGCGTGTACCTCCTCTACGATGAAATCGGAAGTTCGCGGCTGCCGCGGAGCTACAAGAAAGACCTGCGCCGCGCCGGTGTCCATGTTTCAGGATTTGCAGGAAAACGTCGGTGGCGCCGGCGTTTCCAGCTCAACTTCCGGAATCATCGCAAGATTGTGATCGTGGATGGGAAGAAGGCACTCATCGGCGGTCTGAATGTGGGGGATGAGTATCTCGGCCACGACCCGAAGCTCACGCCCTGGCGCGATACCCACGTGAGCATCGTAGGGCCGATGGTGCAGGGGATC
Organism: Bacteroidota bacterium; assembly: GCA_022561755.1. Classification (GTDB taxonomy): domain Bacteria; phylum Bacteroidota; class Rhodothermia; order Rhodothermales; family Rubricoccaceae; genus JAHEJB01. The sequence continues at coordinate 24,908 of JADFQN010000026.1, forward strand.
CAAATTTCGTTTCTGCGCGACTGGTACTATGGCCGTGAGGAAATCCTGGACGTGAACTGGGAGCCGACGCCGTCCGATAGGGATAGGGTGGGGTTGGTGCTGGCCTCCGGCCCGGCCGACGAACTCGAAACGTGTGGCCTGCTGTTCACGCACGCCATTGAATCGGCCGAGGAGCGGATTTGGATTGCCTCGCCCTATTTCGTACCGGATGGGCGCGTCCTCGGGGCGCTCCAGCTTGCAGCGCTGCGTGGGGTGGATGTCCGCGTTCTCATGCCGCGCATGACGGATTCCGTGCTGTTCAAGTTCGTCCCGTACGCCTACCTCCCGGAAGTCGAGCAGGCGGGCGTGAAGGTGTTCTTGTACGAGGAGGGCTTCATGCACCAAAAGGTCCTCCTCGTAGACGACGACTACGCGACGGTGGGCACGGCAAACCTCGACAACCGCTCGTTCCGCCTCAACTTTGAGCTGACCTGCCTCTTCAACGACGCCGATTTCTGCAGCAATGTGGCAGACATGCTTTTGCAGGATTTTGCCCGGTCCACGCGCCTCACGCAGGAAGATTTGACGGGACGCTCATTCGGCTTCCGCCTTTGTGTGCAATCAACGAGGCTGCTGGCGCCTATTCTTTAGGGTTGCGGGTTTGGGATTACAGGCTGGAGGTTGCAGGTTTTCAATGCCGGCTGAAGGCCGCGTTCAAATTCCAAATCTCAAGTTCCAAATTCCAAATATCAAATCCGAAATCCGAAATCCGAACTCACCCCAACCACCCCATCAGCCACGCCAGAATTGGGATTCCAAACAGGATCATCAGACCGATCATCAACCAGGCTACCGTAAACGATCCAGGTTCAGACATAGGGAACTCATAGCCGCAGAAGGGGCACTCTGTGGTGCCAGCCGGAGCGTTTAGTGCGCAGGAGGGGCATTCCCGGAACGTTGCCATGTTACGCGAGCGGGTTGATCTTACCAGGTGATTCCAAATTCTCGGCACGTCTCCACGAATCACGTAGCTCATCTTGATGTAACTGTGCCAACTCTGTAACCAGTCCCATCGCTCGATGAGGTAATGAGCCCGCCACTATTGAAAGCGTATTGATATCTACGACAACCGACTTGCCGCTGTATTCAGCATGAAAGTAAGGTGGCGGGTGATCGTCAAAAAACATCTTGACGACGATGCCATAGAACCTGCTGATCTCAGGCATTGGCCTGATCAGTAATTGACGGAAACGCCTCCTTCGGTGTTTTCGCCGTAACCTTCAGGTAGAGCGAATCCGGGCACAGATCGATCTCGCCCGGCCATTCTACCGCACCCGCTTCGGTGATACGAGCCTTGCCAAACACCGCAGGATCATTCCACGCCGCGAAAACTCCGCGGCCTGCCAGGTGTGACAAGTCTACTGTGCCTTCGACTCCGTCGTCGAAGCGCAACCACAACGTGTAGTTGTCCCGCGGCATAATCTCGGCAATGCGGTTCATTGGCTGGTTGGTTCGCACGAAATCTGTAGACAAACCGCAATGGACCCGCAAGAGTTTCCGCCAACTATCACAACGTCGGCAGCGCGATGAAACCCGAGGACTCGGCCGTCTCGGACTTCTCGGTCGTTGCGATCCAGCCTCCCGCAAGAACGTCATCGCCGTCATACAGCACCAGCGATTGGCCCGGCGTTATGGCCGTGCGCGGCTCTTTGAATACGATCTCCAGCTCGTCTTCCCCGGCCTGGTGGACGAGGCATGGCGCCCCCGGATCCTTGTAGCGAATCTGCCCGACGGCCGGGGTTTCACCGTTCAACCCGGCCACCTTGCCGAAGTTGAGTTGCCGGGCCGTGAGCGTCCGGCCCTCCAACTCGTCCTTCGTACCCACGTACACGGTGTTTGTCGGTACATCGATTCGCGTGACATAGATCGGCTCGCCCAAGGCGAGGTCTAGGCCGTGCCGCTGCCCAATGGTGTAGAACGGATAGCCATTGTGCGTGCCAACCACCTCGCCGGTGGCTTCCATCACGAACGCGCCGCCATCCACCTTTTCTTCCAACCCGTTCACGCGGCGCTTGAGGAAGCCTCGATAGTCATTGTCGGGGATGAAGCAGATCTCGTACGAATCGGGCTTGTCGGCCACATGCTCCAAACCAAAGTCGGCGGCCATCCGGCGGATGGTGGGCTTGGTGTACTCGCCGAGCGGGAAAATGCTGCGCGCGAGGTGCTCCTGCTCGATCCCCCAGAGCGCATAGCTCTGATCCTTATTGCGGTCGAGGCCGCGACTGACAACGTAACGGCCGGATTCCTCATCCCGGCGAACCCGCGCATAGTGCCCGGTGGCAATGTGCTCACAACCGAGGGCATCGGCCCGCCGCAAGAGCGCAGCCCACTTGATGTGGGTGTTGCAGAGCACACACGGATTCGGCGTCCGCCCTGCGAGATAATCGCTCGTGAAGCGATCCACCACCCAGTCGCCGAACTCCTGACGGATGTCTACGACGAAATGTGGGAAATCCAGCCGCACGGCCACGGCGCGGGCGTCGTTCATCGACTCCAGCGTGCAGCAGCCCACCTCCTTCGTGCGCTTTTTTGCCTCAGCCGCGCCGCCGGTCGTTGCGTAATCCCACGTTTTCATCGTGATGCCCACAATCTCGTAGCCCTCCTCGTACAGAAGAGCAGCGGTCACGGAGGAGTCCACCCCCCCGCTCATGGCTACGAGAACACGTCCGTTGCGGCTCATGGATTTGAAGGACTTAGTCAGCCGATGAACATCCCCAACGACGCCGAAACATGGTCCGTTCCACATGAGTCCGCTTCCTGGCCGTCTATCTCATAACTCCTTCTGGTTCAAACCGAATCTTCGCTTGGCGACTGCCGAACCGCTCAGTAACTATGGGCCCAATTATCCCCGCACTCTTTCTGGTTTCAAATGAAAGTCCCCCCCCCGTCTCTTCGCAACTCCATAAAAAGCCCGAACGCCCCGGCGGCAATTGGGCCCTACAGTCAAGGTGTGTTGGCCGGGAATATGTTGTTCTGCTCGGGCCAGATTTCGCTCGATCCAGTGTCGGGTGAGATGATTCGGGGCGAGATCGAAGAGGAGGCTGCACAGGTTCTCGATAACCTCGGCGCCGTGTTGCGCGCAGGCGGCCTCGATTTCCAACACGCGGTCCAGTGTACGGTTTTCCTGACGAGCCTGGACGACTACGCGCCCGTCAACGAGGTGTACGCGCGGTATTTCTGTGAGGCCCCGCCCGCTCGCGAGACCATTCAGGTGGCGGCGCTTCCGCGCGGCGCGCGCGTAGAGATTTCATGCATCGCAGTTCGCTAGGAGGCTGTTGAAATAC